>NZ_VSRL01000079.1:28915-34013 GCF_012184385.1 Lentzea indica
GATCCACACCATCACCGGCCGCGGCTTGGCCGTCTTCTTCGCCGGCGTGGTGACGTTGAGGTACAGGCAGTCCTCGGTCTCCGAGGCTGGCTGGCCCAGCTGCGGCGTCTGCGCGCAGTCCGGGCTCGGCCTGGTGGCGTCCCGCACCCCCTGCCACGCCGCGACCGGCTGCGGATCGCGCCACCGGTTCTCACCCACCGGCGGTGCGGCGAACGGAATGTTGCCGAACGTGCGGTCAGTGCTGGTCACCGTGCCCTGCACGGCGCCCTTGTCGGTCTTGACGACCCGGCCGTCGCTGTCCGCCTGAGCAGCCGGGACCTGGATGACGGCGAGCGCCATCGCGGCGGCCGCAGCCACCGTCAGAATCCTTGACATCAGTTTTCGACCCCCTTCGGACTCGAACGTATCGAGGTCCACGAGGGCCGGGAACCGCTGAAGGAGAACTTGTCCCATCCATCGAAAGTTGATGTCCGCCGTTCACCGGTTGCCGACATACCGACCGGTCGGTACCCTTCGGCTCGTGGGTGACACAACGCTTCCTGAGCAGCCGCTCGTCGATGCCCTCGTCTTCGACTGGGGCGGCGTCCTGACGGTCTCCGTGCCCGAGTTCGTCGGCGCGTGGCTGCACGCCGAGGCCATCGACCGCGAGGCCTACGGCCGCATCATGCGCGAGTGGCTCAGCCGCGACGCGCTCCCCGACAACCCCGTCTTCCGGCTGGAGACCGGCGAGCTGACCGTGGCCGAGTTCGAACGGCTGCTGGCCGCCGAGCTGATCACCACCACGGGCGAGAAGATCGACGAGAACGGGCTGCTCAAGCGCATGTTCGGCGGCGCGACACCCGACCCGGCGATGGTCGGGCTCGTCCGCAAGGCCCGCGCCGCCGGCCTGCACACCGCGCTGCTGTCCAACAGCTGGGGCGAGGGCTACCCGAAGGACCTGCTGATCGAGCTGTTCGACACCGTCGTGATCAGCGGCAGGATCGGCCTGCGGAAGCCGGACGAGCGCATCTACCGTCACACCCTCGACCAGATCGGCGTCGCGGCCGAGCGCGCGGTGTTCTTCGACGACGCGCCGATCAACGTCGAGGCCGCCCATGCCGTCGGCATGCACGCCTTCCGCCACACCAGCGCCGAGCTCACCCGCGCCAACCTCGCCACCCTCGGAGTGAACCTGTGACAGACCTTCCCGGCCTCGACCTGGAGGCATTGGCCGCGCACCTGGGCACAGGCCCGCTGTCGGGCGAGCTGTTCCCCGGCGGCCGCTCCAACCTCACCTACCGCGTCACCGACAGCACCCAGCGCTGGGTGCTGCGCCGCCCGCCGCTGGGCCACGTCCTGGCCACCGCGCACGACATGGCCCGCGAGTTCCGCGTCATCTCCGCCCTCGCGGACACGAACGTCCCCGTGCCGCACGCGTACCAGCTCGTCGAGGACAGCTCCGTGATCGGCGCGCCCTTCTACCTCATGGAGGAGATGCCGGGATCGGCGCTGCGGGAGCGGTCGCAGTGCCCGTGGCTCAACTCCGAGAAGGCCACGGTGCTGTCGCGCAAGCTGGTCGACGTGCTCGCCGAGCTGCACTCCGTCGACCCCGACTCGGTCGGTCTCGGCGACTTCGGGCGCCCGGAAGGGTTCCTCGCGCGGCAGGTGAAGCGGTGGGGCAAGCAGCTCGACGCCTCCCGCAGCCGCGACCTGCCCGGCATCGACGAACTGCGCGACAAGCTGGCTAGCACCGTCCCGGACTCCCCGCGCGTGGCGATCATCCACGGCGACTACCGCCTCGACAACGCGCTGGTGACCGACTCGCCGCTGCGGATCAGCGCGGTGCTGGACTGGGAGATGGCCACGCTGGGCGACCCGCTCGCCGACCTCGGCCTGCTCTACGTCTACTGGCAGGGCCTCGACGTCGAGAACGACCCGATCACCGGCACCGTCCCGTCGATGCCTGGGTTCCTCTCCGCCGACGAGCTCGTCGCCCGCTACAGCGCCCGTACCGGCATCGACACCTCCGGTCTGGGCTGGTACATCGCCTTCGGTTACTTCAAGCTCGCCGTCATCGTCGAAGGCATCCACTACCGCTTCGCCAGCGGCAAAACCGTCGGCGCCGGCTTCGAAAAGCTCGGCGCGTTCACCGTCCCCCTCGTGCGGCAGGGTCTCGCCGCAGCCCACAAGGAGCTCTGACATGGACTTCGCCTACGACGCCAAGACCGAGGAACTGCGCGCGAAGCTGCTCGCGTTCATGGACGAGCACGTCTACCCGGCCGAGGCCGTCCTCGAACAGCAGCTGCACGACGCCGCCGACCCGTGGGAGCGCCAGCCCGTGCTGGAAGAGCTCAAGGCAGAAGCGCGCCGCCAGGGCCTGTGGAACCTCTTCCTGCCCGACGCTGAACACGGCGGCGGCCTGACGAACCTGCAGTACGCGCCACTGGCCGAGATCACCGGCCGCAGCCCCCACCTCGCCCCCGAAGCCCTCAACTGCGCCGCGCCGGACACCGGCAACATGGAGGTGCTGACCATGTTCGGCACCGACGAGCAGAAGAAGCAGTGGCTGCAGCCGCTGCTCGACGGCGAGATCCGCTCCGCGTTCTGCATGACCGAACCCGATGTCGCCTCGTCGGACGCCACCAACATCGCCACCCGCATCGAACGCGACGGCGACGACTACGTCATCAACGGCCGCAAGTGGTGGTCATCGGGCGCGATGAACCCCAACTGCGCCATCTTCATCGTGATGGGCAAGACCGACCCCGACGCCGACCGGCACCGCCAGCAGTCCCAGATCCTCGTCCCGCGCGACACCCCCGGCGTCACCATCAAGCGCGCCATGCACGTCTTCGGCTACCACGACTACGCCCACGGCGGCCACGCCGAGATCGAGTTCGACAACGTCCGCGTCCCCGCGTCGAACCTCATCGCCGGTGAGGGCGAGGGCTTCGCCATCGCGCAGGCCCGTCTCGGCCCCGGCCGCATCCACCACTGCATGCGCCTGATCGGCATGGCCGAGCGAGGCCTGGAGCTGATGTGCCGGCGCGCGTCGTCCCGCGTGGCGTTCGGCAAGCCCATCGCCGCCCAGGGCGTCGTGCACGAGTGGATCGCCGAAGCCCGCGTCCGCATCGAACAGGCCAGGCTCCTGGTCCTCAAGACCGCGTGGCTGATGGACACCGTCGGCAACAAGGGCGCCCACACCGAGATCCAGGCCATCAAGATCGGCACCCCGCTGATGACCGAATGGGTCCTCGACAAGGCCATCCAGGCCCACGGCGGCGGAGGCGTCAGCCAGGACACCCCGCTCGCCGAGCTGTGGGCCGCGACCCGCACCCTGCGCATCGCCGACGGCCCCGACGAGGTCCACCGCATGTCGCTGGCCAAGCGGGAGCTCAAGAAGTACCTGTAGTCACACGAACGTGACGAGCGGGGTGGACCGACCGGTCCACCCCGCTCGTCACGTCGGTCAGTTGTTGAGAGCCTCGCGCGCAGCCAGAGCCGCCCGGCAGGCGTGCACGAAGCCCCAGAACACCTCGGTCGTCGTGTGCCGGCGGTTCGGCCGCGAGTTCTCCTCGAACATCGCCGTGCGCAGGGGAGTGGTCAGCTCCAGCTGAGCGCCCTGCCGCGACCGCGTCCTGTTCGCGATGTTCGACCGGTCGTAGCCGCCCAGTATCGGGTGGTCCACCGCGTCGATCGTGTGGAAACCGGCCCGCCGCAACGACGCCAGCAGCTCCAGCCGCAGCAACGCGTCACGCCCGCCGACCAGCACCGCACGGTCGTGGTCCTCCAAGCCCGCCGCCGCGGCCGTGCAGCCGTGCAGGCCCAGAGCGTGCGAGGCACCGGAGACCAGGGTGCGGGCCACGCGGTCGTCGCAGTTCGACGAGGTCACGTGCAGCTCGTCGTTCGCGTACGACCGCAGGCCCTCGAACATCCAGTAGTCGTGCGTCTGGCCGATCGGCACGCGCGTGGACGGGTGGTAGCCCGCGATCGCGAGGCAGAGTTCCGATGTGCCGACCTCGATGCCACCGCCGTGCGGGGCGAGAACGACGGACGGCGTACGGGGCCGGTGCCGCCGGAAGCGACGCCGGTAGTCCACCCGTTCCACCAGTCGGGGATCGGCGTAGAGGTCGGAGTTGGACGCGTAGACGTCTAACGCCGTCCACTGGGGCTGCGGTCTCATGGCGGGCGGAAGCCTACCTGTCATCACCCGGTCGGCCGCCGCCCGCCGGGTGAGTCACGCGTCGATCTGCTTGGGCGCGTCCTCGCCCGAGTTGATCGCGATCTTGCGGGGCTTCGCGCGTTCCGCGATCGGAATCCGCAGCGTCAGCACACCCGCGTCGTACTGCGCGTCGATGTGGTCGGTGTCCAGCGCGTCGCCGAGGAACAGTTGCCGCGAGAACACGCCCAGCGGCCGCTCCGACACCTGCATCTCGACGTCCTTGCCCACCGGCCGGCGCTCGGCCTTGACGGTCAGCACGTTGCGCTCGACATCGAGCTCGATCGCGTCCGGGGACACGCCCGGCAGGTCGAACGAGACCACGAACTGCTCGCCGTCGCGGTAAGCGTCCATCGGCATCGCCGTGGGCCGAGACCACGTACCCGTGGTTCCGAACACCTGCTGCGTCAGCCGGTCCAGCTCACGGAACGGGTCAGTGCGCATCAACATCTGACACCTCCTGTTTTCCTTGTGGACTGTCAATGCGCTGCACCACCGTTGTAGCATGTCATCGGAACGATGACAAGTGCCGAGCGTCACCGGAAGGACGACATGACGAGTGACTACGAAACCGTCCGGGCGGCGGCGGCCACCCCGGGCGACGCCAACGAGGTTCTGGCCGCGTTGATGCTGCTCCGCCGGCTGCGCGACGAACTGTCCGGCTGGGAACCCCAGCTCATCGAAGCCGCCCGCGCCCTGGGCACGAGCTGGGCCGACCTCGCCCCCGCGCTCGGAGTCGCGAGCCGCCAAGCCGCGGAGAAGCGATACCTGCGAGTGCGACGCACAGACGAAGCCGGCACCGGTGACGAGCGCGTACAGGCCGAACGCGACCGGCGCGCGGGCGACAAGGCCGTGACGGTGTGGGCACGCGAGAACGCCGCCGTGCTGCGCATGCTCGCC
>NZ_VSRL01000007.1 GCF_012184385.1 Lentzea indica
TGGACCCGCCGACGTCGTCGCCGCCGTGAACGTCCGAAACCGGGCACGGTCGGTGTGGGTACACGTCAACGTGCCCGACCCGGCAGCTGCCTGAACAGCCATCGGTAGATGCGGCCCGCACACGCGCAGCCAGCCGTGGACGAGGAACGCAAACAACGTCCCCACCGGGATCGAGTCCTCATGCTCGGCCCCCTCAGGGTCGAGTAGTTGACTCCAGCGGGCCGAACAGCCACGATCCCGGACCGTCCAGGTCCTCCGAGAAGTAGTACGCCCTGAGAGCGGCCAGCAGGTCGTCGCTGCTGATCAGACCGTCACCGTCGTGATCAAGCCGTTTGTGGACGACTCGCGCGTCGGCCTCTGGCAGGTTCATCAACGCCCCGCTCCACCGCACGTACTCGTCCACGCCGAGGTGGCCGTCGTCGTCGTGATCGGCGACGGCCATCAGCGTGTCGAGGAACGGCATGTAGCCGTCGTCGAACGACTCGGGCCGCTCCAGCAGCCGCTGGGCGAACGCCGCCTTGTACTCGACGAGGCTGATCCGCTCGTCGTCGTTGGAGTCCGTCACGGCGGAGAGGTGGTCCCACACGCCCAGCAGGTGCTCGTGGAACCGCCTCGCACGAAGGTCGTCGTCGCTCAGGCCGAACGCCGCGGTGGTCCGTGAACCAGCACGTTCGAAGTCCGAGCGGTCGATGAACCCGTCCTGGTCGCTGTCGTAGGTCTCGAACCTGCGGGTGAGCTTGCGGTCCAGGAACGCCGAGATTTCCATGCCTTCTTCTACCCCGTCAGCGCTTCTTGCGGCGTGCCGGGGCACCCACGTAGTCGGCCAGGTGCTCGCCGGTCAGCGTCGACCGGTCGGCCACCAGGTCGGCGGGCGTGCCCTCGAAGACGATTTTGCCGCCGTCGTGGCCGGCGCCGGGACCGAGGTCGATGATCCAGTCGGCGTGCGCCATCACGGCCTGGTGGTGCTCGATCACGATCACGGACTTGCCGGAGTCGACGAGCCGGTCCAGCAGACCGAGCAGCTGCTCGACGTCGGCCAGGTGCAGGCCCGTGGTCGGCTCGTCGAGAACGTAGATGCCGCCCTTGTCCGCCATGTGCGTGGCCAGCTTCAACCGCTGACGCTCACCGCCGGACAGGGTCGTCAACGGCTGGCCCAAGGACAGGTAGCCGAGGCCCACGTCGGCCAGCCGCGACAGGATCGCGTGCGCCGCGGGCGTGCGAGCCTCACCGGAACCGAAGAACTCGACGGCCTCGGACACCGGCATCGCGAGCACCTCGGAGATGTCGCGACCACCGAACTTGAACTCCAGCACCGCCTGGTCGAACCGCTTGCCCTCGCAGACGTCGCAGGGGGACTCGATCGTCGCCATGATGCCGAGGTCGGTGAACACCACGCCCGCGCCGTTGCAGTTCGGGCACGCGCCCTCGGAGTTCGCGCTGAACAGAGCCGGCTTCACGCCGTTGGCCTTGGCGAACGCCTTGCGGATCGGCTCCAGCAGCCCGGTGTAGGTCGCGGGGTTGGAGCGCCTGGACCCCTTGATCGGCGTCTGGTCGACCACGATCGCGCCGGCGTCCTTCGGCATCGACTGGTGGATCAGCGACGACTTGCCGGAGCCCGCCACGCCCGTGACCACGGTCAGCACCCAGAGAGGGATGTCGACGTCGACGTCACGCAGGTTGTTCTTGGAAGCGCCGCGGATCTCCAGAACGCCGGTGCGTTCCCGCACCGAGGACTTCAACGACGCCCGGTCGTCCAGGTGCCGCCCGGTCACGGTGCCGCTCTTGCGCAAACCGTCCAGCGACCCCTCGAAGCAGATCGTGCCGCCACCCCTGCCGGCACCGGGACCGAGGTCGACGATGTGGTCCGCGATCGCGATCGTCTCCGGCTTGTGCTCGACGACGAGCACGGTGTTCCCCTTGTCCCGCAACCGGAGCAGCAGGTTGTTCATCCGCTGGATGTCGTGCGGGTGCAGTCCGATGGTCGGCTCGTCGAACACGTACGTCACGTCGGTCAACGCCGATCCGAGGTGCCGGATCATCTTCACGCGCTGCGCCTCACCGCCGGACAACGTGCCCGCGGGTCGGTTCAGGGACAGGTACCCGAGGCCGATCTCGACGAACGAGTCCAAGGTGTGCGCGAGCTTGTCCAGCAACGGCGCCACGGACTTCTCTTTCAGACCGCGGATCCAGTCGGCCAGATCGGTGATCTGCATGTCGCACAGGTCCGCGATCGACACGCCCTTGATCTTCGACGAACGGGCGGCCTCGGTGAGCCGGGTGCCGCCGCATTCGGGGCACGTGCCGAACGTCGCCGCGCGGTCGACGAAGGCGCGGATGTGGGGCTGCAGCGCCTCGCGATCCTTGGACAGCATGGACTTCTGCAGCTTCGGGATCAGGCCCTCGTAGGTCAGGTTGATGCCGTTGACCTTGATCTTGACCGGGTCCTTGTAGAGGAAGTCGTGCAGTTCTCTCTTCGTGTACTTGCGGATCGGCTTGGCGGGGTCGATGAACCCGGACTGTGTGAACGTCTGCACGGTCCACTGGTTGTCGACGTTGTAGCCGGGCACCTTGATCGCGCCCTCGAGGATCGACTTCGACTCGTCGTAGACCTCGGTGAGGTCGATGTCGGAGACCTGGCCGCGGCCCTCACAGCGCGGGCACATGCCGCCCGTGATCGAGAACTCGCGCCGCTCCTTGACCTTCTGGCCGCCCTTCTCGATCGTCACGGCACCCGCGCCGGAGATCGAGGCGACGTTGAACGAGAACGCCTGCGGGCCGCCGATGTGCGGCGTGCCGAGGCGGCTGAACAGGATCCGCAGCATCGCGTTCACGTCGGTCGCGGTGCCGACGGTCGAGCGCGGGTCGGCGCCCATCCGCTGCTGGTCGACCAGGATCGCCGTGGTGATGCCCTCCAGCAGGTACACCTCGGGGCGCGGCAGCGTGGGCATGAAGCCCTGGACGAACGCGCTGTACGTCTCGTTGATCAGCCGCTGCGACTCCGCGGCGATCGTGCCGAACACCAGCGAGCTCTTGCCGGAACCGGAGACACCGGTGAAGACCGTCAGCCGTCGCTTCGGGATCTCGACGTCGACGTCGCGCAGGTTGTTCACTCGCGCGCCCTGCACGCGGATCAGATCGTGGGTGTCGGCCTCATGCGCCGTCGGTGCTGTCCTGGTCATGGCGCAAAACCTAACTCGCGCACCAGGCTCCTGCTTCTTGATTCCTGATTGGTTATGTGCGGATCCGGTAGTGGTAGCTGCAGACCTCACGGAACCCAGTCCGTTCGTACAGCCGGAACGCCGTGGAGTTCGCCTTCTCCATCTGCAGGTACATGTGGTTCGCCTCGCGAGCGGCCGCCCATGAGGCCAGTGCGGCGAGTACCGAACGTGCGGCGCCCTGACCTCGTGCTTGCGGCAACGTCGCCATCCCGAACACCCCCGCCCACCCCTGCTCGGCCACCGCGCGTCCCACGGCCACCACCTGGCCGTCCACCTCGGCGTACGCGTACGCGCTCGGGTGCTCGACCCGGCTGAGCAGGTCGCGTTCGGCGCTGACGTCCCGCGTGGTCACCGACTGCCACGCCGTCAGCCACTCATCGGTCGGACGGGCCGTCACCTCGCCGGCGTCGGCATGAACCTGTCGCAGCACCTCGGAGGTCGACGCGATCCGCAGGGACATGTCATGACCCCGCGCATACCCCCGGCCGTCCAGCCGCGCGTCGAGGTCGTCCGCGCACACGCCCGGCGTGATCTGGAACCGCACCCCGGACCCGCGTTCGGCGCAGAACTCCTCGGCGAGCGTCACCCGGTCCTCACGGTCGTGCGGCAGCACCGCGCTCACCCACCAGGCGTCGCCGGGGGAGTGCCGCAGCCACCAGCCGCCGGCCTCTTCGACGTGCGCGGCGGGCTGAGCCCGTGCCGCGTACTCCTGCAGCGATTTCAGCAGCACGTCAGTCCAACGACCCCAGGAGCCAGTTGCCCGCCGACGCGGGATCCTCGGAGAAGTAGAACTCCCGGATGGCGTCCAGCAATGCCTGAGTGGACATCAGACCATCCTCATCGGACAACAGGTAGTGAATTTCCCGCGCGTCGATCTCCGACAGGTTCATGAGCGCGCCGGTCCACCTCACGTGCTCTTCGGCGGTGAGTTTCCCGTCGCCGTCCTCGTCCGCGATCTCCATCAGCGCTTCCAGGAACGGCACATAACCCTCGTCGAACGACTCCGCCGTCTCCAGCAGCCCGTTCGCGAACGCCTTCTTGTACTCGTCGACGCTGATCCGCCCGTTGTGGTCCTGGTCGGTGACCGACGAAAGCTGGTCCCACAACCCGACCAGCGTCTTCTGGAACCGGACGGCCTTCGGGTCGCAGTCGGCCAGGCCGAATGCCTTGGTGGTGCGCGCGCCCGCCTGTGTGAAGTCCTCCCGCTCGATGAACCCGTCGCCGTCGGAGTCGTACGTTCGGAACCGGCGGGCCAGCTTGCGGTCCAGGAAGGCGGTGATCTCCATGAAGCCCTTCTACCGCATTCCGGACTGGAGGAACACGCCTGACTTCAGAACGTGAACGCAAACGGTTTCCGGCATCAGCGCCTGCCCAGCCCGGAAATCGCGCTCGCGACGATCACCATGCCGATCACGCCCATTACCGCCGCGATGCCGCCGGCCGCCGGTTTCGACACCGGCTGAACGTGCGCGACCGGACGCGGGGGTGCTGGTTCGTCAGGTGCCGACACAGGCTCAGGTGCCGGTGGTGCGCTCACCGACTCGATCCGCACGACAGCGCTCTCACCGATCGCCTGGCCCGCACCCGCGCCGGACACCGTCAACCGGGAGTTCACCGGTGCGGCGACCTGGCAGGTGTAGGTGAGGCGCTCGCGGGGCAGCAGCACCGGGAACGTCCTGCGGCACGCGGCGGGCTCTCCGTCCACCTGTACGTCGTTGACGGGCGTGTCGGACGGGTTTCCGACCGTGATCGTGACCGTGACGAGCTCGCCGTCCTCCGCACGGTCCTTCGACCAGAGCGCGCGGATCGTGAGCCGCGGGTGGATCACCCTGACCTGGACGGACGCACTGGCCTCGACCTTGCCACCGATCTTGTCCGCGGCCGCGACGGTGGAGGTCAACGCGCCGCTTTCGTCGCCTGCGGGGGCCGTGCAGTCCACGGTGGTGGTTGCGCCGGGGTCGAGCTGCCCCTGCATGGGGGCACACCCACCGCCCGCACGGGCGATGAGGCTGTACAGCGGGGTGTCGCCGGTGTTCGTGACGGTCGTCGTGAACTTGACGGACTGGCCCGGCAGGGCGGCCACCGGGTCTGTCACGGTGGTCGCGCGCAACGCCGGGTGCAGCACGTCGACGGTCGAGGCCTTCTCCGTTGCGAGCGGATCGCCCGCGAGACTGGTGCCGCTCGCCGCGATGGTGACCGGGTAGTCGTTGTCGGCTGCCGTTGACGAGCAGGTGCGTGTCGCTTTGGCGCGCGGCGCGATGGTGCCGATTTGCTGACCGCAGACGGTGACGTCGGCGGCGGGCGCGTCGCCGACGTTGGTGATGGTCGCGGTTTGGGTGACTGTGTCCTTGGGGTGTGCGGCGGGCTGTGCCGGGTCGACGGCCAGCGTGAGCTCGGGGAGCGGAAACGACCACGCGATGCTCTGCACCAGGAACGCGTCGTCGTCCCTCTTGAACGTCAGCTCGGCGCTCTTGGTGCCGGCCTTGAGGACATCCTCGCTCAGGGTCAACGTGTGGGCGTCGACGCTCATGTTGTTGGGATGTGCGGCGCCTTGGGCGGACGAGACGAACGCGTTGCGGCCGGCGACGGACGTGCCGTTGACCAGCATCTGGTCGCCGTCACTGGCCCAGTCTCCTTCGTAGGCCGTGACTCCCAGGCGGACGGCGCCGCCCGCGGGATGCGTGGGCGCGATCGGGGTGCGCAACGTCGGCAGCTTCGTGGGGAGCCGGACGTGACCGCCGTGCACCGAGATGTGGCGCCGGGCGGGTGCTGTTGCAGTGGCGTTCGCGAACTTCCACACGACGGTCAGCGACCAGCCGCCGAAGCAGTCGAAGCCTTGCGGCGCCCAGATGTTGCCGACGGTGATCGTGCCGGCTTTCACGTGACGGGTGACGTCGGCTTCGGCGCTGTAGAAGGTGTTGTCGGTGTGGGAGAGATCGTCCGGGGAGTCGATGACGAACCGGTCGGCGCTGATGCTCGTGCCGTTGAGGGTGACCGGGTCCTGTGGCTTGCCGGGTGGTGCAGGCGCGCCGTGGCAGGTCGCGCTGCCCGCCCAGCCCAGCTTGGCGTAGGCGATGGTCGCGCCGGCGGGGACGGCCAGGTGAGCGCTGGAGGAGTTGAACGTCGCCGGGTCGTTGTCGACGTCGGTCCACGACATGCGGTGGCCGTTGTTCTGCGCGGACGAGCCGTGGCCCTTGCGGTTCAGAGCGTCCACACAGGACTGCGGGGAGTGCTTGGGATTCGGCCCCGCCTGCTCGGAAGTGGGGCAGGTCAGGACGGCGTTGCCGATGACCGTGACGTCTCCGTGCACCGCCTCGTTGAACTGCGTGCGCCACACCTCGGCCGCGGCGACCGGCGGGCCGGGCGTGAGCAGCGGAACCAGGAGCACGACGGCGATGAGGATCGGTACGCGCATGCCACGCCTTCCCGGTCGGGGGTCGGCGCACAGGTTGGCACGCTTCCCCGGCGTTGTCACAGGGCCTTGATCGCGCCGTCCTCACTCTCCGTCGAGGACGGTAGGGTCGCGGTTCTCCTGTTCGTGTCAACGGCTTTGTGTTCCCGCTCCGATGTGGACCTGCTGTGTGCTTGATCAACCTCGCGTTGCTCTTGATGGGCGGGTGAGACCGCCGGGAAGCGTGGTGTTAGTGGCCAAACGGTGGCGTGCTGTGGCGAGATGGAGTCATGTGGACCGCGCTCGTCGTCATCCTCGTGTCGGTGGCCATCACCGTCGTCGCCTTCCTCCTGTTCGGCCGCTCGCGGGCGCACGAACAGGCCGACGACCGCGACTCGGACTCACGCGGGTTTCTCGGCGCGGTGATCAGCGGCCTGTTCATCGTCGCCCTGGCGTTCTACATGGTGATCGTCTGGGAGGAGAGCGGTACCGCCGAGGACAACGCCGCGAGGGAGGCCGCCGCCATCGCGGACGCCTACTGGCAGACCACCGTGATGCCACAGCCACAACGCGACCACATCCGCGGCCTGCTGACGGAGTACCCGAAGCTGGTGGCGGACAAGGAATGGCCTCGGCTGGCCGTCGGTGAGCCGGACGAGCGCACCACCGAGACGCTGAGCTCGCTGCACTCCGAGATCCTCGGCCTGCCCACTACGCCGGACCAGGTGAAGAGCGCCCGCGAACGGGCGTTGGAGCGGGTGCGGGACATCACCGACCTGCGCCGCGATCGGCTTGATCAGGCCGGCGGACTCGATCACACCGGCAAGCTCATGCTGTTCGGCACTCTCGCCGGAGCCGTCTGCATGATCGTGTTCCCGATGTTGATCGGCTTCACCGCGCGTGTCCGGCACATCCTGCAGATGATCGTCATGGCCGCACTACTCGCGTTTGTGTGCGTGTTGTGTGTTCAGCTGGACCAGCCGTTCAGTGGTGTGTTGCGGGTGCAGCCGGAAGCGTTCGTGAGTGTCGCGGAGGAGCTGGCCGGGATTCCGTAGAAGCCTTCTACGAGTGCTTCTTTCAGGGCAATTTGGGGCCGAAATGATGGAGGCAGAACTCGCGGCGGCGCTACTTTCGCTGCCATGCCAAAGAGAGTGTCCACTGTGCTGGGACGCGAGTTCGGTGACAGCCTCCGGGCCACGATCGCCCGAACCGGCCTGAAGGAGGCCGAGCTGGCGCGACGGCTCGGCTGGGAGCACGCCAAGTTGTCGGATCTCGTCAACGGCAAGGGCGGAACGTCCCTGGAGGAGTTCACGTTCCTGCTGGGGGTGTGCGGCGTGAAGCCGGAAGAGTTCCAGTACCTGAAGGGACTCTTCCTGGAGTCGCGGGAGAAGGGCTGGCTCCAGCTCTACGAGTCAGTGCTGCCGCCGCACGTCCGGACGCTGATCCAGCACGAGCGAATCGCGAAGGAGATCGTGGTCTGGAGTTCGCTGTTCGTGCCGGGAATGCTTCAGATCGAGCCGTACGCGCGTGCTGCCGCCGAGGACTCGCCCTTCGTCAAGAAGGAGGACATTGCGGAGTGGGTCGCGGCTCGCATCGAGCGGCGAGGCATCGTGGCGGGGCACAAGAAGTTCGTCTTCTACGTGTACGAGCCGGTCCTGTACTCACCGGTCGGCGGTACCGATGTGCTGACCGAGCAGCTTCACGAGCTGCTGCGGATGCTGGTGCGGCCGTACATCAGCCTGCGGATTCTGCCTGCCGGACGTGCGCTGACCGGTGACTTCACCCTGTTGAAGTTCGAGAAGTACGAGCCGGTTGCCTATGAGTGCGGGCTGAACTCGGCGCTGTTCCTCGACGACAAGGCATCGATCGGGCTCTACCAGGAGGCGTTGAAGATGATGGACCGTGTCGCACTCAGTAAGGAAGACTCAAGGGGGTTGATTACCAGCATCGTGTCCTGAGGAGGCGACTCGGATGGCCGAGTGGCGGAAGAGCAGCTACTCACCGACTGGCCAGGACTGTGTCGAAGTCGGTCACGGTGTCGGTATCCGGGACTCCAAGGCTCCCGCCACCCACCTGCCGGTCGCACCGGCAGCGTGGGCAGCGTTCCTGCGGTCGATCAGTAACCGCGGTCGGGCATGATCACCCAGAGCACGAGGTAGACGACGAACTGCGGTCCGGGCAGAAGGCAGGACAGCAGGAACAGAATCCGGACGGTGCTCGGCTTCCATCCCCAGCGCTGGGCGAGCCCCGCGCAGACACCCGCGATCATCCGGTTGGTCCTGGGCCTGCTCAAAGCAACTGTCGTGGTCATATACCCACAATGCGCCTGTTGGTCCATGTGTTGCATCGGGGATGAGCCCTGATTTCACCCGGATGAGTTACAGCACGTAACCCTGAGGCTCTGACCTGCGACGTCACGGTTGTCCCGAACTTTGGGGAGGCCGGAGATGCGCGTTGATCCGCTGATCGACACGGTGTTCATCGCGGTCTACGCACCGCTGCTGTGGCATGCCTGGCAATGGCTCCGAACGAAAGAGCCCACCGGGCCGCCGTCGCCGCTGCGCAGCCTCATGCTGGCCGGCAGCCCGTATCCACGAGCGGTGCCGATCACGGTCCTGGCGGTGGGACACCTCGCCGGCAACCCGATGACATTCGTGGCGCTCGGGTTCCTCACGCTCGTGGCGCTCGAATCCGCGTGGCGCAACCGGGAGAGATGGGTGCGGGTGCACGTGTGGGCATTGGGGCGATTGAGGGTTCCTGCGGCCATCGTGCTGCTCGTCTCGGCCATGCTGCTGTTCGGCGACACGACGTCGCTGAGGCGGCCGGGCGTCGGGCTGGCAATGTGGATGGCGGTGGTGGCGCTCGGGGCGAGCGTGTGGTTCGTGACGCGCAGGCTGGTGCTGACCTCGTGGCCGCAGAAGACGTGGCGCAGCGCGCGGCCGGAGCTGGGAGCACTGATCAGGCTCAGCCTCTGCGTGCTCGTCGGCGTCATCGGCTGGATCTACGGGCCGCGGCAGCTGACCGGGTACGCCGTCGTGCTCGGGACCGTCGTGTTGCTCGGGCTGGTGTGGGTGGTGTGGGAACTGGAGGACGGCGAGGCCGCGCAGAGCAAGCTCGGTGAGGCGGACAGAGTCAGAGCCAGGTCGGCGATGAGGCCCGGCCCGCAGCAGAGACCTGCGGTCATGCGGGTTGCGCGTGGGCTTGCGGTCACGCCGCTGGTCGCTCTCGCAGTGGCCTACATTCCCATGGCGTACGACGGGCAGAGCGTGCTGACGGCGTTGCGGGTGCTGGTGTTGTGCTGCATCGCGGTGTTGTTCGGCGACTGGTTGATGGCGCGGAGCTCCAAGGGGCCCTGGCATGCGCCCCACCACTGGTGGTTCACCGCTGTGATCGTGGCGGTGTCCACCGCGTCGCTCATCACGGTGGGCGCTATCGGACGCACGTTGCCGTTGGCGGTGGTGTTCCTGATGTTCGCCGGGCTGTTGCTGAGCGAGGCGCAGCGGTTCGCCGAGACCGTGCCGGTGCCGAAAGGGTTGCTGTTCCTCGGGTTCACGCGCACGCCGGTGGCGTTGCTGATCATCCTCTGCGTGCTGGCGAGCGGGCTGAGCTATCCGACGGACGCCGTGGAGAGCTGGTCGACGAACCTCAGGCAGGTGGTGCGCATCGCGTCGACGGTCATGGCCTTCGAGCCGGCCAGCACCTGAAGTGCGAGGCCGTCGAGCATGCTGACCAGCATGTTCGCCAGCTCTACCGGGTCGCCCGGCGCGTGGATGTCGCCGGACTCCTGGCCGTCGCGGAAGATGCTCGCCACGATGTCGCGCCACTCGCCGTAGAAGCGTTCGTTGAGCTCCTGCAGTTCGGGGCTGCGGATGGCCTCGACCCACAGCTCGGCCCAGACCTTCCAGGCCTCGACGGTCTCCGCGCCCTCCGGCAGGTAGGACTCCACGACCATGCGCAGGCGGGAGAGCGGCGGTTCGTCGGACTCGAGGATCCAGCGGCGGCGGCTCACCGACAGTTCGAAGCAGTGCTCGAACGCGGCGTCGGTCAGCTCGCGCTTGGTCTCGAAGTAGTAGTGGACCGTGCCGCCGGAGACGCCGGCGTCCTTGGCCACGTCGGACACGCGGAGGTGGCGGAAGCCCTCAGCCGCGATCACCTTGCAGGTGGACGCGAGAATCTGCGCCTTGCGTTCGGCTTCCACGCTTGGACGGGGCATCCGTCACCTCCTGATTTAGGTCGAACCTTACCGAAACACGGCGCGAAGCTTGCGCTTGTCGACCTTTCCCACTTTGGTCAGAGGGAGTTGGGGGACGATCGTGACGCCTCGGGGCTGGTAAATCTCACCCAGTTCGGCGATGACCGAATCGCGAACTTCGCCGAAGTCGACTTCCTGTCCGTCCGTCACCAGGAACAGGTGGACCACCTCGCCGAGTGCCTCGTCCGGCCGCGCGACGGCCGCTGCCTGCCGGATACCCGGAAGGGTGATGAGGAAGTCGTCGAGCAGGCGTGAGTAGACGTTGTCCGAGGTCCGGCCGGTGACGATGACGTCCTTGCTGCGGTCGTCGAGGTAGAGGTGGCCGTCGTCGTCGAAGTGGCCCATGTCGCCGGTGTTGAACCAGCCGTCGCTGGTCTCCCGGAGCGGCGGCTCGCCCCAGTAGCCCTCCATGACGTACGGGCCGCGCACCCAGACGTCGCCGTCGCCGTCGCGGGTCTCTACCTCCATGGCGGGGTTGGGCTTGCCGACCGTGCGCAGGGTCTCCGGGCGGTCGAGGTCGACGGAGGTGGCGGGCATCATCGCGATGGCGGCGGCCTCGGTCATGCCGTAGCCCTGGTAGACCACCGGGCCCCACTTCTCGATCGCCTGGCGCAGGCGCTGAGGGGCGAGCGGGGAGCCGCCGACGCCGACGCTGAGGAACTGCGGGCCGGGGCAGGCGGGGTGGTCCAGGACCTCGTACAGCATCGGCGGGACGAAGATCGTCGCGGTGATCTTCTCCTCGCGAGCGAGACGGACGAACGTGTCCGCGTCGAACGTCGACGGGCCCAGTACCAGCTTCGAGCCGGTGATCAGCGCGGCGAGCGAGGTGCCGACGCCGCTGCCGTGGGTGATGAGGGTGTTGCACAGCATGTTCGTGGGTGGCATGTCCTTCATCGCCTCCCACCGGCTGGTCGCGCCGGAGCGGTGGACCGCGAGCTTCGGCAGTCCGGTGGTGCCGCCGGTGTAGCTGACCGTCGCGAACTCCGGTGCCGGGGAGCGCTCGACGGCATCGCCGGGGAGGTCCTGGAGGTGCCAGCCGTCGATCCGGGTGCTGAACGCCGGATCGACGACGACCGCGGCGACCTCGGCCTTGCTGATCAGGGCCTCCAGCTCGCTGCGGCCAGGCTCCGGTGGCACAAAGACGAGGCGGCAGCCGAGCAGGTGGACCGCGAGGTTCAGCAGGACGGCCTCCGGGGTGTTGCCGACGAACACCGCGACGCCGTCGCCGGGTCGCACGCCGCGTTGGGCGAGGCCGTCGGCGAGCCGGAACAGCAGGTCACGGGCTTGCGCGCGGGTCAGGCGCGTATCGCCGCCGATCAACGCCTCACGCTCGCCGTCAGTGGAGAGACGCTGCAGCACCAGATCGACATAGGTCATGAATCCTGTGTACTCCTGAGCCTCGTAGGCTGATCGGGTGGTCGCACCCCCCATTGCGCCGGAATCGCCGGAATTGCCCGCTCGCAGACGCCGGTTGAGCCGTCCGGTCCTGATGCGCACAGCACTCGCCGTCGCCGGTGGTGTGCTGATCTACCTGAGCTTCCCGCCGCGGCCGCTGTGGTTCCTGGCGCCGCTCGGGTTCGCGCTGCTGGCCTACGTCATCCACGAACGCCGTGCGCGGGCGGGGTTCGGGTACGGGCTGCTGTTCGGGCTCGGGTTCATGGTGCCGTTGCTGCGGTGGACCGGTGAGTTCGTCGGGTTGATCGCGTGGCTCCCGCTGGCTCTGACCTGCGCACTGATGATCTCGATCGCCACGGCGGCGATGGCGTTCGCGTCGCGCGTGCCGGGGTGGCCGTTGTGGGCGGCGTGCCTGTGGGTGGCGGACGAAGCGTTGCGCGAGGTCTTCCCGTTCGGCGGCTTCAGCTGGGGCAAGGTCGCGTTCGGCCAGCCGGAGGGCTGGTACCTGCCGCTGGCATCGCTGGGTGGGGCACCGCTGGTGTCGTTCGCGGTGGTGCTGACCGGGTTCGGGCTGTTCTGGATCTTCAAGAACTGGAAGCTCGGCGTGCCGCTGTTCGTCGTGCCGCTGGTGGTGGGCCTGGTCGTGCCGGTGGGCGTGGACGGCTCGGCGGGCACGGTGACCGTCGCCGCGATCCAGGGCAACGTGCCGCGCGCCGGTCTCGACTTCAACTCGCAGCGCAGGGCGGTGCTCGACAACCACGCCAAGAGGACGATGGAGCTGGCCGCCGATGTCGCCGCGGGCAAGGTCAAGCAGCCGGACATCGTGATCTGGCCGGAGAACTCCTCCGACATCGATCCATTCCGGAACGTCGACGCCGCCGCGTTGATCGACGCGGCCGCCGACGCGATCAAGGCACCGATCGCGGTGGGTGCCGTGGTCGTCGACCGGGGTGACGGGCTGCCGCGCAACACCGTGGTGCTGTGGGAGCCCGGCAAGGGGCCGACCGACACCTACACCAAGCGGAAGCTGCAGCCGTTCGGCGAGACGATGCCGATGCGGTCGTTCTTCCGGTTGTTCACGTCCACGGTGGACCGTGCCGGCGTGTTCCAGCCCGGTTCGGACCCGGACGGTTTCGTCATGGGACCCGCGAAGGTCGCGATTGACACGTGTTACGAAGTGGCGTTCGACTCAGTGGTCCGCGACTCCGTGACGGCAGGCGCGACGATCATCGCGATCCCGACGAACAACGCCACGTTCGGGTACACGGAGATGACCTACCAGCAGCTTTCCATGTCACGTCTGCGTGCCGTCGAGCACGGCAGGGCGGTGATCGTGGCGGCCACTTCCGGGGTCAGCGCGATCGTCGAACCTGACGGTTCCGTCACTCAGAAGACTGGCCTTTTCGTGCCAGGTGCCCTGGTCGCGACACTGCCGCTGCGGTCACAGACTACGCTGGCGACTTGGCTAGGAGCCTGGCCCGAGTGGGTGATGACCGCTGCGGGCCTTGTCGCGTTGGCGCTGGGCTTCACACGACGACGGAAGGACTCGAATGGCGCAGCAGCCTGACCAGGAACTCGGGCAGGTGCTGGTGGTGATCCCGACCTACAACGAGCGGGACAACATCGGAAAGATCGTCAAGAGACTGCACACGGCACTGCCCGACGTGCACGTGCTGGTGGTCGACGACGGCAGCCCCGATGGCACCGGCCAGCTCGCCGACGAGATGGCGGCCGCCGACGACCGTGTCCACGTGATGCACCGCACCGAGAAGGCCGGTCTGGGCGCCGCGTACGTCGCCGGCTTCCAGTGGGCGCTGGAGCGCGACTACGGCGTTGTGTGCGAAATGGACGCTGACGGCTCGCACGCCCCGGAGCAGCTGCACAGGCTGCTGGACGCCCTGCCGCAGGCCGACCTGGTCCTGGGCTCGCGCTGGGTGCCGGGCGGCGAGGTCGTGAACTGGCCGACGCAGCGCAAGCTGCTGTCGCTGGGCGGCTCGCTGTACTCGCGGCTCGCGCTCGGCGCTTCGATCAGGGACATGACGGGTGGCTACCGGGCGTTCCGCGCGGACACCCTGCGCAAGCTGAACCTCGCCTCGGTCGCGTCTGCCGGGTACTGCTTCCAGATCGACCTGCTGTGGCGCACCCTGGAGCTCGGGTTCCGCGTCCGCGAGGTGCCGATCACGTTCCAGGAGCGCGAGTTCGGCGAGTCGAAGATGAGCGGCAACATCGTCCGCGAGGCCTTGATCCGCGTGACGAAGTGGGGCCTGCGTCGTCGCGGCAACCAGGTCAAGTCGCTGTTCACCGGCAAGAAGAAGTAGACAGTCCTCCTCGGACCGTCCACTTCGGACGGTCCGAGGCCGGAGCGTGCACCGACTGGGCGGGGTGTGACGTGGAACAGCGTTTGCTGGGCGAGGGGCTCGGCGTGAGTGCGTTGTGTCTGGGCACGATGTACTTCGGCACGACCGTGGACGAACGGCAGGCGTTCGCCGTGCTCGACAGGTTCGTCGAGGCGGGTGGCACGTTCATCGACACCGCCAACACCTACTCGTTCTGGGTGCCCGGCGGCACCGGCGTGGAGAGCGAGGAGCTGCTGGGCCGGTGGCTCGCGTCCCGGCGCGTTCGCGACCAGGTCGTGCTGGCCACGAAGGTCGGCGCGTTGCCAGACCCGCCGGGCGCTGCCTGGCCGGAGCACGCGGAAGGGCTGTCTCGCGAGGTGGTGCGCGCGCAGGCCGCGGCCAGCATGCGCCGTCTGGGCGTCGACCACCTCGACGTCTACTACGCGCACATCGAGGACCGTCGTACGCCGTTGCACGACACCGTGGCCACCTTCGCTTCGTTGGTGACCGACGGCCTTGTTCGGGCGACGGGGTGCAGCAACCACGCCGCTTGGCGCGTCGCCGCGGCGCGGGAGATCGCCAAGGCCTCGGGGCTGCCCGGGTTCAGCTGCGTCCAGCAGCGCCACACCTATCTGCGGCCACGGCCGGGTGCGGACTTCGGGGCGAACCCGCACGTCAGCGACGAGATGCTGGACTACGCGCGCGCCGAGCCCGACCTGACCGTGCTCGGCTACTCCGTGCTCCTGTCGGGCGCGTACACCCGTGCCGACCGGCCGTTGCCCGAGCAGTACGACCATGACGACAGCCGGCGGCGGTTGGCCGTGCTGGCTGACGTGGCCGCCGAACTGGGCGCGACGCGGAACCAGGTTGTGCTGGCGTGGCTGATGGGCGGCGACCCGCCGGTCCTCCCGGTGCTCGGCGTCAGTTCGGTGAGTCAGCTCGACGAGTGTCTCGACGCGCTCGACCTCGTGCTGGACGACGAGCAACGGCAGCGGCTCGACAACGCCGCCGCGCCCGTCCAGCTGTGACACCGGATGCAGGGCGATTACCCGGTGACGGCCGGAGTGAACTCGCGCAGCACCTCCATGCCGGTGACGGCGGGCGCTCCCGACGGCTCAGGCCCGAGCACTCGGGCCAGGATCGGGCCGAGCACCTCGCGGAAGAAGCGGTCGGCGTGTTCCTTCGAGTCCCACACGGCGATGACCTGGAACTTGCCGTCGGCCTGGCAGACGTAACGGGCCCGCAGGCCGTCGGGGGCGACCGAGCCCATGATCTTGTCGAGCTGGTCGAGCGACTGGGTGGGCGGGGTTGCGATGGTGAGCCACATGATCTTCCTCCTTCAAGGTTGGTATGAAGGTAGGAAGTTCACGCTGGTCAGCCATCCGCCGGAGTACTCGGCCGGGTACTCATCCACGCCGCGATCTGGCTGCGCGTGCTGAAGCCGAGCTTGGTCAGGATGTGCTGAACGTGGTTCTGCGCGGTCCGCTCGGAGATCACGAGCCGTCGCGCGATCTGCCGGTTGGTCATGCCTTCGGTGACCAGGTTCGCGACCTCGTGCTCGCGGCTGCTGAGCTCGGTCGTGGTGAAGGCGGTCATGCCCAAGGTGCGGATGACGTGGTCGGCGGCGCGTTGCACGGCGTCGGCGTCGCGGCCCACGGCTCGCAACGCCGAAGCCAGATGCCAGCGGGCCTCGGCCGCGAACGCCGGTGCGCCGGCACGTGCGGCCTCGTCGACGGCGCCGTCAGGTCGGCGACGGCTTGGTCCGGGTTGCCGAGTGCCAGGTGGCCGCGGCCCAACGCGAGGGACACCGGGCCCATGTACGCGACGCCGTTGCCGGCGGCGTGCTCGCCACGGAACTCCGCGAGGCGAGGCAGGATCACCGCGAGCTCGTCGGTGAGATCCAGGCCTGACGTCACCAGGACGGCGTCGACCAGGCCTGGCAGCACGAAGAACGCGGGCAGGTCCCACTCGGCGATCGGGCCCGTGCGGCGGTACCACTCCAGCGCCTCGTTCCGGAAACCCGCACGCAGCAACAGGAACGCCCGCGTGAGCTTGGACATCAGGCGGAACCGCGGTGGCGGGTCGTGGAAGTGGCGGGCGAGCGTCAGGCCGTCCTCGGTGACGCCGAGGTGGGCGGCGAGTCCGCATTGCAAGGCGAAATAGGCGCCTGAGGCGGGTTCGCGTTCGATCACGCGCATCCGGTCGTAGGCACGCCGCCCGACCTTCTGGGCCTCGGCGAAACGGCCCTGCGCCTGGGCCAGGCACGCCGTGACGACTTCGAGGTGCCACAACGGAACCTGGCCGCCGACGCGGTCGCACGCGAGCTTCAACGCGGGCAGTTCTTCTTGCGCCGCAGCGAGTTCGCCGCTCTCGATCAACGCGTGGATCCGCCACAGCGAACCCCACATGGCCCCGCGCGGGCTGTGGGTGCGATGGGCGAGGTCGATCATCTCGGCGGCGAGCCTGAGCCGTTCGGTGCGTCCTGCCGGGCCTGGGCACGCTTCCTGCCGGGCGTGCAGGGCCTCGGCGAGCGCGCGGTCGTCTCCGCTGTGCCGGGCGAGGTCGACGGACTCGCGGCTGAGGTCGTCGAGACGGTGCTGCTCGCCGCGGTAGAACGCGAGATGGCTGCGTTGGGCGAGCAGGCGGGCACGCGTGGCGGGGCTGACCTCGTGCCGGAGTGCGTTGTCGCACAACGGGGTCGCGACCGCGTTCACGCCGGCGCCGGGTGCCGCTTCCAGGACCAGCGCCGCTTCGGCGATCTGTTCCGGGGTCGTGGCGAGCTCGGCGGCGCGCTGGGCGGCCTGGACACACCCGGTGAGATCGCCCGTGAAATACGCGGCTTTGCCCAGTGCCACCTGGATGTCGTGGCTGTCTTCAAGAGAAGCAGCGGCACGGTAGAGGCGAGCGCCCTCTTCGTAGGCGAGCCGGGTCACGGCGTCCTGGGCAGCGCGGATCGTCCAGGCGCGGGCCTCTTTTGTTTCGCCGCAAGCGTTCCAGTGCCGGGCGACGTCCGCGTAGTGAGTGCTCCCGGCCATCGCCTCGGCGATCCGGCGGTGGATCGTGCGACGTTCGGCGGTGGTGAGCGCGGCGTCGACGGCGTCACGGGTCAGCGCGTGCACGAACCGGTGCCCGGTCGCGTCGATCAGCGTCGAAGCCTCGTCCAGTGCACTGATGGGCACGCCGGAGGCCTTGGCGGCGAGGTCGAGGTCGAAGTCACGGCCGATCACCGCTGCGGTCTTGATCAGGTCGCGGGCGTCGGGGGAGAGCCGGTCGAGGCGGGCGGTGACGATGTCGCGGATGCTGCGCGGCGGCTGGTCCGCGCGCCACGTGCCGTCGTCGACTGCCCGCGCGATCTCCGTGACGAACAACGGGTTTCCGCTGGTCAGCTCCGTGATGGTGGCGGCGTTCTCCACCCCGACCAGCTCGGCGACCTCGTCGGTGGACAGGCCGTGCAGGTCGATGCGGACGGCCGAACGCATGAGGTCCGCGACCGCGGGGCACGGGTCGCGGAAGGTGGCGAACAGCAGCACGTTCCGCAGTGTCACAGCCAGATGGGACAGCACGAGCAGCGACGCCTCGTCCGCCCAGTGGACGTCCTCGACGATGATCACCAGGCCGTCGCGGTCCAGCGCGGTGGCGATCGCGTCGAACACCCGGAACCTGTCCTGCGGCACCTCGGCGTCGTGCGCGAGCACCTCGTCCGGATCGGCACGCGCTGCCTTCAGGATCTGCCGCCACGGCCAGAACGCGGGTGCTCCAGCGGTTTCGACGCAGTGGCCCCACACGACCTCACGGCCGAGCGCGAGTGCGTGCCCCGCGAGTTCCTGTGCCAGCCGGGTCTTGCCGATGCCCGGCTCACCGGCGCACAGCACCAGCCTGCCGGTCTCGGCCGCCAGCCACGACCGCACCGCGGCAAGCTCACGGCCGCGCCCCACCACCTTCACAACCCCGATATCGCGCCAATGCCGGATCGCGTTTCCGAAAATCGGTTGAGCGAACCTGCCGGCAGACGTCACGATATCGGTGTCTGCGCAGCTCAGAGGCTCGGAAAATGCGTCGGACAATGGTGGAGATGGGGCTGTGGAGCCCCGCCCGTCTGTAAAACGGGAGCTCCGGCAAAGGCGGTTCGACTCCGTCCTCCACCACCAGCCGTTGCGCCACCGGGGTGAACCCAGCAACAACCCCTCTTCTCCTCACGACCTACCAAGGGACGAAGGGGGCAACATGTCGATCGACATCCAGCAGCCACGGCCGCTCGGCCTGGTCGGAAGCCACGTTCAGATCGCGGGCACCGCGGGCGGGGCGTTCGAGGCGCAGTTCAACTACCGGATCCACGAGGGCCACGACGAGGTCGTCGGCGGGTTCATGGCAGGCGACGGGACCGGCGGCCACGGGCAGTTCCAGGTGAGCGTGGACGTGTCGGGTGCGTCGTTCGCGCTCGACCGGCTCTTCGTCGAGGTGTTCTGGGTCTCGCCGAAGGACGGCGCCGAACTCGACAAGGTCATCGTGCCCGTCGTGTACGGGCCACGGATCGTGCCCGGCTATCGCGTCTACCTGGAGTACACCGTCAAAGGCGGCGACACGTTGTGGTCGATCGCCACGCAGTTCTACGGCTCAGGCAACCTCTACACGCGCCTGGTTCGGGCGAACCCGCACGTCATCACCGACCCCAACGTGATCAGCCCGGGGAGCGTGATCCGCGTTCCGCAGTCCTGACCTCGGGCCGGCCGCCGGGTTCGGATGGTCCCGGACGACATCCGAACCCGGTGGTGAGTTCGGACACGGGCTCAAGTGATCCTGTGCCGAGGACCTGGTGGCTTGTTGGTTTCATACAAAGCACGCTGCTCAACTCGCTTCGATCTAGCGGTTTTCCTACCGGGTAGTAGACGAGAGTGTGTACATCGATTGGGCGGCGACTGCCGCTGAGGTCGTAATGTCCGCGAGGAGCCAAGTCGTTGTTCAGTCGTGTAGCGATCGTCAACCGCGGAGAAGCCGCTATGCGGCTGATCCACGCCGTCCGTGAGCTCGCCGCCGAGTCAGGGGAACGGATCGAGACCGTCGCCCTGTACACCGACGTCGACAAGTCGGCGCCCTTCGTGAGGGAGGCCGACCTCGCCTACAACCTCGGCCTGGCGGCCGATCGTCCGTACCTCAACCTCGAGGTGCTGGAGTCCGCCCTCGTCGAGACGAAGGCCGATGCCGCGTGGGTCGGCTGGGGCTTCGTCGCCGAGATCCCCGAGTTCGCCGAGCTGTGCGAGAAGGTCGGGGTCACGTTCGTCGGTCCTTCGGCCGAGGCCATGCGCAAGCTTGGTGACAAGATCGGCTCGAAGCTGATCGCGGAGGAGGTCGGTGTCCCCGTCGCGCCGTGGAGCAGGGGCGCCGTCACCGACCTGGAGCACGCGCTCAAGGTGGCCGAGGAGGTCACCTACCCGCTGATGCTGAAGGCGACCGCCGGTGGTGGTGGCCGTGGCATCCGCAAGATCACGTCTCCCGAGGAGATGGAAGAGAACTTCGAGCGCACCAGCCTGGAGGCCGAGCGCGCGTTCGGCTCCGGCGTGATGTTCCTGGAGCGCCTGGTCACCGGCGCCCGGCACGTCGAGGTGCAGGTCATCGCCGACGGCCAGGGCACGGCGTGGGCGCTCGGCGTCCGCGACTGCTCGGTGCAGCGGCGCAACCAGAAGATCATCGAGGAGTCGGCGTCGTGCGTGCTGGAGCCGCACCAGGTCGAGGACCTCAAGGCGTCGGCAGAGCGGCTCGCGAACGCCGTGGGCTACCGCGGCGCGTGCACCGTCGAGTTCCTCTACCACCCCGGTGAGAAGCTCTTCGCGTTCCTCGAGGTCAACACCCGTCTGCAGGTCGAGCATCCGATCACCGAGATCACCACGAGCTTCGACCTGGTCAAGGCGCAGCTGCACGTCGCAGGTGGTGGCAAGCTCGAAGGCGAGAAGCCGGTCGAGCTCGGCCACGCGGTCGAGGCCCGCCTGAACGCCGAGGACCCGGACCGCGACTTCGCTCCGTGCCCCGGCACGATCGTTCGGCTGGAGCTGCCGGCCGGCCCGGGCATTCGCGTCGACACCGGTGTGGCCGAGGGCTCGCAGATCCCCGCGGACTTCGACTCGATGATCGCGAAGATCATCGCGTACGGCCGCGACCGCGACGAGGCGCTGGGCAAGCTGCGCCGCGCCATGGCCGAGACGACCGTGATCATCGAGGGCGGCACGACCAACAAGAGCTTCGTCCTCGACCTGCTCGACGAGCCCGCCGTGATCGACGGCTCCGCCGACACCAGCTGGATCGACCGCGTCCGCGCCGAGGGCGGTCTCGTCTCGCACCGCCACTCCGCCATCGCGCTGGCCGCGGCCGGTATCGAGGTGTACGAGGACGAGGAGCAGATCAACCTCACCCAGCTTCTCGCCTCCGCGCGTGGCGGCCAGCCGCGCACGAACCACGAGGGCGCGCGCAAGCTGGAGTTCGTGCTGCGCGGCCAGCCGTACATCGTGAACGTCGCCCGCATCGGTGCCGCGAAGTACCGCGTCGGTGTGGCCGCGGTGGACTCGGACACGGTGCTCACCGGTGACGTCGACGTCGAGCGGTTCGACCACCACGTCGGTCAGATCACCGTCAACGGCACGCGTTTCCGCGTCGTCACCGGCACGCACGGCCCGGTCCACCAGGTCGAGGTCGACGGCGTCACCCACCGCGTCACCCGTGACGAGGGCGGTGTCCTGCGCTCGCCGATGCCCGCGCTGGTCGTCGCCACCCCGCTGGAGGTCGGCGCCGAGGTCGAGGCCGGTGCGCCGGTGCTCGTTCTCGAGGCGATGAAGATGGAGACGGTGCTGCGCGCGCCGTTCCGCGCTCGCCTGAAGGAGCTCAACGTCGGCGTCGGCACCCAGGTGCCCGCCGGTGGCCCGTTGCTGAAGCTGGAAGAGATCGAGGACTCGTCGGGCGCTGCCGAGGAGCAGAAGTCCGAGTCGTCGGTCGAGCTGGAGCTGCCGGCCCCGCGCACGGACGTCAAGCCAGAGGAGCTCGTCGCTTGCGGTCACGACGACCTGCGAGCCCTGCTGCTCGGCTTCGACACGACCGCCGCGGACACCGAGCGGGTGCTGTCGAACTACATGGGCGCGCGGCACGACCTGATGGAGCGGCCGCTGGTCGAGGAGGCCAAGCTGCTCGGCATCTTCGCCGACCTGTGCGACCTCTCCCGCAACCGTCCCGCCGGTGAGGAGAGCAAGCCGGAGAACCACATCCACTCTCCGCGCGAGCACTTCCACACCTACCTCAAGACGCTGGACGCGGACCGCGCCGCGCTGCCGGAAAGCTTCCGCGCCCGCCTGCAGAACGTGTTCGGCCACTACGGCATCACGGAGCTGGACCGCACGCCGGAGCTGGAGCAGGCCGTCTTCCGCATCTTCGTGGCGCTGCGCCGCGGTGTGTTCGACGCGGCCGTCGCGACGACCCTGCTGCGCCAGTGGGTGCAGGAGGCTCCGCCGGTCGAGTCCGAGCAGGTGCAGATCGGCCTGGTGCTGGAGCACATCGTCGCCGCGACGCAGGTCCGTTACCCGCAGGTGGCCGACCTCGCCCGCAGCGTCGTGTTCACGTGGTTCGCTCAGCCGCTGGTGCGCCGCAACCGCGCCCGCGTGCACAGCGAGGTCCGCAAGCACCTGATCCACCTGGACGCCGAGCCCCAGGCCGCCGACCGCGAGGAGCGGATCGCGGCCATGGTGGCTTCTGCCGAGCCGTTGGTGCGCCTGCTCGGCCAGCGCATCGGCAAGCCCGGCGCGGACAACACCTCGCTGCTGGAGGTGCTGGCCCGCCGCTACTACACCAAGAAGGCGCTGGAGAACCCGCGCGTGAGCGGTGCGTTCTTCATCGCGGAGAACGTGCCGGAGCAGACCCGCCTCGTCTCGACCGCGGTGGAGTTCCCGTCGCTGTCGGAGGCCGTTGGTGACGTGGTGAAGCACGCCAACGGGAGCGCGGTCGTCGCGGACCTCTACGTCAACTGGGTCGACGGCCCGTCCGACCAGGACGAGATGGCCGCCGGTCTGGGTGCGGCGCTGGCCGCGCACCAGCTGCCGCCGACGATCACCCGCATCACCACCACGGTGGCGGGCCGTCGCGGCGAGTCGATGCACCACCACTTCACGTTCCGCCCGTCCTCCAACGGGTTCGCCGAGGAGAGGCTGGTGCGCGGGCTGCACCCGCGCATCGCCGAGCGCATGCAGCTGGAGCGGTTGCGAGAGTTCGACCTCACGCGTCTGTCCTCTGTGGACGAGGACGTCTACCTGTTCCGCGCGGTGGCCAAGGCGAACAAGTCCGACGAGCGTCTCGTCGCTCTCGGCCAGGTTCGCGACCTGACGCCGCTGCGGGACGACGACGGCCGGATCGTCGCGCTGCCCGCGGCCGAGGACGTGCTGGCCACGTGTCTCGACGGCATCCGGCGGGCTCGCGCGCAGGCAGGTGGCCGTACGCGGCTCGCGACGAACCGCGTCGTCCTGTACGCGTGGCCGCCCACCGACCTGTCCTCGAAGGACCTGGACGCTGTCGGTTCGCGCGTGCTGCCCACGACCACGGGCCTGGACCTGGAAGAGGTCCTGTTCCTGGCGCGCCGCAAGGACCCTGTCTCCGGTGAGCTCACCGACATCGGTGTGCGGATCGCCAACGACGCCGGCGCGGGCGTGAGCTTCTCGTTCGTGCAGCCACCTGCCGAGCCGGTCCAGCCGCTCGACGACTACCGCCAGAACGTCCTGCGCGCCCAGTCGCGTGGCACGATCTACCCGTACGAGCTGGTCGACATGCTCGTCGGCGACGGCGGGTCCTTCGTGGAGCACGATCTCGTCGACGGCTCGCTGGTGCCGGTGGACCGCCCGCGCGGTGGCAACAAGGCGGGCATCGTCGTCGGTGTGGTGACCACGCCGACCCCGGCCTACCCCGAGGGCATGAAGCGCGTCGTCCTGCTGGGCGACCCGACCAAGTCGCTGGGTGCCTTGGCCGAGCCCGAGTGCTCACGGGTCATTCACGCTCTGGACCTGGCCACGGAGCTTTCCGTTCCGCTGGAATGGTTCTCGCTGTCGTCCGGCGCGAAGATCTCGATGAGCTCCGGCGTCGAGAACATGGACTGGGTGGCCGCGGCGCTGAAGCGGATCGTCGAGTTCACCCAGGCCGGTGGCGAGATCAACGTGGTGGTCAACGGCATCAACGTCGGCGCCCAGCCGTACTGGAACGCCGAGGCCACGATGCTCATGCACACCAAGGGCATCCTGGTCATGACCCCGGACTCGGCGATGGTGCTGACCGGCAAGCAGGCGCTGGACTTCTCCGGCGGCGTGTCGGCAGAGGACAACTACGGCATCGGTGGCTACGACCGCGTCATGGGCCCGAACGGCCAGGCGCAGTACTGGGCCCCGAACCTGCGATCCGCGTTCGACGTGCTTCTGGCCCACTACGAGCACAGCTACATCGCGCCTGGTGAGACGGGCCCGCGCCGGGTCGTCACGTCCGACCCCTCGTCGCGCGACGTGTCGTCGTACCCGCACGTGGTGGGCGACAGTCCGTTCACGACGGTCGGAGAGATCTTCTCGGTCGAGGCGAACCCGGACCGCAAGAAGCCGTTCGACATCCGCACGGTCATGCGCGCGTTGTCCGACCAGGACCACGACGTGCTGGAGCGCTGGGCGGGCATGGCCGACGCCGACACCGCGGTCGTGCAGGACGTGCACCTGGGCGGCATCCCGGTGACGTTGCTGGGCATCGAGTCCCGTGGTGTCGCACGCACCGGCTTCCCGCCCACCGACGGCCCGGACACCTACACCGCCGGCACGCTGTTCCCGAAGTCGTCGAAGAAGGCGGCCCGCGCGATCAACGCGGCCTCCTGCAACCGGCCGCTCGTCGTCCTGGCGAACCTGTCGGGCTTCGACGGCTCACCGGAGTCGATGCGGGAGCTGCAGCTGGAGTACGGCGCGGAGATCGGCCGCGCGATCGTCAACTTCCGCGGCCCGATCGTGTTCTGCGTGATCTCGCGGTACCACGGTGGCGCGTTCGTGGTCTTCTCGAAGGCCCTGAACCCGTCCATGACGGTGCTCGCGGTCGAAGGCTCCTACGCCTCGGTCATCGGTGGCGCGCCCGCCGCGGCCGTGGTGTTCGCCCGTGAGGTCGACGGTCGTACGGCGAACGACGCGCGGGTGAAGAAGCTGGAGTCCGCGGTGGCGGAGGCTTCCGGAGCCGAGCGTGCCGCTCTGGCCGCGGAACTGACGTCGACCCGTCAGGCCGTGCGCACGGAGAAGCTGAACGAGATGGCTGCCGAGTTCGACCGGGTGCACAGCGTTCAGCGCGCGGTCGAGGTCGGGTCGGTCGACGCGATCATCTCGGCTTCCGAACTGCGGCCGGCGATCATCAAGGCGATCGAAAACGGCCTGACCAAGTAGGTACGCGGGAAAGAGCCCGGTCACTCGGTGGCCGGGCTCTTTTCGTTGGTGACACCGAACGGGATGTGCACGCACGGCACGGTCTGGATCAGGTGCCCGCGCTGGTCGTCGAAGAAGATGTGCGGCTTGAGCACGTCGAGGATCGGCGCCTTCTTGAGGCCTCCCAGGAAGAACGCGTCGTTCACCGTGAGTCCCCATGCTTTGAGGCTGTTGATGGCGCGTTCGTGCGCGGGGGCGGACCGGGCGGTGACCACCGAGACCCGGATGCGGTCCTCAGCCTGGCGCTGGATCCGGTTGATCCCGGCGAGGAAGTTCCTCAGTGGCCCGGGATCGAGCGGCGTCACGACGTTCGTGGCCTCGTGCTGCTGGAACTGGTCGAGGCCGCCGGTCTGGTAGATCCGCTCGGCCGCGTCGTCGGCCAGCACCCCGTCGAAGTCGAACGCGATCCGCAGCGCGGGGTCGTCATCGTCCTGGTAGGACGACTGGAGCACCTGCCGGCGGGAAGACCGGCGGCGGTGGCCTTGCGGACGTCGTCCTCGTTGGCGGACAAGAAGAGCGACATGTTCAGCGCGGGCATGTACTCGTGTGGTGCCCGGCCCTGGGTGAAGATCGCGCGCGAGATCGTGAGCCCGTGGTGGGCGGCCGAGCGGAGGATCCGCAGGCCCGTGTCGGGGGAGTTGCGCGACAGCACGATCACCTCGACCAGCGGGCCGATGTCGTTGAGCCGCAGGAGCCGCTTGATGAACGGGAACGCGACACCGGTGGCGAACGGTTCGTCGAGGTGCGCTTCCTGGTAGGCGCGGTACGCCTGCTCGCCGTCGGACTGGAAGACGGCGTCGGACTCCGCCAGGTCGAACAACGCGCTCGACGCGATGCCTACGACCAGCAGTTTTTCCAGGCTGGGGCCCATGTGTCCCAGATCGTAGACGCAGGCGACGACCACCGGGGTCATCGCCTGCGTCATCGGGTTCCTAGGAGAAGGTCCAACGCTGGTTGGCGCTGCCTGCGCAGTCCCAGAGCTGGAGCCTGGTGCCGTCGGCCGAGCTGGGGCCCGTGGCGTCGAGACATCTTCCTGACCCCACGTTGCGCAGCTGGCCGTTGGACTCGGCCGTCCACTGCTGGTTGCCCGCACCGGTGCAGTCCCAGAGTTGGGTCACGGCGCCGTTGGCGGTGCCGGACGCGTCGAGGCACTTGCCCAACGCACGCACCGAGTTGCCTTCGCGGGACCACTGCTGGGCGTTGGTGCCGTTGCAGGTCCAGAGCTGCACCGCGGTGCCGTTGGCCGAGTTCGCCCCAGCCACGTCCACGCACTTGCCGCCGTAGCCGACGATCGTGCCGCTGGCGGGCGGGTTCGGGTTGCCGTTGCCCGCGGTTTCCCAGATGGCGTTGAGCAGGCTCGTGCTGGTGGTGGTGTCCTGGGAGAGCTCCCAGTTCATGATCCCGCCCGCGTTGGACAGCGCCCACGTCGTCTTGCGGCGGATCGTCGGCAGCCCGTTGTAGCAGTTGCCGTTGTAGCAGTCGCGGTTGGCGTTGGCCGGGTCCTGCGCGACGAGGTCGCGGTAGGAGATGTAGGTCGGCCGGCTGTAGAACGGCACACCGAGAACGGCCTTGCTCGCGGGCAGTCCGCGGCCCTTCCAGAAGTTGACCGAGTTGATCGACCAGTCGTAGTTCGCGTGCGGGCTGCCGCCGTCGTAGGCCATGATGTTCAGCCAGTCCACGATGCCGAACACCGCGGGCTGCACGCCGTTCGCCACGGGCCCCTCGGAGACGACCGCCGCGGTGAGCAGCTTGCCCCGGCTGTGCAGCGCGTCGCCCAGCTGCCGCATCAGCGCGGTGAAGTTGTCGCCCTCCGCGCCGGGATCCGGGTACTCCCAGTCCATGTCGACGCCGTCGAGGTTGTACTGGTTGACGACGTTGATGAGCGCGTTCACGAACGTGGTGCGGCTGTTCGCGTTGGCGGCCAGGATCTCGAAGTTGTCGTCGTTGCCGTTGTTCCAGCCGCCGACCGCGAGCGAGACCTTGACGCCGTTCTGGTGGCCGAGGCTCACCAGCTGCTGGAGCCTGCCGGGTTCGGGGATGCCCTGCAGCGTGCCGTTCGCGTTCGGGAGCACGAACGCGTAGTTGATGTGCGTGAGCTTGGTGTACGGGATGGTGCTGACGTTGCTGGACCAAGATGGCTGGTAGCCAACGCTCTTGAAGCCAGGGGGATACGCGGCCTGTGCGACCGGCGCGGTGATCGTGATCGTCGCCGCGGCAGCGGCCAGCGCGAGGCAGGCCGTGCCGAGGCGAGCTCGGAGTGAACGCATTGCAGGGGTTGCCTTCCACTTCGTCGTGCGCCCACGTGCGACGGTAGTGGTCTAGACCGGTTGTCGGGAAGATCAACTCGGGACCGGAACTGGTTCCGGTCTGGTTACCGGAGGTGCGAGGCTCCGTTCACGTCGATGATCGTCCCGCTGGCCCAGGTGGCGTTCTCGGTGGCCAGCCAGGCGACCGCCGCGGCGACCTCCTCCGGCTCGGCGACGCGGTTGAACGGGCTCTGCGCCCGGATCGCGTCGCCCTCCGCGCCGGCCAGGAGATCGGTGACCATCTCGGTCCGCACGAATCCCGGTGCGACGCCGGCGACCGCGATGCCCTGCGGGGCGAGGGATTGGGCGAGCGACTGGGTCATCGCGTGCAGACCGGCCTTCGCCGCGCCGTACGCGGGGGCATCGGGCTCACCCCGGTAGGCACCCCGTGAGCCGATGTTGATGATGCGGCCGCCCGCGATCATGTGCCGGACCGCGTGCCAGGTGAGGTCGGCTGGGCCGAACAGGTTGAGCTCGATCGTGCGGCGCCAGGCCTGTTGCCACTCCTCGAAGCTCGTCGTGGCGATGGGGTGGTGGAAGTAGATGCCCGCGTTGTTGACCAGGATGTCGAGACCGCCGAGCTTGTCGACGGTCTCGTTCACGACCTGTTCGGCCTGGTTCGCGCCGAGGTCGCCCTGGACCGTCGTGTGCCCTTCGCCCGGCAGGCTTTCGGCCGTGTGCCGCGCCTTGGCCGGGTCGGTCCGGAAGTGGACGGCGACCCGGTGGCCGTCGTGCGCGAGGGCGTGGGCGATGGCGGCGCCGATGCCGCGCGAGGCTCCGGTGACGAGGGTGCGCATCAGGCGAAGGCCTGAGTGTCGATCATCCACTTTCCGTTCTGCTGCACGAACGTGTACGTGTGTCGTTCGGTGGTGGAGACGCTGTCGCCATTCATGTACCGCAGTGTCACCGTCACGGCGTTGTCGCCCTGTGGTGCGAAATCCGACAGCTGTACCGAGGTGTACTGGCTCCACCACGTCTGGTATTCCTGGAAGCTCTTCGCGCGTGCGGCCTTGAACTTGTCGGTCAGCGTGGCGTAGCCGGCCTCGAGGTTGCCGGGAATCAGCGCGTAGTAGGCGGTGATCGCCTCCTGGGCGTTCTGCGGCCCTGCGGGAGGCGGCTGCGTCTGGCCCTGGCTCGGGGTGCTCGGCGAGTTCGTCTGCGTCGGGGTTTCCGACGTCGGCTGCTGCGGCTGGGTCTGGGACTGCGACTGGGATTGGCCGGTGGCGGGCGGGTTGGTGCTCGAGCTGCCCGCGGCAGGCGGGTTGGCCTGGTTGTTGTTGCCGCCCTTGGGCCACAACAGGAACGAGCCGATGCCCACCGCCAGCACGAGGATGACGATCGCGATGGGGACGAGGGGGAACTTGCGGCGCTTCTCCTCGGACTCTGCTCCGGCCGGAGGTGCCGGCGGGGTGGAAACCGGGGGCGGCGGGGTGTGGACGGGCCGCGTCGGTGCCGGATGAGCCTGAGTGGGCTCAGGTGTGGCGGGCTGTGCCAGCGTGGGATCGGCCGGGGTGGACTCAGGTGTGACGGGCTGCGCCGGTGCGGGATGGGCCTGGGTGGGCTCAGGTGTGGCGGGCTGCGCCGGTGCTGGAGTGGCCGGGGTGGGCTCAGATTCGACGGGCTGCGCCGGTGCCGGATCGGCCGGTGCGGGTTCCACGGGCTGCGCCGGTGCGGGCTCAGGCCCGGCGACCTGCTCCGGTGCCGGCTCGCTCACCGCAGCAGGCTCAGCGGCCGCCTCCGATGCTGCCTCGGCGTCTTCGTCCGCCTCGGGTTGGGTGGCCGGAGCGGTCAGCCCCGCAGCTTCGACCGCCGCGGCACCCGCGACCAAACCTGCGGCAGCGGAAGCGGCCTGCTGCTTCGCCTTCTCCTCCGGCAGAGCCTCGACAGGCAGCTCGACCGTGGCGGGGATGACGGCGGTCGCCTCCGAGACCTGCGGCGACTCGTTCACCACGGCGGCCAGCAGGTGCACGGCTTCCTGCATGCTCGGGCGGCGTTCGGGTTCGGTGGCGAGCAGGCGGAACAGCACGGGGGAGAGCAACGGCCCCGCGTTGGCCGGCGGCATGATCGAACCGCTGGCCACGCGGTGCAGCATCGCGATGTGGTTGTCGGCCGTGCCGAACGGCGGGCCGCCCTCGACGGCGTTGTAGAGCGTGGCGCCGAGGGAGAACACGTCGGAGGGAAGACCGGCGTCCTCGCCGCGCGCGACCTCGGGGGAGAAGAAGGCGGGGGTGCCGACGGTGCCGGTCGCGGTGGCGGTGCCGTCGTCGCCGGTGGCGCGGGAGATGCCGAAGTCGGTGATCTTGACTTCCTGGTCGCCGATCAGGACGTTGCCGGGCTTCACGTCACGGTGCTGGATGCCGCGCCTGTGCGCGGCGGCCAGTGCGGCGGCGGTGTAGCAGCCGATGCGGGCGACCTCGCGGGCCGGCAGCCTGCCCTGCTCGGTGATGACGGCGGCGAGGCTGCGGGAGGGGAGGTACTCCATGATCAGCCAGGGCTGACCGTCCTCCTCCACGACGTCGTAGACGCGGATGGCGTTCGGGTGCTCCAGGCGGGCGGCGAGACGTGCCTCGCGCATGGCTCTGGCCTTGGCGCGGGCGATTCTGGCCTCGTCGAGGCCGTCCAGCGCGAGCAGCTCCTTGGCCGCGACCACGCGGTGGAGCTGCTCGTCATAGGCCTGCCAGACGACCCCCATCGCACCCTGGCCGACCTTCTCCCTCAACCTGTAGCGGCTCCCGATGAGCCTGCTGCTCTCCTCCACGCGTGCGCTCCCGTCCCCTTTGATCACTCACAAGTGTGACGGTTGCCGCGTTCGCGATTGACCATAACCCCACATGGGGGTATATATGGGGTTATGCCGAAAATCAACGTGTACTTGCCTGATGACCTGGCCGAGACCGTCAAAGAGCTCAACCTGCCGGTGTCGGCGATCTGCCAGCGCGCGCTCGAGGTGTCGGTCAAGCGGATCACGTCGGTTCGCGGGCTGACCCCCGCCGACCTCGACGGCGACCGGGCTTCCCAGCTCACCCAGCGTCTGCGCACCGTGATCCGTCTCGCCGCCGAATGGCCGGTGGTCACCACCGCGCACCTGGCGCAGGCGCTCGTCGACGAGGGCGGGAACCTGGCGCTGGACGTGCTGCGCGCGATCGACATCGACCCGCGGATCCTGCGCTTCCCGCCGGAGGTTCGTGAGGGTGAGGGGTTCGCGTTCGAGGCGGTCAACGCGCTGGAGCTGGCCGTGGTCGAGGCGATCGCGCTGGGGCACAACTACGTGGGGTGCGAGCACCTCCTGCTCGGGCTGATTGCGGAGCCGGACGGCAAGGGTGGTCAGGTGCTGCGTTCGCTCGGTGCGGACCTCAAGGGCACCCGGCGGGCCGTGCAGACCGCGCTCGCGGGCATCGTGCACCACAAGAAGCAGACCGGGGCGGACGCGGGCAAGGTGCTGGAAATGATCATGGCGCGGCTGGACCGTCTGGAGAAGCAGGCCGGTATCGGCTGACGAGCTCCTCGCCGATGCGGACCAGGTGTTCCTGCACCTCCGGTGACTCGACGGTGATCAGGCCACCCCACCCGGCGACGTTGCGCGCGATGTCGAGTGGGCGTGGCGCGGTCAGTTCCACCCGCACTTGCTCACCCAGGCGTTCCACGACCGTGCAGTGGCGGCCGTGCTGGTGCTGGAAGATGTCGAGGAAACGTGCGGGAACGAGCATGGTCGCCGCGGTTTCGGAGCGTCGTTCCTCCATGGCCGTGACGACCTTGTCCCAGGCTCCCTCCAGTTCGAAATCGGCGGGCCGCGACGCTGGAGTGCCGGTCAGCGTGGCGCCCAGGACGCGATCGAGCCGGAACGTGCGCTGACCGTCACGCGTGCCGGCGATGAAGTACCAGGTGCCGTCCTTGTCGACGAGTCCCCACGGGTCGACCACGCGTCCTTGCGGCGCTTGGCCTCGTTTCTGGTAGGTCAGCCGGACTCGTATCTGCTTCACCACCGCTTCCTGCAGCACCGTCACCAGTCCCGGCCGGTCCTTGGTGTCCTCGCCCCACGCGGCGGTGTCGATGATCGTCGATCCGGCGGCGGCCTCGGCGTCCGCGCGGAAGGTCTGCGGCAACGCCCTGACGAGTTTTCTGAGCGCTGACTTGATCTGCGGGGCGACGGACGCGGCGGGACCGGCGATCAGGAACAACGCCTGGGCCTCCGCCGACGTCAGGCCGCTGAGGTCCGTGCGGGCGCCGCCGATCAGCGACCAGCCACCACCTCGCCCCGGCTGGGGGTACACGGGTACCCCCGCGGTCGAAAGTGCCTCCAGGTCTCGGCGGGCCGTGGCGACCGAGACCTCCAGCTCTTTGGCCAGCTCAGCGGCCGTTATCTGGGTGCGTGACTGCATCAGCAGCAACGTGGCGACTAGACGGTCTGCGCGCATGTCTCCAGGTTTCTGGCAAAAGTGCTCATTGGATGAGCACTTTACGGCCGAAGGTAGTAGGCACCACCCCGAAAAAATTAGGAGTCATGATGTTGCGAGGCATGTCGACCGTGTCCTACTTCGCCGACGACGTCGCGGAGGCCCGTGACTGGTACGCGGCGTTCCTCGGGGTCGACGCGTACTTCGAGCGGAGCACCCCGGACGGTCAGCTTGCGTACGCCGAGTTCCGGATCGGCGACTACCAGGCCGAGCTCGGCATCGTGGATCGCCGGTTCGAGGTCACTCCGTCCGCTTCGCCGGCGGGAGAGATCCTCTACTGGGCGGTGGACGACCTCCAGGCGACGCTGGTCAGGTTGAAGGAACTCGGTGCTCAGGTGCACGACGAACCCCGTGTGCGCGGCGAGGGTTTCGTGACCGCGTCCGTGATCGACCCGTTCGGCAACGTCCTCGGAGTGATGACGAACATTCACTACCTGTCTGTCGTTGAAGAGAACCTCGGCAAACGTCGCGACTGAGAACCGTTGTCCGCCTCGCGGCCGCGGATCTGCACATGGCGGCCTGAGCCGGACCTCCGGCCACATATCCTGCAGAGATGACGACGCAGCTCGCCATCACCGGACATCGCGGCCTGTCCGCCGAGTTGGAGGCCGAGATCGACCGGATGATCCGCGCCGCGGTGGCCGAGACCGGTGCTGGGACCGGCGCTGTCGTCGGTGTTTCGTGCCTGGCGGACGGCGCGGACGCGGTGTTCGCGCAGGCGGTGCTGGACGCGGGCGGGTCGCTCGTCGCGGTGCTTCCGGCCGCGAAGTACCGCGAGGCGCTGCCCGAGACCTACCGGCCCGTCTACGACCGGTTGCTCGCTCGTGCGGGCAAGGTCGTGCAGCTGCCGTACGTCACGGCCGACTCGCACGCCTACATGGAGGCGGGCAAGAGGATGATCGACGAGTCCGACTCGCTGCTCGCGGTGTGGGACGGCCGGCCTGGGCGTGGTCCCGGTGGAACGGCCGACGTGGTCGCCTACGCGCGGTCGCGGGATGTGCCGGTCACCGTTCTTTGGCCCGAGGGCGCAAACCGGTGAGAACCGGCTTTGCCAACACTTGCCACAGGACGCCGGCCTGAAGAGCGTTGCCGGGTGGTCGACCATCTGCGAGACCCGGATGAACGACCGGTAGACCCGCCGATTGCCGGGGATGGCCTCGAACAGGCGCCTCGCGTACCACTGCATGAACCGCGTGCTCAGCGGGATGTTCCTGGTGCTCCAGCCCAGGTCGGTGGTCGTCGCGGACGTCCACGGGATGCGCGCGGCCTTTGCGACCGCGCGCTGGAACACGAGAGGTTCCTTTGCCAGATCGTGTTCCTCGAGCAGGGATTGCAGCTCCGCGCAGTTCAGGGCGGCGAGCGTCATGCCGTGGCCGTAGACGGGGTTGAGCGAGGCCACGGAGTCGCCGAGCGCGAGCAGGCCTCGCGGCCAGTTCGGGACCTTGTGGAAGCGGTTCCAGCGGCTGCGCAGGTTGCCGACGCGGTAGATCTTCGACGCCGGGGTCGCCGTTTTGATGATCTCCGCGATGTCCTGGCACTCGAGGGTGGTGGCGTAGGAGAGGAACCCGTCCTCGTCGGTCGGGGCCACGTCGCCGCCCGCGCCGAACAGCGTCACGAACCACAGGCCGCCGTCCACGGAGGAGACTGCTCCGCCGCGTTTCGCGGTGGGCGCGTGGGTGATCTCGTAGGCGGTTTTCCAGTCCAGCTTCAGGTCGTGGTTCACGTGGTAGAGGCGTGAGGTGTAGGCGAGGTGGCCGTTGACGATCATCGGAGCCGGGCAGTGCACGCCGAGCTCGGCCAGCCACGACACGAGCTTGCTGTTGCGGCCGGACGTGTCCACCACGAGGTCCGCGTAGTCGGTGAAGGGTTCGCCGTCGCCCCGTCCGAGCGCGCGGCCGTGCACACCGGTGACGGTGCCGCGGTCGTGCAGCAGGCCGTCGATCGTCACACCGTCCACAAGGGACACGTTCGGCAGCGTCAGCACACGGCGGCGGATGATCCGCTCGATCGTCACCCGTGTCATCGAGAGCACGCTCAGGCCGATGTGGTCGCGCGGCGCCCACCCGGCAGGGGCGCGGCTCATGAAGTCGCTGCCGACGTCCGCACGGATCGCGCCCGCGTCTTCCAGTTCCGCGCCGAGCCGGGGGAAGAGTGCCTCCAGCACGTCGGCCCCGCGCGCCAGCAGCGCGTGCGGGTGGTGGGCCTGGGGGATGCCTGCCCGATGCTCGGTGTCTGCGGTGATCTGGTCTCGTTCCACGAGAACGACGTCGCCGTACGACTCGGACAACACCCTGGCGGCCAGCAGCCCTGCGAAGCCGGCGCCGATGACGAGGGCGCGGTCGGAGTACATGGCGGTCACTCTGGCAGAGCGAAGCTCCCGGATCGATCCCCCGGCGGTACCTTGTTTTCCGGCCCGTCAGCTGAGCTTCGCGACGAGCTCCGCCCGGCTGCGCACGCCGAACTTCGCGAAGAGCGATTTGAGATGGTCCTGCACGGTGTACGGCGAGATGGTGAGCCGCGCCGCGATCTCCGACGTCGACTGCCCGGCGAGGACCTCGTGGCAGACGTCCTGCTCGCGGGCGGTCACGCCGTACGCCTTCAGCAGCAAGCCCATCAGGTCCGCGCCGGAGGCCCTGCTGATCGTCACGGCGGCTTCGAAGTCGTCGTCCGAGACGAGTTCGCTCGCCTCCAGCAGGATCCAGCCGCCGTGGGCGTCGCGGACCCTCGCCTTGAACGCCCCCGCGCGTGCCCCGCGGCTGCGGCCTCAGCCATCACGGCGAATCGGCCGGCGCCGACCTCTCAGTTCTTCACGCCACCGCGCGGCGGAGGCCGTCGACGCGCGGATCGTCCCGTCCTGCGCCACCACGACGATCGCGGGCGCGCCGGTCCGGCGGGCTGCCGTTCGCGCGGCGACACGGGTGGCGGCTCCCAGCGCTGGTGCCACCGAGGCCATGAACTCCATCTCGCGTTCGCTGAAGTCGCTCGTGCGCACGATGCCCGCCGCACCCCAGCACGTGTCGTCGGCCCGGAACAGCGCCCGCAGCTCGTGGTCGAGTCCCAGCGGCCGCCAGACCTCGTTCAGGCGGGTCGACCGCTTGTCCTCCAGCCTGGCCACCGTGTCACCGCGCTGCGCCAGTGACGCGAACGTGTGCGGCTCGCCGGGTGTGTACTCGCAGGTCGCGAGCACCGGCTCGTACTGCGCGGGGATGCGGTTGGCGCCGCTGGTCATCGAGCTGATCGCGCCGGAGTCGGGGTCCATCGACGCCCAGCAGGTGAGCTCGCACGGGACCACGCGGTCCACCAGCGCGATGGCCGCCGCGTGCAGTTCCGCGACGTCGAGACCCGCGCTCGCGAGCGCTGTGACGTCGCGTCGCACGCCCTGCGCCCGACCCTCCCACATGGTTCGCAGTATGCGCCCGCGCGGAGTAGTCCGGGCATCCCAGTTTTCCGGGATACGCCCGCTCGTTCGGCGCGCGGACTCTTCTGGGCATGATGACCACAGTCGGCGAGGGCGAGGAACTGACCGCCCCTGACGCGAAGATCACCGTCCGGATCTCGGGGAAGCACACCGACGGCGCCTACGAGCTGTTCGAGGTGGACGCGCCACGAGGCGAGGCCGCGCCACCACACCGCACCCCGTGGCCCAAGGCCTACTACGTGTTGCACGGACGCATGGCCGTGCTGCTCGACGGCGAGCTGCACGACCTGTCGCCGGGCGACGCCATCACGATCCCGCCCAACGCCCCGCACACCTTCACCGTGCACACGCCATCCGTGCAGTTCCTGGCTTTCGCGGTGGGTGACGTGATGGGCGCGTTCTTCCGCGACCTGTCCGAGAACGGCATGGAGGCGCTGGCACGGCACGGGGTGACGCTGCTCGTCCACGAGGTGCAGCCATGAGCGTCGTCGCCCAGGTCGCGGCGGTGGTCGCGGCCCTGGTCCACGTGGTCGTGTGGGTGTGGGAGGCGTTCCTCATCCACCGCGTCCACCACTCGGTGTTCCGCCAGCCCGCCTCGCACGTGCCGGCGATCCGCCTGTGGGCGTTCGGGGTGGGCTTCTACAACCTGTTCCTGGCGTGCGGCCTGATCGCCGGACTGATCGCGTTGCACACCGGGCACGAGCTGGTCGGCCGCACGCTGATCTTCTACGTGTCCTGGTTCATGGTGCTGGGCAGCGTGGTGCTGGCCGTAGCCGATCAGCTGGAGATGAGCAGGCCGCGCAACCAGGCGTGGGGAGGCGTTGCGGCGGAAGGCGTTCCGCCGCTGATCGTTCTCCTGTTCGCTTGAGGACTCGCAACGACGTGGCGAGGTTGAGTAGCCTGCGTTCTCGTGCCGGTCGCCTCTTTGCTGCTTGACCGCCTTCATGCCGCGGGTCTGAGTGATGTCACGGCAGTCGAGCCGGTCGAAGGCGGGGTTGCGGCGCTCGCCGGCGTCGCCACCCGGCGCAGCGGGCCCCCTCTGTTCGTCAAGTCGTTCGTCGACGTGCCGGCGGACGACCTGTTCGCGGCCGAGGCGGAAGGACTCGACGTTCTGCGGGAACGCGGTGTGCTCGCCACGCCTCAGGTCGTGCTCGCGACGCGGGACGTGCTGGTGTTGTCCGTCCTGCGGGCGCGGCCGGCGCAGGAGGCCTTCTGGGAGCAACTCGCCCACGCGCTCGCGCGGCTGCACACCTCGACGGTGCACGACAGGTTCGGCTGGGAGCGCGACAACTGGCTCGGTCGTTACCGGCAGGAGAACGCGTGGACCGCCGACGGACACGAGTTCTTCGCCCGGCGCCGACTGCTGCGCTGGCTGCCGGAGCGACGTGTCCGTGCGGCGCTGGACGAGCGGGACCGGCGGGCCTTGGAACGGCTGTGCGAGCGTCTGCCCGACCTGCTGCCGCCCCGGCCGGCCTGCCTGACCCACGGTGATCTGTGGGCGCACAACGTCCTCGCCACCGAGGACGGTCAGCCCGCGTTGATCGACCCGGCGGTCTCCTACACGTGGGCCGAGGTCGACCTGGCGCACCTGTGGTGCACTCCGCATCCGCCGGAGGCGAAGCGTTTCTTCGACGTGTACGCGGAGCTGACCGGCCTGGACGACACCTGGCGAGCCCGGATGCCGTTGATCCAGCTGCGTCAGCACCTGGCCGTCATCGCCCAGTTCGACCACGACTGGGGTGCGGCGCAGCAGGTCCGCGCCACGCTCAAGCCGTTCCGCCGATAAGACGGTGGACACGACTCCCCGCTGAGCCGGTTCGGGAGCGCATTGCTGGTGGGGGAATTACGTACGATTCGCTTACCAGAACGACTTTGGGGGACCTGTTCGTGAAGAAGGTGGAACTACCCGACGGTGCCGTGGTGACCGGGCGTGGCCTGCGGGACGGCAAGCTCGTGGAGCCATTTCCCCAGTACGGGATCTATCTGCAGCCCAGGCCTGTCGACGTGCCGTGGCCGCACGACTGGATCGACTGGCCGGACTTCCGGCTTCCGCGTGATCACGACGCCGCGATCAGGCTGATTCGCTCTCTGCACGCGCGAGCCCTGGCGGGCGAAAACGTCGAGGTGGCGTGCAGTGGCGGCGTCGGGCGCACCGGGACGGTCATGTCGTGCTTGGCCGTGCTGGCGGGTGTGCCCGCGGAGGAAGCCGTGGCGTGGACGCGCGCGAACTACCACCGGCGCGCGGTGGAAACGCCGTGGCAGAAGCGATGGGTCAGGCGTTTTCCCGCCGGTTAGGAGTCGAGTTCGACGGTCGTGCGCTTGTGCACCAGCTCGATCACCTCGGGCGGCAGCGAGTCCCCTGCCTCCAGCAGGCGGGGGAGCAGGTCGGCCTCCGTCAGGACGGCCCGGAAGACCATCTCGACGGTGACGTCGTGGTCCGGCCGGTGGACGATGGTGATCTCGTCGCCGGGCGCGATCAGGCCGGCCTCCAGCACGCGGAAGTAGGCCCCTGGCCGCTTGGCCTGCGTGAACCGCTTCACCCAGCCGTGCTGCCCGAGAAAGCCCGCGAACGTCCGGCACGGCACGCGCGGGCAGGTGACCTCCAGCAGGGCCGTGCCGACCCGCCAGCGTTCACCGACGAGCGCGGTGGTCTGGTCGATGCCCTCCGTGGTCAGGTTCTCGCCGAACTGGCCGTTGCGGAGGTCGACGCCGAGCTCGACCTGCCACCAGTCCAGGTCCTCGCGGGCGTAGGCGTAAACCGCCTGGTAGGCGCCACCGTGGTGGTCCAGGTCGGCGATCGCGTCGCCCGCGACACCGCTGCCGGAGCTTCCCTTGGGTCCGGGCGGGGAGACCTCCAGCGGGCCGTCGACCGGGCGCTTGTCGATGCCGGTGGCGCCCTTCCGGGCGTAGTCGACCGGGACCGTCCTGTGGGCGATGTTCAGCGAGAGCACGACGGGCATGAGCTCGAGGCTATTGGCCGACCGCCTTCGCCGCGATCGAATTGACGTAGTCCTGGTACTTGCCGACCTTGTGGGTGATCAGGTCCATGCACTCCTGGAGCCGGTCCATCTGCTGGCGGACGCGTTCCTGGTGCTCCTTGAGGATGTCGAGGCGCTGCAGCTCGTTGCCGTCGCCCTGGCGGACCAGCTCGGTGTAGCGGCGGATCTCCGGCACCGGCATCCCGGACATGCGCAGCATGATGCACATGCGCAGCCAGTCGACGTCCTGCTGCGTGTACACCCGGCGGCCACCCGGTCCTCTGTGGACCTGGTGCGCGAGGATGCCTTCTTTCTCGTAGAAGCGCAGCGCGTGCACGCTCAGCCCGGTGCGTTCGGCCACCTGTCCGATGCTCAACTGCATGCGTCCGAGCATAGGTGCCGGGCTACGAGCGGGCGCCGAAGGTGCTTGACCTAGAGGCGACTCTAGTTCCTAGGTTCTCCCGCATGACGATGCGTTATCGCGTACTTGGGGGAACCGGCATCGAGGTCAGTCACCACTGCCTCGGCGCCATGATGTTCGGCTCTGTTGCCAACAACGACCACGACGAGGGCGTGCGGATCATCCACCGCGCCCTCGACGCCGGCATCAACTTCGTCGACACCGCCGACATGTACTCGGCGGGGGAGTCCGAGGAGATCGTCGGCAAGGCTCTGGCGGGCCGCAGGGACGACGTCGTGCTGGCCACGAAGGTGCACTTCCCGTTGGGCGAGGGCCGCAACCGCAGCGGCAACTCGCGCCGCTACGTCGTGCGGGCTGTCGAGGACAGCCTGCGGCGTTTGGGTACCGACTGGATCGACCTGTACCAGGTGCACCGGCCGGACTACACGACCGACGTCGAGGAAACGCTGTCGGTGCTCACCGATCTGGTGCGGGACGGGAAGATCCGGGCGTTCGGGTGCTCGACGTTCCCGGCGGAGGAGATCGTCGAGGCGCACCACGTGTCGCTGAACCGCGGGCTGATGCGGTTCCGGACCGAGCAACCGCCGTACTCCCTGCTGGCGCGTGGGATCGAACGGTCGGTGCTGCCGACCTGCCGGCGGCTCGGGATGGGGGTGCTGGTGTGGAGCCCGCTGGCCAGCGGGTTCCTGTCGGGCAAGCATCGGCGGGGCGCCGCGGCCGAGGCGTTCCGGGCGACGTTGACCCCGGATCGTTTCGACGAGTCGTTGCCGGGCAACGCGGCGAAGTTCGAGGCCGTGGAGCAGTTCGCGAAGCTGGCCGACGAGATGGGGGTGTCGTTGCCGGCGCTGGCGATCGCGTTCGTGACGACGCATCCCGCGGTGACCTCGGCGATCACCGGGCCGCGCACGATGGAGCAACTGGAGTCGTTGCTGGAGGGCGCTTCGCTGGTGCTGACCGACGACGTGCTGGACCGGATCGACGAGATCGTGCCACCCGGCACGGACACCTATGACGTGCACGGGGTCTGGAAGCCCGCGTCGCTGCTGGACGTCCACCAGCGACGCAGGCCTCTGGATCAGCGCTGACTCACCACGCCTGAGTGGTCAGGCCGGTGCCGAGGTAGATCTGGTCGTACCCGTTGCCGTCGTTGTCGTCGGTGTAGACGACGGTGACGCGGCCCCACGGGTCGACGCCGACGGCGGGCTCGTCCTGCCTGCCGGTGGCGTTCGAGACGGTGAGCTGCCTCGGCGGCCGGCCGGTGGTGGTGCCGTCGGGGTTGTAGACGTGCGTGTAGACGTCCTGCGCCTCCGCCGTGGTCACCGCGACGCCCAGCTGGTCGTCGATGCCGACCTGCGGGTCCGTGCCGGTGGTCTGAGCAACGGCACCACGTGACGCCCCGGCCGCGGTGAAGGACTGCGTGCGGACACCGGACTGTTCCCAAGCGACCGCGAAGTCGCCGTTGAAGTTGGCCGCCACGGCGGGGCTTTTCCCTTGCCCCGTCGTGGTTTGCGCCTGCTTCACGCCGCCGGACGGGGTGAGGGTCTTGCGGGCGACGTTCGCGTCCGCCTCCCACACCACGATCGCGTTGCCCGCCGCGCCCATCGCGACCTGGGGCTTGGCGTGGGTGCCGCCGGCGTTGTTGACCGGGGCCTCGTAGGTCTTGGACGAGATGGACGCGAACCCGCTCACCCGCACGGTGGGCGCGGCGGTGCCCTGCTTGTCCTCCCACGTGACCGCGAAGCCGCCGGTGTCGGGATCGGCGGCGACGCTCGGGAAGTACTGCTGGCCGTCGGCGTTCGCGTTCGCCCTGCCGGAACCGGAGACGGTGCCGCTCGCGCTGACCGAGCGGACCGCGATGTTGTAGAAACCGTTGCCGTCAGGGTCTTCCGACCACACGACGACAGCGCTGCCGTCCTCGTGCAGCGACACGTCCGGCTGCCAGTGGCGCCAGTTCCCGGTGCCGCCGGCCGAGAGCTTCTTCTCGTAGATCGAGGTTCCCTCTTTGTAGAGCCGGATCCAGACGTCGGAGTGGATCGGGTCGGTGGGGTTGGTGGTGTCGCGGTCGTCCTCCCACACGACGGCCGTGTAGCCGTTGCGGGTGGCCGAGACGGACGCGTTGTCCTGGTCGCCGGTCGAGTCGCTGTTGACCGTGGACCACGTCAGTGGAGCGGGTGCCAGCAGGAGGCTCGCTATCAGCAGTGTCTTCACGGCGCCTGCAATCCGGGGTTGTTCGCCTCGACGACGTAGCTGCCGACGGTTTTCACCGGGTAGTCGCGGACGGTGACCTTGTCGACGGCGCGGAAGTCGACCCGCATCTCGGTCGGGTTGGTGCGGGTCTTCACGTACCCGCGCAGGTTCTTGAAGTACTTCACGTGCGGGTTCAGCGCCGGGTTGAGGCTGTTGTCCGCCGCGTTGCCGTCACCGCCGGACGTGATCGACGTGGTGACGAGCTCGGTGCCGATGATCCGGTTCTGCGACTGGTAGTTCTGCATGAGGTTCGCGGCCCAGCTGCGGTGTACGTCGCCGGTGAGGACCACCGTGCCCTTGTTGCCGTTGGTGTCCCAGGCGTTCTGGATGCGGGTGCGGTTGGCGGTGTAGCCGTCCCACGCGTCCATGCTCTTCGCGCCGTCCGCGCTCGCGAGCCGTTGGGCGAAGAACACCTGCTGGCCGAGGAAGTCCCACGTGCCGAGCTTCTGCCGCAGCCCGTCGATCAGCCACGTCTCCTGCGAGGTGCCGGTGAGCGAACGCGCCGGGTCGTCGGCGGCCGGGCAGACCTTCGTGCCGTCGCCGCACGCCTGGTCGTGGCGGTACTGGCGGGTGTCGAGCATGTGGAACGTGGCGAGGCTGCCCCAGCGAACCCTGCGGTGCAGCAGCATGTTCTCCGCGCTGGGAGCCTGGGCGCTTCTGAGCGGCATGTGCTCGTAGTACGCCTTGTACGCGGCCGCGCGGCGTGCTTTGAAGTCGCCGGCGGGATTCGTGTCGTTGCGGATCAGGTCGGCGTAGTTGTTCTCGACCTCGTGGTCGTCCCACACCACGAGCCACGGCGCGGTGGCGTGCGCGGCCTGCAGGTCCGGGTCGGTCTTGTACTGGGCGTGGCGGACCCGGTAGTGGGCGAGAGTGCTGATCTCGGTGGCGGGCGCGAACTTGCGGACCCTCGTGGTGCTGGCCGCGCCCTCGTAGATGTAGTCGCCGAGATGCAGGATCAGGTCGGGGTGTTCCTCCGCCATCCGGCGGTAGGCCGTGAAGTAGCCCTCCTCGAAGTGCGAGCACGAGGCGAAGAGCATGGTCAGCTCGGGGGAGCTGCCGACGGCAGGAGCGGTGAGGGCGCGGCCGACGGGGGAGAGGTGGCCGCCGGTGCGGAAGCGGTACCAGTACTCGCGGCCGGGCTCCAGGCCCGTGAGGGTGACGTGCACGGAGTGAGCGCTTGCCTGAGTCGTGGTGAACGTGCCGGTGCGGGCGATGCTCGTGAAGTGCTCGTCGGTGGCGACCTGCCATTCGACGGCGGTGTTGGTGTTCGGCATGCGCCGAGGCCGTCGGCGTTGAGAGGGCTGGGGGCCAGACGGGTCCAGATGACGAAGCCGTCGGCCGCTGGTTCGCCGGACGCGACCCCGAGGGTGAACGGGTAGCCGATCGCGTTGGCCAGTGCGGGAAGTAGAGCTCCGGCGCTCGCTCCCGCGAGGCCGCCCACGATGAAGGTGCGTCTCCGTAACGTGGTCATGACCCGCAGGCTTACCGAACGCGGGTAAAGGTCCGCCTAACGGTGTGCGGCTTCAAAGTGGTTTCCCACCATGCAAAAGCGGCGTGGTCGTCGTTGTGGATGTCGAACGCGTCGGCGAGCAGCTCGGCTGCGCAGAGCGGGATCCTGGTGTCTTGGACGGCGCGGTAGAGCAGTGCCACGTGGTCACGGGACCAGGATTCGAGGCGCAGGCCGGGTAATCGTTCGGCGTGGCAGCAGGGTTGGGCGCACACGACGATGTCGAACCACTCGTCGTCGTGGTCGTTGAACGCGACTGTGACGCCGAACCGGTCCGGGTGCAGCGCGGTCACCGTGCTGTGCCGGGTCTCGTAGTGCAGGGGGTACGGCAGGGCGGCGAGCCGTTTCGCGGCGTGGCGATCGGGGCCGCTGATCAGGACGGGATCATGATGGGTGCCGTGGTCGAGCACGACCACCTCCCACGTGCTGCGGGTCAACCTGAGTGCGGTCGCGAGACCGGCGATTCCGGAGCCGACGACGAGTGCTGTGGCCATGGCGAGCCCCTTCCCCCTAGGATTGAGGCTAGCGAACGTTCAGAAATTTCTGAAGACAGGGACACTGTGACGGGCGAGACAGCACGCAGGGAAGCGGCGGAGCATCTGGCGCTCGCACTCGTCGGCGCGGGGATGCAGCGGATGGCGTCAAGGACGTTGGCGGCGTTCCTGTTCGCTGACAAGGAGTCGCTGACCGCAGGAGATCTCGCCGACGAGCTGGGTGTGAGCGCCGGGTCCGTGTCCGGCGCCATCAAGATGGTCGCGCAGATGGGCCTGATCGAGCGGAGTTTCGTGGCGGGCAGCCGGCGCGAGCACTACCGGATGCGCGACAACGCCTGGACCACCCTGTACTCGCGGCAGCACTCGATCATCGACGACGTGCTGTCGGCGGTCGAGAGGGGTGTCGACGCCGTCGGGCCGGGTCCCGCGTACGACCGGCTCACCTACATGCGTGACTTCTACACGTTCCTGCTCAACGAGGTGCCTGCGCTGGTGGAGCGGTTCGAGCAGCAGCGCCGTGAAGAACCCCGTCCATGATCAGGTCCAGCATCCGCCTCGCCTGATCCGGGTCGCCGTTCTGCGCGACGCCGATCAGCAGCGCCATCAGGTCCATGGGTTTCGTCTGCGCGCCCAGCGGGGCCAGTAGCAGGGCCACCGCGTCGGTCATCTTGGCGCGGCTGTGCTCGAACGGGTTCATGCCCGCGGCGATCACGGCCTGCAGGGCTTCCTTGAGGTCGCGCTTCGTCGCGGCGTAGGCGATGAAGCGGTCCATCCACTCCCGCAGCGCCGCCTGGGGTTCGTGGGTCTCGAGCAGCTCGGACGCCGCGTCGCAGAGCTTCTCCAGCTCCGTGCGGTAGACCGCCTCGATCAACGCCTCGCGGGTGGGGAAGTGCCGGTACAGCGTGCCGATCCCCACGCCCGCCTTCTTGGCGATGGCGCCGAGCGTCACGTCCTTCTCGTGGGTGAACGCGTCCAGCGCCACCTCGAGCAGCAACCCGCGGTTGCGGACAGCGTCAGCACGCACTTGTTCACTCCTGATGGGTCACTTGCTAAACGGAGGATCCTCCGTTTAGAGTGGAACTCGAACCGGAGGAACCTCCGTTTCAGTGTACGACAAGGTTGGGGAAACAGGATGAGTGAGCGCATCACCACCCCGTTCGGTCGCGAGAGCACCGCTCTCGAGGTCGTCGAGGGCGTCGACCTCTCTGGCCGTCGCGCCGTGGTCACCGGTGGGGCGTCGGGCATCGGTGTCGAGACCGTGCGGGCGCTGGCTGCCGCGGGGGCAGAGGTCACCATCGCCGCCCGCGACGTCGAGGCGGGCCAGAAGGTCGCCTCCGAGCTGTCGGCGGCCACTGGCAACAAGAACATCTTCGTCGCTCCCCTGGAGCTGACGTCGCAGGACTCGGTCAAGGCCTTCGCACGCGGCTGGGACGGGCCGTTGCACCTGCTGATCAACAACGCCGGTGTCATGGCGCCGCCGCTGACCCGCACGCCGGAGGGGTGGGAGCTGCAGTTCGCGACCAACCACCTCGGGCACTTCACGCTGACGCTGGGCCTGCTCAACTCGCTGCGCGCCGAGGGCGCCCGCGTGGTCAACGTCAGCTCGACCGGGCACCTGAACAGCCCGGTGGTGTTCGAGGACATCCACTTCGAGCGCCGCGCGTACGACCCGTGGCTGGCGTACGGCCAGTCGAAGACCGCGAACGTGCTGTTCGGCGTCGAAGCCGGCGCTCGGTGGGCCGGCGACGGCGTCACGATGAACGCCCTGATGCCCGGCGGAATCCTGACGAACCTGCAGCGGCACATCTCCGCGGAGGAAGTGCAGGAGCGGATCCGCATTCGTGGCGGCGGTCTGACGATGAAGTCGCCGGAGCAGGGCGCGGCCACGACGCTGGTGGTGGCCACGTCGCCGCTGCTCGAGGGCGTGTCGGGCAAGTACTTCGAGGACTGCAACGAGGCGTTGCCGACCACTGAGGAGAAGCGGTCGGGCGTCGCCGATTACGCGCTGGACCCGGATGCGGCCGCGCACCTGTGGAAGGTCTCCGTCGAGACCCTGGGCCTGAAGGCGAAGGAACTGGCATGAGCGAGCTGATCACCACCGGGTTCGGGTTCGAGACCACTGCTCTGGAAGTGGTCGAGGGCGTCGACCTGACGGGCCGCCGCGCCGTGGTCACAGGCGGGGCGTCGGGCATCGGCGTGGAGACCGTCCGGGCACTGGCCACCGCGGGTGCTCAGGTCACCATCGCGGCCCGGGATGTCGACGCCGGTCAGCGCGTGGCGTCGTCGCTGATCACCGCCACGGGCAACAAGAAGATCTCGGTCGCGCGACTGGACCTGGCCTCGCAGGACTCGGTGAAGGCGTTCGCGCGGAACTGGGACGGCCCGCTGCACCTGCTGATCAACAACGCCGGTGTGATGGCAACGCCGCTGACCCGCACGCCCGAGGGCTGGGAGCTGCAGTTCGCGACCAACCACCTCGGGCACTTCACGCTGACGCTGGGCCTGTTCAACTCGCTGCGCGCCGAGGGTGCGCGGGTGGTGAACGTGAGCTCGTCCGCGCACCTGATGGGCGAGGTCGTGTTCGACGACATCCACTACGAGCACCGCGAGTACGAGCGCTGGCAGGCCTACGGCCAGTCCAAGACCGCGAACATCCTGTTCGGTGTCGAGGCCGGCAAGCGCTGGGCTTCCGAGGGCATCACGATGAACGCGCTGATGCCCGGCAGCATCGCCACCAACCTGCAGCGGCACCTCACCCAGGAAGAGCTGCAGGAGCGGATCAGGCTGAGCGGGGCCGCGACCACGCGCCGGATGAAGACACCGGAGCAGGGTGCGGCCACGACGCTGGTGCTGGCCACGTCGCCGCTGCTGGAAGGCCTGTCCGGCAGGTACTTCGAGAACTGCAACGAGGCACTGCCCAACACCGGTGGCGTCATCTCCGGCGTGGCCGCCTACGCGCAGGACCCGGAGTCCGCGGCCCAGCTGTGGAAGGTTTCGGAGGAGACCCTGGCCCTTTGAGTCGCACCGGCCGATCTTGTCGGTGGTGCTGAGTACGGTGAGACGCAGGGGATCCCGAGCCGGGGGAGAACCCGTTGACGAGCAGGGTGACCGGCACCCGGTAGAGGTCTGGACCATTTCGTGCTTCAATGACAGCGGGTCGCCGCCTGAACGCGAAAGGTGAGCGAATGTCTGCCCGTTCGGCATTGACAGCCCTGCTTCTGCTCATTTCCGTCGTGCTCGTCCCGTCCACCGCACAGGCCGCCGACACGTGCGCGCTCAAGTCCCGCCCTGCGGGCAAGGTCCTGCACGGGTACTGGGAGAACTGGGACGGCGCGTCGAACGGGGTCCACCCGCCGTTCGGCTGGACCCCGATCACCGACAGCCGCATCAGGCAGCACGGCTACAACGTGATCAACGCGGCGTTCCCCGTGATCCGCTCCGACGGCACAGTGCTGTGGGAGGACGGCATGGACGTCGGCGTCAAGGTCGCCACGCCCGCCGAGATGTGCGCGGCGAAGGCGGCAGGCGCCACGATCCTGCTGTCGATCGGTGGCGCGGCGGCGGGCATCGACCTGAGCTCGGCCGCCGTGGCCAACCGGTTCGTCGCCACCGTCGTGCCGATCCTGAAGAAGTACAACTTCGACGGGATCGACATCGACATCGAGACCGGCCTGGTCGGTAGCGGCAACATCAACCAGCTGTCCGCCTCCCAGGCCAACCTGATCCGCATCATCGACGGCGTGCTCGCCGCGATGCCTTCCGGGTTCGGCCTGACGATGGCGCCGGAGACCGCGTACGTGACGGGCGGCAGCATCGTCTACGGCTCGATCTGGGGCGCATACCTCCCGATCATCAAGAAGTACGCGGACAACGGCCGCCTGTGGTGGCTGAACATGCAGTACTACAACGGCTCGATGTACGGCTGCTCCGGCGACAGCTACCAGGCGGGAACCGTGCAGGGCTTCGTCGCTCAGACCCAGTGCCTCAACAAGGGCCTGGTCGTGCAGGGCACCACGATCAAGGTGCCCTACGACAAGCAGGTCCCGGGACTGCCCGCGCAACCGGGAGCCGGCGGAGGCTACATGAGCCCCTCACTGGTCGGGCAGGCGTGGAACAGCTTCGGCGGCCAGCTCAAGGGCCTCATGACCTGGTCGATCAACTGGGACGGCTCGAAGAACTGGACCTTCGGCGACAAGGTGAAGTCGCTGCAGGGCCGTTAGAGCACGATGGTGTTCTGCCCGGCGGCGATCAGCCATCTCCCGTCCTCTTTGGACAGAACGTAGAGCGGCGATCCCTCGTTCTGGTCGGGCAGGGGAGTGCCGTCGGGCTTGACCGGACGCTGGCGGATCTTGACGGCCGCCACGTCGGGCCGGATGAAGACGACGTGCGCCACCTCGTACGTGGCGGTCGCCTCCTTCGTCGCGCCGGGGAGGACCTGGCGTGTGAAGGAGGCGATCTCGTCGCGGCCCGTGAGCCGCTTGCCGTGCGCGGTGGTCCAGATCGCGTCCTCGCGGAAGAGGGTGATGAACTCCTCCGCGAGCTCGTTCTGCTGCGCGTGCTGGACGGTGGCGACGAGCTTCTCGATCTCTGTTGTCTCGCTCATGGTGAAGATCGTCATACCTCGACCATAGTGGAGGTCAAGCGCCGCACTGCGCGATCTTGGGTAACGTCGGGACGATGGACTGGAATCTTCCCGAGGAGTTCGTGACCCAGGACGGTGTGGTGCGCTGGGCGAGGCTCGGCGCAGGACGGCCGGTGGTGCTCCTGCACGGCACGCCGTTCAGTTCGTTCGTGTGGCGGGCCGTGGCCGCGGACCTGGCCGCCGACCACGAGGTGTACGTGTGGGACATGCTCGGCTACGGCCGCTCCGAGATGAAGGCGGGGCAGGACGTCTCGTTGCGCGCTCAGGGCAATATCTTCGCCGATCTGCTGGCCGAGTGGGGCCTGGCCCGGCCACACGTGGTGGCCCACGACTTCGGCGGCGCGGTCGCCCTGCGCGCACATCTGTTGCACGGCGCCGAATACGCGGCGCTCGCGTTGTTCGACCCGGTTGCCCTGGCGCCGTGGGGATCGCCGTTCTTCCGGCTGGTGCAGGAGCATTCCGCGGTTTTCGAACAGTTGCCTGGCAACCTGCACGAAGCGTTGGTGCGCGAGTACGTGTCCTCGGCCAGCAGCCCTGGACTCGCTCCCGAGGTGCTCGACGAGCTGGTGTCGTCGTGGACCGGCGAGGCGGGCCAGCCCGCCTTCTACCGCCAGATCGCGCAGGCCGACCAGCGGTACACCGACGAGATCCAGCACCGGTACGGCGATCTCGCGATTCCCGTGACCGTGTGCTGGGGCGAGGACGACGAGTGGATCCCGCCGATCAGAGGCGAGCAGCTGGCCGCCGCCATCCCGCGGTCCGCTCTGCACCTCGTGCCGGGCGCGGGCCACCTCGTGCAGCTCGACGCGCCCGGCCCGGTGCTGGACCTCGTGCGGAGGTTTCTCGTCGCCTGAACGCCTCAGGCCCTTGGCAGAACCCGTGACTCGTAGGAGTTCGGCTTGTAGCCCGGGTTGAAGAAGCAGCCCGTGCCGTACCTGCTGTCGTGACTCGGGCAGCCGGCGGCGATCAGGTACGGGTTGGAACGCAGTCCCCACTTCTCCCACGCCTGCAACGACTGCATGGCCGCGGCGTACTCGGAGTCGCTGAAAGCGCTGTGAGTGGCCTCGTTGGTGAAGGTCTGCACGAGGTTCCACCAGCGCCCGGCCTTCGTCACGGTGTCCCGGTACGCGGACTCGTGCTCCACGAACGCCGTCGGATCACCGATCGCGTGCACCGTCAGCACGGGAATGTCGATCTTCCCGGTGAGATCGCTGTCGTACGCCAACGCCGCGCGTGCCTCGGGATCCGCGGCGAACCGTTCCACACCGGCGTTCAGGGCGGCGTCGTCGTGCGAGCCCTTGTACGTCACACCGGTGGTGCTGAACGGGTTCTTGCCGCCCAGGCGGTTGTGCACGATGTCGCGGAAGGTGAACGTCGCGAAGTTCAGGTGCGAGTTCAGCGTCTCCTCGGGAATCTTCGTCACGGTGAGGATGTCGTTGAGCTTCTGCTGCTGCTCGGGCGTGCGGTTGCCCGCCGTACCAAGACATTCCTCGATCCGGCTGCGCAATCCGGCGGTGGTCATCGTCGAGCCGGGGCGCAGTCCCTGCCACAGCGGGTACTGCACCTCGGACGGCCGCGGGTGGTTGCCGCAGTAGTACTGGTAGACCACGCGCAGGTCGACGCGGTAGTCGTAGCCGCGCGAGCCGCCTGCCAGCACGCCGCTGGTGAGCAGCGCGGCGTCATAACCCTTGTACAGCTCGATGGTCTTGGCCGCGACGTTGCCGCCCCACGACTGCCCGTGGATGTAGACCTTGTGCGGCTTCAGCATCGCGCTGACCATCTTGCGCAGGTTGTCGGTGTCCTCGGCCGCCATCCGCGTGCCGTAACCACCGCGCCGGTACGAGGTGCCGGCCCACGCGTAGCCCTCCTTGACCATGACGGCCCAGCGGTTGAGGTCGTCACGTGTGCGCTCGGGCGTGGGGTCGCCCAGGTCGGGTCCGCCGTGCGAGTGCACGACCAGCGTCTTGTTCCACTTCTTCGGCACGGCGATCGTGTAGTAGGCGCCGTTGTCGTCCCGGCCCTCGTAACAGGTGGTGCCGGCGGGGACCTTCTCCGGGCACGGTGCTGTCGGAGGCAGGTGCACCGGCGACGTGAGACTCGCGGTGAGTGCGAATGCCAGCAGGACGTTCATGGCGGGAATCGTGAGTCCGCCTCGACAAGTGGTCCAGGTCACTCACGCAAACTTGGGACTTCCCTGACGTTACGGTCCTGGTGCCCGAGGTGGGGCAGCGCCTGAACCGGTACGGTCGTCGGATGCGGTATCCAGCCGAACCGTGGCACATGCGCGGCTCGCTCGTGATCTCTGTGTTCCGGGTGCCGCGCGAACTGGTACCGCACGCCCACCTTCCGTCCGGCGCCAGGATGATCACGTTGGCGGGCAACGCTTTCGTGGCCGTCTCGTTCGTGTCGTACGAACCGGGAAGCGTGCTCACCTACGAGGAACTGCTCGTGGCCACCCCGGTGCGGGACCAGGGCCGGCTGGCGGTGTCGGTGCCGCAGATCTGGGTCGACAGCGAGGCGTCGCGGCAGGGCGGCCGCGAGCTGTGGGCGATCCCGAAGCAGCTCGCCCGGTTCGGCCAAGGTTCGTCGATCGCGGCTGTCGTGGTGACCGGTGGCGTGCCGTTGCCGGGCCGATGGACCGCCGCGGGCCGGACGGCTCAACGCCTGGACGGTCGTGATGTGCGCACGAGGATGCACATGTCCGGACGAGTCAGGCTGGTTCGGGCCGGATGGATGTTCCCGGTCGGCGGACCGCTGGGCTACCTGACCGGGCGGACGCCGCTGGTCAGCTTCACGATGAAGGACATGCGGCTGACGTTCGGTCAGGCTCCGTAACGCACGGTGTTCAGCACGTGCCGCGCCCACGCGTGGTCCGCGGGGTCGTCGTGGATGCACGTCACGAGGAGCATGTCGCCGAACCTCACGACGTGGCCGAAGAACTCGTGGCGCGCTGTGCCGGTCGTTAGCCACAGCGCGTGTCGCAGCTCGGCGCCGTCGCGGGCCAGGAACCGCTGGTCCTCAGGCACGTCAGGGGCACCGTCGAGCGCCATCTCGAGGAACCGGTCCGGGGGCACACCAGGGGCCCTGCGGACGTCGATGAACACCGTGCGACCTGGACCTACGAACCGCAGGCCGTCCTCGAGCAGGTGTGGGGTCATGCCGCCGGTCCGTTCGATGCTCCACGCGCCGATCAGCTTCTGCTGAATCGAGACCGGCAGCTCCACCAGGAACGCGCTCAGCACCTCGTCGCGGTCCCAGGTCGTGCCGAGCAGCGGGTGTTCGACGAACTCGGGCAGGTAGCCGGGCTCGTGCACCTCGGCGACGACCTCCGCGCCGTCCAGGTCGTCCCACGGCTTGATGTCGTGCGCGAACGTGCCGGTCAGCCGCAGCGACGTGTAGCCGGGGCCGCCCCACACGGCATCCGCTCGCCGTGCGTCGCCCGCGGTGATCCTCATCCAGGCGCCGAACCACAGCTCCAGATCGCCGGTCAGCTCGACGGGCAGCACGCACCGTGCGTACGCGACATCGCCGGCCAGCAGGACATTGCCGCCCGCCAAGCGTTCGGGGGAGACGCCGTCGAGCTCGGGAGGCAGGCCGAGGTTCAGATCGAGGGCGCCGGACTCGTCGATCTCCGCGCCGCAGCACTGGCAGGCCGTCACCCGATGTACCGGACGCTGTTCAGCACGTGCCGCGCCCACGCCCGGTCCGCGGGGTAGCGGTGGACGCAGCGCACCGAGAGCATCACGCCGGGCCGGACGACGTGCCCGTGGAACACCTGCTCCTCGTGGCCGTCGATGACCTCGCTGAGCCAGAACGCGTGCCGCAGCTCCTCGCCGTCGTGCTCGACGGAGTGCTCGGCGCTCGCCGGATAGCCGTCGAGCACCGCGCCCAGGAAGTCGCTCGGGCTGCCGCCCGTGCGGTCGGCGTAGACGTCGAGGCCCACCCAGCGGCCGGGGCTCGAGAACCAGACGGTGCGGCCCTCGACCACGCAGCGCATGCCCTCGGTGCGTTCGATGGTCCACACCTCGCCGAGCGTCTCCCGCACGGGGACCGGCAACGGCTGCCGGATGCGGCTCAGCACCTCGTCGCGGTCCCATTCGTGCTCCAGCACCGGATGCGAGGTGAAGTACGGCAGCTCGTCGGCGTTGAGGACCGCCGCCTCTACCGGGACGCCGAGCAGGTCCCACGGCCGGATGACGTTCGCGAACGTGCCGGAGACACGGAGGTTCGCGTACTGGGTGTCGTTGTCCCACACGGCGTGGGCGTACATGGCGTCGACTTTGCTGATCTGCATCCACGCGCCGAACACCAGCTCGGTTCCGCCGGTCAGCCGAACCGGGAGCAGACAACGGATGTAGGAGTCGCCGTCCGGCCCGACGAGCAGTCCGCCTGTCGGGGCGGCGAGTTGCTCGCCGGGCACGCCGATCAGTTGCTCCGGACGGTTCAACCGGTAGTCGATGCGGTCCGTGGTCGTGATCTCGGCTCCGCAGCATCCGCATTGGACGGTCATGCGGGAATGCTAGAGCTCCTCATCTGTGAGCAGACGGGAACGCACCAGAAAACGTATTCCCAGGGGTGCTTCCAGCGAGAACCCGCTCCCACGACCGGGCACCACGTCGATCGTCAGGTGGGTGTGGCTCCAGTACTCGAACTGCGCCGCGGACATCCACACAGGAACGACGAACTCGTCCACGGCGAGGTCGCCCAGGTGCACGTCCGACGAACCGGTGCGGAACTCCCCTGCCGGGTAGCACATCGGGGCCGAACCGTCGCAGCAGCCACCGGACTGGTGGAACATCAGCTCGCCGTGGTCGGCCAGGAGGCGGCGGAGAACCTCCGCCGCCTCCGAGGTCAGGGCCACGCGGGCCATCAGAAGAAGCCCAGGGCGTTCGGGGAGTAGCTGACGAGCAGGTTCTTGGTCTGCTGGTAGTGGTCGAGCATCACGCGGTGGTTCTCGCGGCCGATGCCGGACTGCTTGTAGCCACCGAACGCCGCGTGCGCCGGGTAGGCGTGGTAGTTGTTCACCCACACGCGGCCCGCCTGGATGTCGCGGCCGGCGCGGTAGGCGACGGACCCGTCACGGGACCACACGCCCGCGCCCAGGCCGTACAGGGTGTCGTTGGCGGTCTTCATGGCGTCGTCGTAGTCGGAGAACGACGTCACGGCGACGACCGGGCCGAAGATCTCCTCCTGGAAGATCCGCATCTTGTTGTCGCCCTCGAAGATGGTCGGCGTCATGTAGTAACCGCCGGACAGCTCGCCGCCGAGGTCCGCGCGCTCGCCACCGGTCAGCACGCGAGCGCCTTCCTGCTTGCCGATGTCGATGTACGACAGGATCTTCTCGAGCTGGTCGTTGGACGCCTGCGCGCCGATCATCGTCTCGGTGTCGAGCGGGTGGCCCTGCTTGACCGCCTTCGTGCGTTCGACGGCGTCGCCCATGAAGCTGTCGTAGATCTCGCTCTGGATCAACGTACGCGACGGGCACGTGCAGACCTCGCCCTGGTTCAGCGCGAACATCGTGAAGCCTTCGAGAGCCTTGTCGTAGAAGGCGTCCCGCTGCGAGGCGACGTCGGAGAAGAACACGTTCGGCGACTTGCCGCCGAGCTCCAGCGTGACCGGGATGATGTTCTCGCTGGCGTACTGCATGATCAGCCGGCCGGTGGTCGTCTCGCCGGTGAACGCCACCTTCGCCACGCGGCGCGAGGACGCGAGCGGCTTGCCCGCCTCGACGCCGAAACCGTTGACCACGTTCACCACGCCCGGCGGCAGGAGGTCGGCGATCAGTTCCATCAGCACGTGGATCGATGCCGGCGTCTGCTCGGCGGGCTTGAGCACCACCGCGTTGCCCGCCGCCAGCGCGGGCGCGAGCTTCCACGTCGCCATGAGCAACGGGAAGTTCCACGGGATGATCTGGCCGACCACCCCGAGCGGCTCCTGGAAGTGGTACGCGATCAGGTCTTCGTCGATCTGCGAGATCCCGCCCTCCTGGGCGCGGATCACGCCGGCGAAGTAGCGGAAGTGGTCGACCGCGAGCGGCAGGTCGGCGGCCAGCGTCTCGCGGATCGGCTTGCCGTTCTCCCACGTCTCCGCGACCGCGAGCGCTTCGAGATTGGCCTCGATGCGGTCGGCGATCTTGTTGAGCACGTTCGCGCGATCGGCGGCCGACGTCTTGCCCCATGCGCGGGCGGCGCCGTGGGCCGCGTCGAGCGCGCGCTCGACGTCCTCCGCGGTGCCGCGGGCGATCTCGGTGAACTCCTCGCCGGTGACCGGCGTGGGGTTGGCGAAGTACCCACCCTTGGCGGGCGGTACGTACTCGCCTCCGATGAAGTGGTCGTACCGGTCGCGGTACGTCACCACGCTGCCGGGTTGTCCTGGAGCCGCGTACTGCACCATCGTCTCGCCTCCCGCATCGTTGCGAACTGGTGGCGACGCTAGGTAGTGCAACGTTTCACGGACGTTGCATCCGAAAGGAGTAACGCAAGGCGCCAGAAGGACCGTCATCCTGAGGTGGTGACGGACCTCGGCGAAGCAGCGCGGCCGGTGATCGCCGAGTCGTGGCGGCGGTCCCTCGCGGCGCGCGTCGACCCCGACCGGCATGAGGCGCCCGTCGTCTACGCACCGGACGAGATCGCGGACCTGCGTGGCGCACACCCGTTGGCGACGACGGTGCCGCTGCTCAAGCACACGCTGTCCATGGACGAGACGATCATGATCGTCACCGACACCCGCGGCCACATCCTGTGGTGCGAAGGCGACAACCGGGTGCGGCACAACGCCGAACGCGTCCACCTCACCGAGGGTTCGCGCTGGAGCGAGGATGTCATCGGCACGAACGCGATGGGCACCGCGCTGGCGACGGACAAGCCCGTCACCGTGCACTCCCGCGAACACCTCGTGCGCACCTACCACGGCTGGACGTGCGCGGCGAGCCCGATCCACGACCCCCACACGGGGTTGCTGCTGGGGGTCGTCGACGTCAGCGGGCCGTTGAAGACCATGCACCCGGCCGTCGCGCAGCTCGTGTCGGCCGCCGCCCGGCTCGCCGAGCACCACCTGCGGCAGTTCGCGCCGCGCCAGCACGTGCTGACGCTGAGCTTCCTGGGCGGGCTGCACGCGGACCTCGACGGGCGGCCGCTGTCGCTGACGTTGCGCAACGCGGAGGTGCTGACCGCGCTTGCCCTGCATCCCAAGGGACTCACGGCGGAACAACTCGCATTGTTGCTCTATGGTGAGCGTGGGAACCCGACCACGGTCCGCGCGGAGCTGCATCGGCTGCGCGCGCAGCTCGGTGGTGTCCTGTTGACGAGGCCGTACCGGTTGGACGCCGTGGTTCGCGGCGATTTCCTGGACGTGCGGACAGCGCTGAGATCCGGCGACGCGGGCAAGGCGACCCGGCACTACAGCGGTGAGCTGCTACCCCGTTCGGACGCGCCGGTGATCCGCGAGGAGCGGGTCGATCTCGCCGCCGCGGTGCGCAAAGGCGTGCTGGAGCGAGGAGATCTCGACGCGCTGCTGTCGTTCGCGGACAGCGGCGAGGACGCCGAGGTGCTCGAACGCCTGCGTCTGCTGCTTCCGGCCACCGATCCTCGTCACGCTCTTGTCTCCTCGCGCCTGCGAAGGGCGTTGGAATAGGCTTTCCCACGGGGGAGGGCAAAGTGAAGCAGTGCATCAACTGCATGACCCGGCTGCCGCGCAAGGAGGTCACCGAGGTCGCGTGGTGTGCCTTGTGCGCGCCGTGCCTGCAGATCGTGTCGGACCAGATGAAACTGTTGTACGACAGGCCGGGCGGCGCTCCCGTGCAGATCCACCAGTGCGGCTGGTGCGGTGTGTCGCGGTCGTGTGGCATCGGCAGTCGGACGCGGTGCCTGGTGTGCCTCGACGACAGGTCCGTGCCGGATCCGGCGGTGCAGAAGATCGCGCATCGCCTCGAGCTCGACGGCACCTGGCGGGAGAACTCGGAGTTCATCGCCGCGACGACCGTGAAGATTCGACTTGCCAAGTACTTCCAGCCCGGCAGGACCGTGCTCGCCACGGACGTGCACGGCTTGCCGTGGACGGGTTTCCGGTGGCTGACGAAGTCGCACGGCACGTGGGGGCGCAACGACGAGACCGGTGAGGTGCAGCCGCTCAAGCGCTCGCGTGGCGAGGAGAACCTGCTTTACCTGGTGCGGTACGGGAAAGTGCTCAAGTTCGGGCGCGGGAACGCCGACCGCGTCGGGGCGCACGTGTCGCTGGGCGCGGTTCCCGTGCTGGTGCTGTCCGCGTCCGGGCAGGAGGTGGCGTCCGCCAGGGACCGTTTGAAACGCTTGCACCGCACCGAGATGGTGTCGCAGCGGACCCCGGTGGATCTCTTCGCGGTCCTGCCGGACGGGCTCGACGTCACCGACCAGTACCAGCGGCACTAGTCCGAGCTGGGAGTCGACGGGGTCCCTGCCGGGTAGCCCAGCAGTGTGGACGAGATCGTCGTGGTGGGACAGATCGCGCGGGACCTGGTCCTCGTCGTCGACGAGGTGCCGGGTCCCGGTGGCACGGCGCCGGTGCGGGAACGCCGCGAGATGCTCGGCGGCAAGGGCGCGAACATCGCGGTCGGTCTGGCCCAGCTGGGCGCGCCGGTCCAGCTCGTGGGCGTGGTCGGCGACGACGACATCGGCGAACGGCTGATCGCGCGGGCCGCCGCCGACGGGATCGGAACTGAAGCCGTCGTGCGGCGGCCTCGGTGCGACACGGGGTTGATCGTCGACGTCGTGGCCGACGGGTGGCGGTACCTGGAGGACCTCCCGGACGGCGTGCTGCTGCGTGAGGACGACCTGCCGATCGACCTCATCGCGCGTGCGGCCGTCGTGGTGGTGCAGCTGCAGCAACCGCCTGAAGTGGCGCTCAAGGCAGCACGCGCGGCGACAGGTTGTGTCGTGCTCGACGGAGCGCCGCACGGTCTTAGGGACGAACTGCTGGCGTCTGCGGACGTCCTGCGCGCGGATCATCGGGAGGCCGAGCTGCTGTCCGGCCGGACGATCACCAGCGCGGACGACGCGGTGCGGGCGGCCCACGACGTGCGTGAGCAGGGGCCGAAGCTCGTGGCGTTCGCCGTGGACGACGTGGGCAACGCGTTCGTGTGGGACGGCGGAGAGCTGGTGTTGCCTCTGGGGGATGCCGAGGTCGTCGACACGACTGGTGGTGGTGACGCTTTCGTGGCGGCGTTGACGTTCGCTCTCACGCGTGGAGACAGCCCCGCGGACGCCGCCCGGCGAGCGGTCCAGGCGTCCGGAGCCACCGTGTCGCATCCCGGCGGGCGGCCAGACCTCACCGGACTCTGATCAGGCGCGTTATCGTTGTTTCGTCCGGTGAGGGGAGGTCCGCGTGCGAGTGCTCGCAGTCGTGCTGTTGCTGCTGCTGTCGGCGGCGCCCGCGCACGCCGCGTCCGGCACCTACCTGCGCGTCGGGCACTTCTCCACGGACCAGGCACGCGTCGACGCCACCCTCGACGGGGTCTCGGTCGGCACCCTCGACTACGCCCAGCTCAACGACTACGGACGCGTCGCGGCGGGGGAGCACGTCGTCGAGTTCCGGACCGCGGGGGCCGCTCCCGGCTCACCGGTGCTGCGGTCGGTGCTCGTGCGGGCGGAGTCGGGGAAGGCGTACACGGTTCTCGACATCGCGTCGTCGATGAAGGTCCTGGAGGACGACGTCAGCCTGCCGCCGAACGGGCAGGCGCGGCTGCGGGTCATCAACGCGGGTGACGCCGAGATGGACCTCCTGCGCGGAAGCGTGTTCGTCCACCGGAACGTGCAGGCGAACTCCACGACCGGATACGTCGTGATGCTGCCCGGTTCGGACGCCCTGCAGGTGCTGCCGCGCGGCAAGGACTCGACGCGGCTGGAGGCGACGCTCGAACCGGGCGCTGTCTACTCGCTGCTGGTGAGCGCGCGGCGGATCGAGCTGCGGACCGACGCCAAGGGTGCCGAGGTCGTGCCCGGCGGCGGGCAGGAGACCGGGTTCGGCGGCATGGCCGGCGGCTGGGACTGGGTGACCGCGCTGGTCATCGCGCTCATCGTGGGCATCGCGATGTTCTCGGTGCGCGGCAGGATGTTCCGGTTCGGCTGATGAGCAAGGGCAAGCTCGTGATGGGCGCGGCCGTGCTGGTCGCGTTGATCTACATCGTCAAGGATCCCGGCGCGGACGAGGTGCCGGAGCCGGTGACGGTACGGATCCCGTCGATCGGCGTCGACACCTCCCTCGAAGCACTGAAGGTCGACTCCGCCGGGGTCCTGGAGCCGCCGACTCGTACCGACAAGGCCGGCTGGTACGCCAAGGGGATCGCGCCGGGAGACGCAGGTCCCGCGGTGATCGCGGGGCACGTCGACTCGAGGACGGGGCCCGGCGTGTTCGCCCGGTTGCCGGAGTTGCGGCCCGGTGCCGAGGTGCTGGTGGAGCGCAAGGACGGCAGCAAGCTCACGTTCGTCGTGAACAGCACGTATTCGACGGAGAAGACCGCGTTCCCGACGGCCGTCGTCTACGGGCCGACGCCGTTGTCCGAACTGCGGCTCGTGACGTGCGGCGGCGAGTTCGACAGGGTCGCGGGCAGCTACCGCGACAACGTCATCGTGGAAGCGGTGCTGAAAGTCTGACCCGCGGGCACGCCTGAGGAACGCGACGGGAGCGCCACGGACTGTCGAACGGGAGCGTTGACCGCTACTCTTCGGCCCACTGCCGCCGCTCGACGTTGACGTGGCAGGAGTAGCCCTGTGTTCATCAGGACATCGAAGGTTCTCGCGACGCTGGCCCTGCTCGGCTGGCTCGCCCCGGTCGCGCAGGCCGCGCCCGCGTGCTGGCAGGAGTTCTGCGGCAAATACCCACCAGCGCCCCAAGCCGGGCAGTGGTCTTCTGCCCACGTCTCCTACGACGCGACCGGACGGCTGAAGTACGCCTCCGACAAGGACGGCAACCGGGTGCCGGACTTCAGTTACGTCGGCTACCACCACGGCGAGAAGCCGCTGCCGTCCGTACCTGACGTCGTCACGATCAGCCCGGTCTCCGGCGACAACACCGCGCACCTCCAGAAGGCCATCGACCAGGCCGGCGCTCGCACGCCCGACGTAAACGGTCATCGCGGCGCGGTCAAGCTGGCGGCCGGCCGGTACGACATCCACGGCACCGTGCGGATCAGGCACAGCGGCGTCGTGCTGCGCGGCTCCGGTGACGCCACAACGCTCTTCGGCCGCGGCGACACACCGCACCAGCGCACGGTCGTCGTGCTCGGCAGCGACGCCAAGACCCCGTGGACGACCGGAGCAGCGGTCGAGGTGACCACTCCGTTCGTGCAGGTCGGGTCGCTGGGCCTGGAGGTCGCGAACGCGGCGGCGTTCAGGGTCGGCCAGGAGGTCGTCGTGAAGCACCCGTCGTCACAGAAGTGGATCAACGCGGTCGGCGGCGGCGGTGTGGTGCAGGACGCCAAGTGGACGCCCGGATCCATGGACCTGCACTGGGTCCGCAGGATCAAGGCGATCGACGGCCGCAGGCTCACGTTCGACGCGCCGATCTACAACCACCTCGACCGGGCGCTGACGATCTCCACGGTCGCACCCGTGACCTCGCGGAACCTCGTCACCGAGTCCGGTGTGGAGAGCCTGCGGGTCGACGTCGAGACCAAGGGCGGCGAGGACGAGAACCACGCGTGGAACGCGATCGGTGTGTTCGGCGCGGACAACAGCTGGGTGCGATCGGTCAAGACCCGCTACTTCGGTTACGCGGGCGTGGTCACCGAACGGTCCGTGCGCATCACGGTCAAGGACGCGCAGGCCACGGACCCGGTCGCGATCCGCACCGGCGGCCGCATGTACAACTTCGCCGCGAACACCAACTCGCACCTGATCCTGTTCACCGGCCTGCACGCCTCGAAGGCGCGGCACGCGTTCGTCAGCAACGGGGCGAACTCCGTGGCGGGCGTGGTGTGGCACCGGGCCACTGTGGACGGTGGCGACGCGGAGGCCCACCGGCGATGGAGCCAGGGCCTGCTGTTCGACAACATCCGCGAGGTCGGCAACCGCGGCAACCAGGCCAAGCTGATCAACCGCGGCGACTACGGCACCTCGCACGGCTGGGGCGCCGCGCACTCGATGATCTGGGACTACAACAAGGAAATCGTCGTCCAGAAGCCACCGACCGCGCAGAACTACGCCGTGTCCAACGAGGGCACGCGGCGGTCGCAGCCGTACTTCCCCGGACCGTGGGGCAGCATCGAGATCAAGACCGGTCCGCTGGTGCCGGAGTCGCTGTACGAGGCGCAGGTCGTCGATCGGCTGAAGTGACCTAGTGCGACTCGCGCGCGACGTCCGAACCGCTGGAGCCGACCAGGAAGTCCAGGTCGGCTCCGGTGTCGGCGCCCAGGACGTGCTCGACGTAGAGCCGTTCCCAGCCGCGTGACGGTTTGGCGAACGCCGACGTCATCGCGGCACTGGGCGCGCGTGACAGGAAGTCTGGCGCCTCCACGTCGATCCGGCGGTTCTCCACGTCCAGCACGATGACGTCGCCGGTGCGGACCAGCCCGAGCGGCCCGCCCGCGGCCGCCTCCGGTGCCACGTGCAGCACGACCGTGCCGTAGGCGGTGCCGCTCATGCGCCCGTCGCAGATCCGGACCATGTCGCGCACGCCCTGCTCCAGGAGTTTCCTGGGCAGCGGCATGTTCGACACCTCTGGCATGCCGGGATAGCCGCGCGGGCCACAGCCGCGCAGCACGAGCACGGAGTCCGCGTCCACGTCGAGGTCCGGGTCGTCGACGCGGGCGTGGAAGTCCTCGATGCTGTCGAACACCACGGCCTTTCCCCGGTGCTGCAACAGATGAGCCGACGCGGCGGCCGGTTTGATCAGCGCACCGGACGGCGCCAGGTTGCCGCGCAGCACCGCGATCCCGCCCTCGGCGATGATCGGCTCGGCACGGCTGCGAATCACCTCGGGATCCCAGATCGGCGCGTCGTCGAGGTGGTCGACGAGCGGCCGGCCGGTGACCGTCAGCGCGGATGGGTCGAGCAGGTCACGAACTTCCCGCAGCACGGCCAGAAGCCCGCCCGCGCGGTGGAAGTCCTCCATCAGGAAGCGCCCGGCGGGCTGGAGATCCACCAGCAACGGGACGCCGGAGCCGATGCGGTCGAAGTCGTCCAAGGTCAGGTCGACGCCAAGACGTCCGGCAACAGCCAGGAGATGCACCACGGCGTTGGTGGAGCCGCCGATCGCGGCCAGCGCGACGATCGCGTTGTGGAAGGAGGCCTTCGTCAGGAACGTGCTGGGGCGCCGGTCCTTCTCGATCAGCTCGACGATCAGGCGGCCCGTGCCGTGGGAGGCTTCGAGCAGCCTGCTGTCCGGCGCCGGAGTGCCCGCCACACCGGGGACGACGGTGCCCAGAGCCTCCGCGACCAAAGCCATCGTCGAGGCCGTGCCCATGGTGTTGCAGTGGCCGCGGCTGCGGATCATCGCGGACTCCGACCGGATGAACGCCTCCTGCGACAACGTGCCGGCACGGACTTCCTCCGACAGCCGCCAGACGTCGGTGCCGCAGCCCAGCGGCACACCGCGGAACGTGCCGGTGAGCATCGGCCCGCCGGGAACCACGACCGCCGGGATGTCGACGGACGCGGCGGCCATCAGCAGCGCGGGAATCGTCTTGTCACAACCGCCGAGCAGCACCACGCCGTCGACCGGGTTGGCGCGCAGCATCTCCTCGGCGGCCATCGCGGCCATGTTGCGCCACAGCATCGCGGTCGGGCGGACGTTGGTCTCGCCGAGCGACACTACCGGGAGGTTGAGCGGGATGCCGCCGGCCTCGCGCACGCCGTTCGACACCGAGGCGGCGACCTCGTCGAGGTGCGCGTTGCACGGGGTGAGGTCGGAGGCGGAGTTGGCGATGGCGATCTGCGGTCTGGTGAAGGCGTCGGACGGGCCGCCGCGGCGCATCCAGGCTCGGTGGATGTAGGCGTTGCGGTCTTCTCCTGCGTACCAGTGTTCGCTGCGCAGCCCCATGTCCTCGACAGTAACCTCTGACCGCTCGTCGCAGGCACTACCGCGACGGGTCCGGACCGCACGACTTTCCGGACCCGCCCGCGCGAGGTCAGGCCACGACGATGTCGTCACCCTTGATCTTCGTCTTGATCTGCGGCAACGGCTTCTTGGCCGGTCCGGTCTTCCTCTTGCCGTCCACCGAGCTGAACCGGCTGTCGTGGCACCAGCAGATGATCAGGTTGTTGTCGACCTCGCTGCACATGCAGCCCAGGTGCGTGCACTTGGCGTCGAACGCCGTGTACGTGCCCTTCTTCGGCTGCGCGACGACGACGGACGTCTCGTCGTCGAAGTAGACGACGACACCGCCGTTGAGCGGCACGTCCGCCTTCTTCGCGAGGAACGTGCCGGGCGGAAGCTTGCCGCACGGCTGGGACTCGGCGGCCGCGGCGGTGCCTGCGGAAAGGGCGGTGCCTGTCGCGAGGGCCGTGGCGGCGCAGCCACCGAGGAAACAGCGGCGGCTGACGGTGGTGGGGGTGTCCGGGAACTCCATCGCTCACTTCCTGCCATGTCGAGATGCGGCGGAGGCGGCCTGTTCACCTTGGCGTGAGCGGCTGGACCGGGCGAGCCCCGAATTTTCGAGGACTAAAGCGGCAGGTCGGGTGGAAGCTGCAGGGCGATGGTGATCAGCGAGTGGACGCGGTCCGCGATCACGCTCAGCAGGCCGTGCATTTCGGGGGACGCGGTGTCGGCGGCTTCCTGGAGCGTGCGCAGGTCGGCGTCGATCCGGCAGAGCACCGCGGCCGTGTCCGCGGGCCCTGCGGTGAAGGCCCTGGCGATGTCCTCGAGCGGCAGGCCGTGGACCTCGAGACGTTGCACGAGGTGGATGCGATCGACGTCGTCGGCGCGGTAGAGGCGGTAGTTGCTCGCGGTGCGCTGGGTGGGGCTGATCAGGCCCAAAGTCGTGTAGTAGTCGACCGTGCGGATGCTGACGCCGGCGCGGGCGGCAAGCTCGCCGATCTTGAGAAGCGATTCGGACAAATCGGCCACCTCCGTCCCTCTAAACCGTACAGTGCTACGTGCTAGTGTTGGAGTATGCCTGACGAAGCCGACATAGATGGCTGTAGTACGTGGCCGGGTGCGTCTTGTTGATCGCATCCGGCTTGCTCGCCATCGTGGTGCTCACTGTCGCCACGGGGTATTTCGTTGCTCAGGAGTTCGCGTACATGGCGGTCGATCGCGGCCGTCTGCGGCAGATGGCCGAGGCCGGCTCGAAGGCCGCCGACCGTGCCTACCGCGTGACTCAGAAGCTCTCCTTCATGCTGTCCGGCGCCCAGTTCGGCATCACGGTGACGGCGCTGCTCGTGGGTTACGTGGCCGAGCCGCTGCTCGGCACCGGTCTGGGCGTGCCGTTCTCCATGGTGATCGCACTGGTCTTCGCGACCTTCGTGCAGATGGTGCTCGGTGAGCTGCTGCCGAAGAACCTCGCGATCGCGCGGCCAGAACGGCTGGCGCTGGCCCTCAGCTCCTCCACCCTCGTCTACCTCAAGATCGCCGGCCCGGTGATCCGGTTGTTCGACGCGGCCGCGAACAGGCTGCTGCGCGCGATCGGCATCGAGCCGGTCGAGGAACTGCCGCAGGGCGCGACACCCGAGGACCTCAAGCAGATCGTCGAGGACGCGGGGGAGCGGGGCCACCTCGACCCCGAGCTCACGCGGCTGCTGGAACACGGCATCGGGTTCCGTGAGCTCGTCGCGGAACAGGCGATGACGCCGCGCGTGAACGTCCACACAGTACGGTTCGATGATCCCGTCGCGCGCGTGGTCTCGTTGCTGGACACCGGAAACTCGCGGTTCCCCGTGGTCGGTGACGACCTCGACGACCTGCGCGGTGTCGTGGGCCTGGCCGAGGTGCTGACGTTGACGCCCGAGGAGCGCTCCAACACAGCGATCGGGAAGATCTCCTCGCCGGCGCTGGTGGTGCCGGCGACGTTGCCACTGCCCGCCGTTCTGGAACGGCTGCGGACCGAACGACGCCAACTGGCGTGCGTGGTCGACGAGTTCGGCGGGTTCGCCGGCGTGATCTCGTTGGAGGACCTGGCGGAGGAGCTCGTCGGTGAGATCCACGACGAGGACGACCCGGTGGCCGACATGATCGAAAAGGTGGGCGACGACTGGCGTGTGCCCGGCCGCATGAGACTGGACGAGGTCGAGGACGCCACCGGCGTGGAGCTGCCTGCTGACGACTCGTACGGCACGGTGTCCGGCTTGGTGCTGCACCAGCTGGGCCGAGTGGCGCGAGCCGGCGACGAGATCGAGATGAACGGCTTGCGGCTGGTGGTCACCACGGTGGCGCGCAACGTGCCGGACTCGGTGGTGCTGTCGCGATGAGCATCGTGATCTCCGTTGTGCTGCTCGCGTTGAACGGGTTCTTCGTCGCCGCCGAGTCTCGCCGCGTTGTTCAGCTGCTGGGGCCGATCGCCTCGGCCACCGCGACGGCGTCGTGGATGTAGATGCCGGTGTTCTCCGACCGGTTGGCCAGATACGCCCGGTAGGTGCCGGTGAGATTGCTCAGCACCGGGTCGACCTTGGCCAGGAACTCGGTGTCGGCGATGCACCGGTGCGTGAGGTTGAGCGGCACGACGATCGGGTTGCCCTTGCGGATCACCGTGCGCGCCGCGGCGGGGTCGGCCCAGAAGTTGAACTCGGCGCGCGCGGTCGTGTTGCCGAGGTCGAGCCCGCCACCCATGACGATCAGCCGGGGGAACTCGATGCCCGCGTCGAGCGCCTTGGCGATGTTGGTCTGCGGCCCGATGGCGACGACCACCGTGTCCGGAGTGAGGCGCTCCCGGAAGAACCCGATGACGTCGTCCCCGAAGAGCTCGTGGTCGCTCTCGGGCAACGTGTGCGCCTGCCCGCCGAGCCCGTCCTCGCCGTGCACGTCCGCCGCCCCGCTCGGACCCTCCGCACCCCTCACCACCGGCACGTCGGTGCGGCCGAGGTGCGCCAGCAACCGCTGGGCGTTGCGGGTGGTGAGGTCGAGCGCGACGTTGCCGAACACCGTGGTGAGGCCTCGCAGGTCGACCTCGGGGCTGCGGGCAGCGAGCGCGATCGCGAACGCGTCGTCCACGCCGGGGTCGGTGTCGATGATCAGAGGGATCGCCATGCGTCCAGCTTGTCAGCGGAACGCCTCCGGCACGTTGTCGAGCTGGTCACCCAGCTCCCAGCCGTCCGGCCGCGCCTTGCGGTCGAACCACGGCGTGCCGTCGGCGATCCAGCGCTCGCGGTGGGCCCTGGCGGCCTCCGGCAGCGTGTCCTCGTAGCCGGCCTCGCACCCGCAGCAGCCGCAGATGTCGAACGACCCGTAGCCGTCCTCCCAGCGCACGCTGCCGTCCGACCATCCGCACACGCGGCAGCTCAGTTCCTTCATCGCCGACCAGCGTAGTTAAAGTCTTCGTTCATGACTTCGATGTGGGGCGCTCCGGTGTGGACCCGATGGCGCCGGTCACGCCGCGATCCCATGCAGGCGCGCTTCCTCACGCTCGCCTCCCTGCGCTGGGTCCTGCGCCACCGCGCCTACACCCCCTGGTACCTCGTCAGGTACTGGCGGCTGCTGAAGTTCCGCCTGCTCAACCCGCACGTGGTGCTGCGCGGCATGGTGTTCTTCGGCAAACGCGTCGACGTGATGGCCCGCCCCGGCTACGGCCGCATGGAGATCGGGCGCTGGGTGCACATCGGCGACGGCAACGCCATCCGGTGCCACGAGGGGTCGCTGCGCATCGGCGACAAGGTCGTGTTCGGCAAGGACAACACGGTCAACTGCTACCTCGACATCGAGATCGGCGCGTCGTCGCTGGTCGCGGACTGGGTGTACATCTGCGACTTCGACCACAAGACCGAGGACATCACCCTGCCGATCAAGGACCAGGGCATCGTGAAGTCGCCCGTCCGCATCGGGCCGGACTGCTGGCTCGGGGCCAAGGTGACCGTGCTGCGCGGTACTCGGGTCGGGCGCGGGTGTGTGCTGGGCGCGCATGCCGTGGTGCGCGGGGACTTCCCGGACTACAAGATCGCGGTCGGCGCGCCGGCACGGGTGGTGCGGGATCGGCGCGCCGACTACGAGGCTGATGCTCAGCGCAGGGCGGACATCGCGGACATGGCCCGCAAGGCCAAGGAGGCGCTGGAGAAGTCGCTGGAGAACCAGAGTTGATCGACCACGGGCGCGTGTACACCGCGGCTGAGCTGGCCGACGTGCCGCGGGAGCCCGGGGTCTACGTGTGGTTCTTCGACGAGATTCCGCCGGGTGTGCCGACCGATGGCTGCTACGAGAACGAGCACGGCACCGCGCTGTACGTCGGCATCGCGACGGTGAAGCGGACGCTGAGGTCCAGGCTGCGCAACCACTTCCGGGGCAACGCGTCCGGGTCCACGCTGCGCCTGACGCTCGGCTGTCATCTCGACCTGCCGTTGCGCCAGGTGGGGTCGCGGCTGACGTTCGGTGATCACGAACCTGTGGTGAGCACGTGGCTCGCGGAGCACGGTCGCGTCGCCTGCGTTGCCCGGCCGGACCCCGAGCCGCTCGAGCTCGAACTGCTCAGGTCCGGCCGGTTCCCGCTGAACATCAAGGACAACCCGCACCCGTACGCGAAGTCGGTCAGCGAGCTGCGTGCCGCGGTCAGGTCAGCGGCGCGAGCTGCGGGCGCTTCGGCCTGAAGCCGTCGCCAGGCTGACGGCCGATCAACTTGTTGCGTGAGCGCGAGTAAGCGACCGGCAGAACCTGATCGCGCAGCCAGCGCCAGTGGTCCAGCACGGACGTAGGCGCGGCAGTCCCGTTCAGCGGCGCCATCCACGAGGTGTCGAACGGGATGTCCAGCGCTGACAACAGGTGTCCGGCCAACCGCCGATGCCCCAGCGACGACAGGTGCAGTCGGTCCGGGCCGAAGTATCGCGAGTCCTGCACGCACTCGTCGTCCCACAAGTCGACCAAAATCGCGCCATAGCGCACCGCGGCGACGCGCACGGCGTCGTTCAAGGCCTCGATGCGCGGACGCATGCGCCAGCCGAACGGCATCCGCTGCGAGATGTCGCTCAACGTGAAGACGGCGACGGTCGGCGCGAACGACGTCACGGCGCGCACCATCGCGTCCACACGACGTGCGATTTCCGAAGCTGACGCGCCGGACATCACGTCGTTGCCGCCACCGAACACTGCAACGAGGTCAGGCTCCAACCTCGCCGCGGACGGCACCTGTTCCACCAGCATCTGGTCGAGGCGACGGCCGCGCACGCCCAGGTTGGCGTAGCGGAAGCCCGGCGCGTCCAGCACGGACGCGACGCGGTCCGCCCAGCCGCGGTATCGGCCGTCGGGGAGCAGGTCGTCCAGGCCCTCGGTGCAGCTGTCCCCGAGCGCCACGAAGCGTTGGTATTTCATTCAGTCCTCGGTCACCTGTTGTTCACGGGACCGGCGACTGTAGCGGACTCAGGTGAACAAGTTGCCCGTAGCGATCTTGGGGCGGCCCAGGACGCGTGGTTCGCGCACCAAAGCCTTCTCGTAAACCGAAGCTGTGTCGGCGGCGATCGTGGCCCAGTTGAAGTCCGTGGCCAGACGGGCTTTGGCGGCGCGCGCACGGGCGGCAGCGGCCGTCGGATCGGACAGCACGTCACGTACGGCGCGCGCGAGTCCGTCCACGTCACCGGGGGTGAACGACAGGCCGGTCACGCCGTCCAGCACGACCTCGCCGAGCCCGCCCGCGGTCGACGCGACCAGAGGTGTTCCTGCGGCCGCGGCCTCCAGGGCCACGATCCCGAAGGGCTCGTAGCGGGAAGGCAAGACCACCGCGTTGGCGGCTGTGAGCAACGCCGCAAGAGACCTGTCGGAGAGATGGCCGACGAACTCCACGGCACGCAGCACGCGATGCTTGCGCGCCTGCTCCTGCAGCCACTCGGTTTGCGAACCGCCGCCGGCCACGACGACTCGCGTGCCGCGGAAAGCACGGCGGATCCGGGGGAGTGCGGCGATCAGGTCCTGGATGCCCTTCTCCCACTCGATGCGGCCGAAGAAGAGCAGCAACGGATCGCCGTGCGGCGAGTAGGCACGCCGGGCAGCGCCGACGTCCGCCGCCCGCACCCGCCAGCCACCCGGCTCGATGCCGTTGTGCAGCACGGAAACGTCAGCGGTGTCCACTTCGAACAGATGCGCCACCTCGCGGCGCATCGCGGACGAGCACGTGATCAGAGAATCGGCGCGGTTCGCGAGCCACCACTCCACCGAGTGAACCTGCTGGTTCAACGGGTGCGACAGCCAGCCGGAGTGCCGCCCGGCCTCGGTCGCGTGGATGGTCGCCACCAGCGGTACGCCGAAAGCTTCCGCCAACGCCACAGCCGGATGCGTGACGAGCCAGTCGTGCGCGTGCACGACGTCGGGGCGCCACGAACCGAGAGCCAGACCTGCGCGCGTCATCGCGTGACCCATCGCGAGGGTCCACGCCACGAGGTCCTTCTCGAACACCAGGTGCGCGGGATCCTCGGCGACGCGGATCAGCCGCACGCCCTCGCTCTCCACGTCCACCGTCGGGTGTGTGATCGCGTCGGTGCCGGACGGCTGACGGCACAGCACGACGACGTCGTGCCCCTGCGCGGCCAGCTGTGTCGCGAGCGCGTGGACGTGCCTGCCCAGCCCGCCGACGACCACCGGCGGGTACTCCCACGACAACATCAGCACGCGCATCCCGTTACCTCATTCCTCGCGCGTCCAGATGCCCGAACGGGCCGTCTGCCGCGCGGAGCTCCGCCGCCCTCGCATGTCCACGACCGTGCCGCGCCAGCGCCGCGAGTTCGCTGAAACGATCGCTGTGAATCTTCGCGCGGTAGCGGGCGTAGTCGGCGGCCGAGTCCTTGGTGACCATGAAGGCCCAGTCGCTCGACAACGCCAGCAACGCCTCGCGCACCGCCTGGTCCAGCACCGGATCCCTCACGTCGGACGAGAAGTCCAGTCCCAGCAGTTCCTTTTGCACCAACTCGTTCAACGACACGATGTCCGACACCTGCGCGCCGTCCCACACCCGCCAGTCCTTGCCACTGCCCCAGGACGACGACGGCAGCTCGACCGGCGCACCCACGTGCCCTGCCTCGACCGCGCCACGCAACGTCGTCACGCGCACGCCCGCTTCCGGCAGCGCGCGCAGCACAGCTTCCAGCCACAAGGGACCTTCGTGCCACCAGTGTCCGTAAAGCTCGGTGTCGTACGCCGCCACGACCATCCCGCCGTCGATCGCCCGCAACCGCCGCACGACTGTCTCGACGAAGTCCTGGACGTGCCGATCGAGGGCCTCGCGCGCCAGCAACGGGTCGTACGGCCGCTTGTCCTCCGGCGCCACGTTCTTGCCGGTGACCCGCGACGGCTTCAAGCCCGTCGGGTGGTCGTAGGTGTGAAAATCCCGGTACGCGGCGTCGCCCGGATAGCCGACCTTCGGCGACCAGACGCGGTACGAGACTTCGAGATCACGCCCGAACGCCAGGACGTCCGACGATCCGACGGGGTGCGCGGACGAGGTGTCGCCGTGCAGCGCCGGCCCGTCCACCATGAACCGCCGGATGCCCGCCGCCGCGTAACCGGTCTCCATGCCGGGCGAGTAACCGCATTCCGGCGCCCAGATGCCTTCTGGGGCGCGGCCGATCCGCAGCGCGGTGTCGTCCAAACCGGTCCGCAACGCGAAGGAACGCACCCGAGGATCCAGCAACGGCTGAAAGGGGTGCGTCGCCGGCCCGCCGAGCAGCTCGATCGTCGAAGTGTCCACAAGGGACCGCAGGACGGGCGAGAACCCGTGGCGCCAATGGGTTTCGAACTGATCCAACGCCCAGGAGGACGCGCGGTGCTCGTAAGCGGACAGCTCGCGCAGCCGTTCCCCGGCGTGATGCGAGCGCAGGTGCCAGTTGCCGAGCCAGTCGTGCGCGCCCCGTAAGCAGTACGGGTCGTCGAGCTGCGCGGCCAGGATCGGCGTGACGCCGAGCGTCAGGACGTCCTCACGGCCCTCGTCGGCGAACCGGCGGAGCATGTCCACGATGGGCATATAGGAGTGCGCCCACGCCTGGTAGAGCCACTCCTCGCCGACCGGCCACGCGCCGTGATGCGCGAGCCAGGGCAGATGGCTGTGCAGGACCAGGCAGAACGTTCCCTCGACGGGCTTGGCAGTCACGCGCGCACCGCCACGGCCACGAGATCGAGCGACGTGTCCATGTCCTCGGAGGTGATGTCGAAGTCCTGCACCGTCACCGACTCCACAGCCTCCTTCAGCTCGGCCGACCACGGCGCACCGGACAGGGCGACCTCGACCTGTGCGTTGATGATCTGTCCGTTCAGGAGACTGTCAAGCCTCTTCCCGTGACGCAGCCCTGTCAGTTCGTCAACGCGGAAACCAGCCTCGCGCAGCATCTCGTCCAGTTCGGACGGTGCGAGCTCCCTGGTGTGGAACGGGTTGAGCGGTGTGTCCTGGCCGGGTGAGAACGTCAACCTGTTCGGCGTCGTCACGATGAGCGTCCCGCCGGGACGCAGCACCCGCCTGCACTCCGCCAGGAAACCCTCCTGGTCCCACAGGTGTTCGATGACCTGCAGGTTCGCCACCACGTCCACGCTGCCGTCGCGCAACGGGAGCGTCGCGAGGTTCCCGCGCAGCACGTCGAGCTGCGGGTACGCGCGGGCCACGTGCTGCGAGGTCAGCTCGTCGTAGTCGAGCGCGATCACCCGTCGCGCGACCGTGCGGATCAGCTGGGCGCCGTAGCCCTCACCGCAGCCCGCCTCCAGCACGACCGCGTCCGCGCAGTGTCCGATGAGGTGCAGATACGCCGCCTCGTGGCGCCGAAACCAATAATTCTCTTCGGCGATACCGGGCACAGTGCGTTCGCCGGTCAGGGGGAGGGTCACGCCCGCCAGGTTACTTGTCAGTAGTGCGCCTGCGAACTACCTGGTGCGCGATGGCGACGGCGACACCGGTCGCCGCGAGGAACGCGGTCATCGCAGGGCTCATGTACTTCGACAGGCTCGGCGCCTCGCTCGGCCCTGTGAGCCAGAGCGTCAGCGGGGTGGCGTAGGCCAGCGTGAGGGCCCCTGTCCACCACCGCAGTGCCCGGGAACGGTGGTCGCGCAGGCTCGCGATGAGCACGACGGCGATCGGAATCCCCGAGATCAGGCCGAACTTGCCGATGACGAGGACCGGAACGGCCCAGGCCGCGACGAGGGTCGACGTCGACGGGTGGGCGGAGGTGCGGGTGGTGGCGGACATGATCTCTCCATTCGTTATGGCCAGTCGCTGTAGTTATAACCTCTAACTGTTGTGACAGCATGAAGCTAGAGTGCGGCCAGGGTGGATGTCAATAACGAACGTGAGAGGGTCTAACTAGACTGTGATGGTGTCACGCGGATCAGGGAGGACTGGCTGATGACGAACTCGGTGGAGAGCCCGCGGGAGCGCTACCGGGCCCAGGTGCGCGCGGAGGTCAAGCGGCACGCGTGGGAGCAGATCGCCTCGGCCGGGGTGACGGCGTTGTCGCTCAACGCCATCGCCAAGGAGATGGGCATGAGCGGCCCGGCCCTGTACCGGTACTTCGCCGGCCGCGATGAGCTGATCACCGCGCTCATCCGGGACGCCTACCGCAGCCTCGCCGACACCGTCCGCGCCGCGTTCGAGGCCGGCACCACCGTCGTGGGGCTCGCCGCCGTCATCAGGGAGTGGGCCCTGAGCGACCCGCACCGCTATCTGCTCATCTACGGCACCCCGGTGCCCGGCTACCACGCGCCCGACGAGATCACCGCGATCTCGAACGAGATCCTGGCGGTGTTGCTGGAGGTCTGCGCCGGCTCGTCGGAAGACCCTCCGAAGACCCCGTTCGACGTCCTGCTGGGAATGAACCGCGAGTGGGCGGGCGCTCTCCCGGCGTCGTCGGCGACCGTGCACCGCGCCCTGTCCTTCTGGACCCGCCTGCAGGGCGTGCTCTCGCTCGAGCTCGCCGGCCACTTCGCGCCCATGGGGATCGATGCGGGCCTGCTCCTCGCCGAGGAAGTGGCGCAGCTGTGATCAGAACGGCGAGATCGTGACGGCCAGCGCGCCGGGACCCACGTTCGCGCCGATGGCCGCGCTGACCTGCGTGAGGACGACGTCACGGGCGTGCGGGATCCGCTTCTGCAGCAGCTGGAGGAGCTGGTGTCCCTCCTTTTCGGCCGCGAAGTGCTCGACCGCGAGGTCCACGTCGCGCCCGTAGGCGAGCGCCACGGCCTTGTCGACGAGCTTGCCGAGGGCGCGCTCCCTGCCGACGACCTTGTCGAACGGCTCCACCTCGCCGTCGACGACCGTGAGCAGCGGCTTGACCGAGAGCGCGTCGCCGAAGAGCTTCGCCGCCGCGCTGACCCTGCCCGCCTGGCGCAGGTAGTGCAGCGTGTCGACGTAGATCAGCACGTGCGCGTCGCGGCCGCGTTGTTCGGCGACGCTTCGCGCGTGCTGGACGTTGCCGCCGGTCTGCACGATCCGCGCGGCAGCGAGTGCCGCGAACCCGAGCGTCATGCCCGACGAGTGCGAGTCCACGATGAACACGGGCACGCGCGACTTGGCCGCCGCCGCCTTCGCCGCGTCCGTCGCGGGCGAGAGCTTCGGCGTCACGTGCACGGAGACGATCGTCTCCGCGCCCTTGGCCCACGCGTCCTGGTAGGCCCAGAAGAACGCGTCCGGCGCCGGCGGCTGGGTCGTGATCGGGATCTGCGCCTCCATCGCCTGCAGCAGCCGGTCCGTCGGCACGTAGGCCTCGTCGATCAGCTCCGACCCGATCTTGAGCTGCATCGGGACCGTGATGATGTTGAACCGCTCCGCCAGACGGGCCGGGAGTGACGCGGTCGAGTCGGTGACGATGGCTACTCGTGAGGGCACGAACGAGAAGGTTAACCAAGCGTGATCGAAGTAGCCACGACCGATCGATGGCAATTCGTGTGATCTACGCCTGGATGGTTGCATTCCGTGTACGGCGAACGCGCGGAGTGATCCCCTCGGAAAGGCCTCTTACTTGACACAATCGGGTGACTGCTCGTTCTTTGGAGTTGATCTACGGGCGTCTTGTTTGCCCAGGAAACTGACGTTATTCCACGTGTTACAGGTGTCCGCTCTGTCCACTGTCGACGCTGGTTGGCGGTTCTGGCGGTGGGTAAGCTCGCACAATCTTCAGCCTGGTTGAGTGAGTAGGTGACCATGGGTGCAAAAGAGCAGGAACTGGTTCCGCTGCACGCCGGTTTCGACGTTGTCTACCGCGGTTTTCATCGACGTCAGGTCATCGAGCACATCGAGAATCTCGAGGAGCAGCTGCGCTTCACGAGCCTCGACAGGGCCGAGGCTCTGGCGCAAGCCGCGGATTTGCGCAAGCTCCTGGAAATGACGCGCCAGGACCTGGAAGATGCGCGCGCCAGGATCGAACGCCTGGAATCCACCTCCGGCACCCACGCGGGCGCCACCGAACGGATGCACCGCATGCTTCGCCTCGCCGAGGACGAAGCCGCCGAGATGCACCTGCAGGCCGAACGCGAGTGCAACGACCTCCGCGCCCGCACCGACGTCGAGGTCGCCGCGTTGCGCGCCGACGCCGAACGTGAGGCTGCCGCCATGCGTTCCGAGGCCGAGGCCGAGCTCTACGCCTCGCGCCAGGACTGCGCCACGCGTGCCGCGGCCATGGAACGGCGTGAGATCGAGATGGAACGCCGCTGCGCCGACCTCGAAGCCCAGCACCGCCAGCGCGCCGACGAGGTGGAGCGCGAGTGCGCCGAGGCGGTGGCCCAGGCGCAGACCGACGCCGACCGGCTGCTGCGTGAGACCGCTCTCCAGTGCAACTCCCTGGAGGCCGACTCCGAGCGCAAGCGCGAGAAGGCGCAGCAGTTCTTCGAGCTCACCATGACCCGCCGCCGCAACGAGGCCGCGCAGCACCTGCGGGAGCAGGAGGCGCTGGCCAAGGCGCGGGCCGAGTTCGTGGTGAAGGTGGCGTGCCGCGAGGCCAATCGCCGTCTGGCCGAGGTCGCCGCACGGACCGATGAGCTGCACGAGCTGAAGCGGGTCGTCCACTCGCAACTGTCCGCGGCACGTGCGGCCCTGTCGGTGGCCGCTGATCGTGTTGCCCCGGTGTTGATACCGGAACAGGTCGCTGCGTCGTGAAGCGCTGGGTCCCGTTGGTCGTCGGTGCGTTGATGGTGCCCGCTTCGGCGACGGTGTTCGGGTTCTCGGTGTACGGCGAGGAACTGACGACGGCGCTGTCGTCGTCGCCCGCCGTGCCCGCTGTTCACGAAGGCCCGGTACCGGTGGAGGACTTCGTCGCGCCCCTGCGGATGGAGCCGCCCGCACCGCCGCTGTTGTCCCCGGCCGTCGCCCAGCAGCACGTGCGCGACTTGTTCTCGTCGCATGCCGTCAAGGGCATCACGTTCGCGCCGGGCACGTCGTCCTTGGTGGGCAGGGGCGAGGACGTGCGACGGAGCCTGGCCAGCGTGCTGCGCAACGCCACCGGCTCGGTGACGTTGGTGGCCCACGCGTGGAACGGCGAGACCGCCTCGCACCGGTGCGACGTGCTCGCGATGGAAAGGGCCGGCCTGGTGCGGCAGTACCTGGCCGAGCAGGGGGTGGACAGCGTCATCACCACTCGAGTGATCGTGGACCCCGTCTGGGGTCCACCCTCGGACGGCGGACCTCAGGTCGACGTCCTCGTCGTATAGGCAGGAGCCTTCGCAATGGCAGGGGCCGTCGGGATCGTCTTCGGGTTGTGCGTGCTGTCCTTCACGTTAGGGGCAGCGCTGATGTACGTGCTGGTGCGGCGTCGCGAGGACAGAGCTTCGGTGTCTTCTGCTTCGGACGTGCCGGCTGAGCGCGTGTGGGCGGAGAAGCCCGTGGCCGTCGAGCCGGTCGAGGACGACTACGACTCGCGGCCGATCCACCGCAATCCCGTGGTGGGGTTGCCGCAGCTGGAACCGGCGCTGGCGGTGCTGGCCGAGCCGGTCGGGGAAGCCGAAAGTGTCGGTGCTGACCGATACGATCGGGATGGGGACCTCGATCCCCCCGTGGGGGAACTTGAAGCCCCCGAATCAACGGTAGCGGCCGGCACCGACAGTCCTGAGATCGTCGACGAGGCCGAGCCGCTCGAACCTGAGCCGGTCGCGGAGGCCGAACCAGAGCCGGTCGAGGGCGTCGTGGAGGAGCCCGAACCAGAGCCGGAGCCGGTCGAGGACGTCGTCGAAGAGCCGGAACAGGTTCCGGAAGAACCCGTCGTGGCTGCCGAGTTGCCACCGCCTGCCGCGCCCCAGCGGGTGGAGCAGACGACGTGGGTGGAGCGCGAAGACTTCCGTCAGCGCTACCTGAGGACGTTCGAAGAGGTGCGCCGCAAGGCGGGCAGCAACTAGTCGGTGTCCGAAAGTCGTCGGTTGTTGTCCGAAACTCGCCGGACTTCCATTGGTGGCTGCTGATATCACTTGGATCATGACTTCCGCCGCTGACCGCACGAAGCTCTTCCACGCCCTCCACCAGCAGGGCGGGCTCGCCCTCCCCAACGCCTGGGACGTCGCCTCCGCCCTCATCGTCGAGGCGGCCGGTGCCAAGGCGGTCGCCACCACGAGCGCCGGCGTCGCGTGGAGCCTCGGCGCCCCGGACGGCGACGCGGTGGACCGCGACCTCGTGATCGGGCTCGTCGCCAGGATCGCGAAGGCGGTCAGCGTCCCGGTGACGGCGGACATCGAGTCCGGCTTCGGCAAGGACGCGAAAGAGGTCGGCGACACCGCGAGGGCGGTCAGCGAGGCGGGCGCGTCCGGCGTGAACATCGAAGACGGCCACGAAGGCTCCGTGCGAGACGCGCAGGAGCAGAAGGAACGTCTTGCGGCAGCACGAGAAGCTGCCCCGGATCTCTACATCAACGCCAGGATCGACGTGTACCTGCGCGAGGTCGGCGCGCCGGAGGACCGCCTCCAGCTCGTGCTGGACCGCGCCAGGACCTACCTCGAAGCGGGTGCGAGCGGCATCTTCGTGCCCGGTGTGACCGATCTCGGCACCGTGCGGGAACTGGCGAACGGCATCGACGCTCCGCTCAACGTCCTCGCCGGGCCCGGCGCGCCCGCGGTCGACGAGCTGGCGGCCGCGGGCGCGGCCAGGATCAGCGTCGGTGAAGCGCTCGCCTCAGCGGCCTACGCGGCTGCCAAGAAGGCAGCCGAGGAGTTGCTGACGAAGGGCACCTACGACAGCGCGAGCGAAGGCCTGAGCTGCGACGAACTCAACGCGCTGTTCCGACACAACTAGTGCCGCTTGCCGCGAAGCTTGCGCAGCAACTGTTCGGCCTTGGCGCGCTTGCGCGGGTCCTGAGCCATCTGCCGGGCCTTGGCTTGTAGCTTGTGGCCCTGCGGGCTGCGCAGGAACCTGGTGATCTTGTCCATGAACGAGGCCATCGGTCCTCCAGGTGTCCGTTACGTCCAGTTCAACGGACGGAACAGCACCCGGAGTTCCCGAAGATCAGACCGGCGAAACGGTGATGCCCAGTGCACCGGGGCCCACGTGGGCGCCGATGGCCGAGCTGACCTGCGTCAACATGAACTGGCGGACGTTGGGCACACCGCGCCGTAGCTTGCGCAGCAACCGCTGGGCCTTCTCGGCCGCGTCGAAGTGCTCCACAGCGACGTCCACGGTCTCGGCACCCGCCCGCTTGATCGCGATTTCCAGCATCCGGTTCAGCGCGCGGTCGGCGCCCATCACGCGGTCCAGCGGCGTGATCTGGGCGTCGGCCATGGTCAGCAGCGGCTTCATCGACAGGGCGGAGCCGACCAGGGCCGCCGCGGCACCGATGCGGCCGCCGCGCCGCAGGTACTCGAGCGTGTCCACGTAGATCAGCTCGGTGGATCTGTCGAAGCGGCGCTGTGCGGTCGCGAGCACTCTGTCCACGCCGCCGCCCGCTTCGGCCACCTTGGCGGCGGCCTGGACCGCGTAGCCGATGCTCATCCCGCAGGTGTGGGTGTCGATGACGTGCACGGGCACGCGGACCTGGGCGGCGGCGGTACGGGCCGCCTCGACGGTCGCGGACAGCCGGCCGGACACGTGCACGGACACGATCGAGCGGACGCCCTGCGCCACCAGGTCGGAGTACGTCCAGAAGAACGCGCCGGGATCGGGCGGAATCGTCGCCACGGGAACGTTCGAACGCATGGCCGAGACCAGCTCGGGGACCGGGATGCGGGACTCGTCGTCGGTGTGGTCGCCGATCCGCACCTGGATCTGGACCACCTCGATGCCGAGTTGATCAGTCAGCTTCACCGGGAGACAGGCCGTGGAGTCGGTCACGATAGCTACCCGCCGGTACATGACGAGCCAGCGTAGTCCCCCGAATGGGTTAGGTCTCAAAAGGTGTCGTGCAGGGGTGACAACTGTCACGCTAGCAGGGTGCTTGCTGCCGTTTGCAGGGGTGCTACTGGCGGGTAACATCCGGGTGATGGCAGGGTCGTGAACACCCGGCGGCGCAGTCCCTAGAGTCCTCCGCGCAAGCGTCGCCGCCCGTCCGCAGGAGGTCGAAGAGGACCTATGAACATTGTTGTCCTGGTCAAGCAGGTGCCTGACACCTGGTCCGAGCGCAAGCTCACCGACGCCGACCACACCCTTGACCGCGAGTCCGCGGATGCAGTGCTCGACGAGATCAACGAGCGCGCCGTCGAAGAGGCTCTGCAGCTGCAGGAAGCCCACGGCGGCGAGGTCACCGTCATCGCGATGGGTCCCGACCGCGCCACCGACGCCATTCGCAAGGCGCTGTCGATGGGTGCCGACAAGGCGATCCACGTGAGCGACGAGGCGCTGCACGGTTCGGACGTGCTGGCCACGGCGAAGGTCCTCGCGAAGGCGATCGGCACGGTCGAGAACGTCGACCTGGTCATCGCGGGCAACGAGGCGACCGACGGCCGCGCGGGTGCTGTTCCGGCAATCCTCGCCGAGCTGCTCGGCCTGCCGCAGGTCACCCAGCTGCGCAAGGTCACCGTCGAGGGCACCACGATCAAGGGCGAGCGCGAGACCGACGAGGGCGTCGCGTTCCTCGAGGCGTCGCTCCCGGCCGTGGTCTCCGTGACCGAGAAGATCAACGAGCCGCGTTACCCGTCCTTCAAGGGCATCATGGCCGCGAAGAAGAAGCCCGTCTCCACGCTCACCGTGGCGGACCTGGGCATCGACGCGTCCGAGGTCGGCCTGTCCGGTGCGTGGACCCAGGTGCTGGAGGCGGCCCCGAAGCCGCCGCGCAGCGCGGGTCAGCGCGTCGAGGACGGTGGCGACGGCGGCGCGAAGATCGCCGAGTTCCTCGTCGGCCAGAAGCTCATCTGAGAAGGATTGGGAGGGAAGAGAAATGTCTGAAGTCCTGGTCCTGGTCGACCACGTCGACGGCGACGTCAAGAAGGTCAGCTACGAGCTGCTGACGGCCGCGCGCCGCCTGGGTACCCCGGCCGCCGTGGTCGTGGGCGCGCCCGGCACCGCGTCGAAGATCCGCGAGTCGCTCGGGAAGTACGGCGCGGCGAAGGTCTACGCCGTCGAGTCCGACGACGCCGTCAACTTCCTGACGACCCCGAAGGTCGACGCGCTGGCCGCACTCGCCCCGAACTCGTCCGCGGTGCTCGTCTCCGCGACCGTCGAGGGCAAGGAGGTCGCCGGCCGTCTCGCCGTGCGCATCGACTCCGGCTGGCTGGTCGACGTCGTGGACGTCGAGGCCGACGGCACCGGCGTGCAGTCCATCTTCGGTGGCGCGTTCGTCGTCAAGGCGAAGGTCAGCAAGGGCACCCCGATCATCACCGTCCGCCCCGGCGGCGTCGAGGCCGAGGAGTCGGCCGCGGACGCCGTGCTGGACGAGTCGGTCTCCGTCTCCGTGGACGCCGCCAAGTCCGCCCGCGTGACCTCGCGCGAGGCCGTCGTCGGTGGCGACCGCCCCGAGCTCACCGAGGCCTCGGTCGTCGTCTCCGGTGGCCGCGGTGTCGGCTCGGCGGAGAAGTTCTCCGTCGTCGAGGAGCTGGCCGACTCGCTCGGTGCCGCCGTCGGTGCCTCGCGCGCCGCCGTCGACTCGGGCTACTACCCGCACCAGTTCCAGGTCGGCCAGACCGGTAAGACGGTCTCGCCGCAGCTGTACGTGGCGCTGGGCATCTCCGGTGCCATCCAGCACCGTGCGGGCATGCAGACCTCGAAGACGATCGTCGCGGTCAACAAGGACCCCGAGGCCCCGATCTTCGAGATCGCCGACTTCGGTGTGGTGGGCGACCTGTTCAACGTCGCGCCGCAGCTGACCGACGAGGTCAAGAAGCGCAAGGGCTGAGCACTCCCGCTCACGAATGGCCGTCCCGCCTCGGCGGGGCGGCCATTCGCCTGTTTCGAGGGCGGAGGCACAGGCGTGCCGACGACCAGGCTCTGACACCACCGGCGGTTAACCCGACTGCCACTGAGAGGTCATCGGTTTGACCTGCTGTCATTCGCCAATCCGGCTTCACCCTGGTTCGTATGACGCAGCCGGAACTGCTTGTCAGCACCCCTGCACAGCAGGACAAGGACGCTCCCCGCTACTCCCTCCTCGTCGCTCGTGACAGCGAAGAAGTCGTCGCCGCGCAGAGACTGCGCTACGAGGTGTTCGCCGGTGAGATGGGGGCGACGCTGCACACCAGCGTGCCCGGCCACGACGTTGACGAGTTCGACCAGCACTGCGACCACCTCGTGGTCCGCGACGACCGCACCGGCGAGATCGTCGGCGGCTACCGCATGCTGCCGCCGGAGCGCGCCAAGGACGCAGGGCGGCTCTACAGCGACGGCGAGTTCGACCTGGGCAGCCTGAAGGAACTCAGGCCCAGCATCGTCGAGACCGGACGCTCCTGCGTGCACCCCGACCACCGCAACGGCGCCGTCGTCAGCCTCGTGTGGGCGGGCATCGCGCGGTACATGTTGCTCAGCGGCCACAAGTGGCTCGTCGGGTGTGCGTCCATCCCGCTGCAGGACGGCGGCAGCTTCGCGGCCGGTGTGTGGGACACGGTGCAGGCCAAGCACCTGGCGCCCGAGCAGTACCGCGTCACGCCGCACAACCCGTGGGACGTCGACCAGATCGTGCGCCCGTCCAAGACCGTGCTGCCGCCGCTGCTGAAGGGCTACCTGCGGCTCGGCGCGTGGGTGTGCGGGCGGCCCGCGCTCGACGCGGACTTCGGGGTCGCCGACCTCTTCATCCTGCTCGGCATGGACCACGTGGATCAGCGTTACCTCAAGTTCTTCCTGGGGGAGACAGCATGAGTCACGCCTGGATGCCCGCGTCGCCGTGCGGTGACGGGTGCGTCAGCGGTGCGCCCGGCCAGGTCGGCGCGTTCAGGCAGGTCTGGCGGGCGGTCACGGCTCTCACGGCGCTTCTGTGCGGCGTGTGGATCGCGGTGGCGCTTCTGCTGCCGAGCAAGCAGCGCGAGAGCGTCATCCGCCTGTGGTTCCACGCGGTTCTGCGCGCTTTCGGCGTCAGGCTGCGGGTCCACGGGGCCAAGAAGTTCCAGGCGATGCCGGAGCGCGGGGTGCTCGTCGTGAGCAACCACGTGTCCTGGCTGGACGAGCTCGCGATCGACTCCGTGCAGCCGATCCGGCTCGTGGCCAAGAAGGACATCAAGAGCTGGCCGGTCCTCGGCAGGATCATCACGGCGGCGGGCACGGTCTACCTGGACCGCGAGAAGCTGCGTGAGCTGCCCCAGACGGTGAACGAGCTGACGGCGACGTTGCGCAACGGTAGTGCGGTCGGCATCCACGCCGAGGGCACGACATGGTGCGGGCTCGCGTCAGGGCACTACAAGCCGGCGCTGTTCCAGGCCGCGCTGGACGCCGGTGTGCCGGTGCGGCCCATCGTGCTGCGGTACCGGATCGGCGATCACGTGACCACGCAGCCGGCGTTCATCGGCAGTGACACGCTCGTCGACTCGGTCCGGCGGGTGCTGAAGATCAAGGGTCTGGTCGTCGAGGTGCACGTGCTCGACGAGATCGCTCCCGGCCGTGCGGAGAACCGCAGGGAACTGGCGAAACTTGCCGAAGAGCAATCAAACCGCTTGACCTCGACCGAACTGGAGATAGCACCATCAACGGGTGACTCTCACCGCGCGCGCACCATCACGCCTCTGGTCGCCTGAACGCCGCTGGCCCACGACGGGCATCCTCCTGCTGGTCACGCTCCTCGCCTTCGAGGCGATGGGCGTCGGCACGGCGATGCCCACCATGGTCAGCGAGCTGAAGGGCGAGGCGCTCTACGCGTGGCCGTTCCTCGCGAACCTGGCGGCGAGCGTCATCGCGACGGTCTTCTCCGGACGGCTCTCCGACCGGCGGGGACCGAAGCCCGCGGTCCTGATCGGCGTGGTGCTGTTCCTCGCGGGGCTCGTCGTCGCGGGCATGGCGGAGACGATGACCGTGCTGCTCGCCGGCCGGGCTCTGCAGGGCTTCGGCGCGGGCTTCCTGATCGTCGCGATCTACGTGTTGATCGCGCTGGCCTACCCCGAGAGCGACAGGCCGGCGGTCTTCGGTGCGCTGTCCGCGGCGTGGGTGGTGCCGTCGCTGGTGGGTCCGGCGGTCGCGGGCTGGGCGACCGAGCACCTGACCTGGAGGCTGGTGTTCCTCGCGATCGTGCCGTTGGTGCTGATCGGCAGCGTGCTGCTCGTTCCCGTGCTCAAGTCACTGCCTCCGCACGACGCGACTCCGCCGCTGCGCAAGTACCTGCCGCTCGCCGCAGTGGCGGTCGGTGTCGGTGTGGCCGGCCTGAGCTGGGGTTTGCAGCACCGCACGTGGTGGCTGCTCGCACTGGCGTTCCTGCTGCTGGCGCCCGCACTGCGCATCCTGCTGCCGAAGGGCACGCTGATCGCCCGTCGAGGTCTTCCGGTCACGATCCTCGCGAGAGGCATGCTGGCCGGCACGTTCTTCGCGGTCGAGGGCTTCATCCCGCTCACGCTGACCGTCGTGCACGGCTACTCGCCGCTGGAAGCGGGCATTCCGCTGACGCTGAGCGCGCTCGGCTGGGCCAGTGCCTCGATGTGGGCGTCACGGCACCCTGAGATCGAGCGCCACACTCTCGTGCGCGTCGGTTTCCTGTTCACCGCGACCGGTATGGCCGCCGTGACCCTCATCGCACCGAGCTGGGGTCCTGCCTTCCTGACGCCGGTGCTGTGGGCGGTCGCGGGCGCGGGCATGGGCATGGCGACGTCCAGCGTCGGCGTGCTGATGATGGCGGCATCACCCGAGGAGGATCGCGGTTTCAACTCGGCCGCCCTGCAGATCTGCGACATGCTCGGCTCGGCGGCGATGATCGGGATCGGTGGCGTACTGGTCGTGGCGACCGCACCGACCGCGGGTGTGGTCGTGCTGAACCTGTCCATGGCGGCGTTGGCGGTGGTGGGAGCGATTCTGACCGGACCCCGCATGCGGGCTACCCTTGAGCCCTGATGGCTTATCTCGACCACGCCGCCACGACCCCCATGCACCCGCAGGCGGTCGCGGCGATGACCGAGGCGTTGTCCACCACGGGCAACGCCTCGTCGCTGCACACCTCCGGCAGGCGGGCGCGGCGTGCGATCGAGGAGGCCCGCGAGAACATCGCCGACGCCCTGGGCGCCCGGCCGTCCGAGGTGCTCTTCACCGGTGGTGGCACGGAGAGCGACAACCTCGCGGTCAAGGGCATCTACTGGGCAGGCGGCAAGCGCCGCGTGCTGGCCTCGGCCGTCGAGCACCACGCTGTGCTGGACGCCGTCGAGTGGCTGGAGCAGCGGGGCGCCGAGGTCACCTGGCTTCCGACTGACCGTTTCGGGCGGGTGTCCGCGGAGTCGGTCGCCGACGCTCTCGACGACGACGTCGCGCTCGTCACGACGATGTGGGCGAACAACGAGGTCGGCACCATCAACCCGGTGCACGACATCGCTGCTGTTTGCGCTTCTCGTGGTGTGCCGTTCCACACGGACGCGGTGCAGGCCGTGGGCGCGGTCCCGGTCGATTTCGCTGCCTCCGGCGCCTCCGCGTTGACGATGACCGGCCACAAGGTCGGCGGCCCGTACGGCGTTGGTGTGCTGCTGCTCGCGCGTGACGTGAAGTGCGCGCCGTTGCTGCACGGCGGTGGCCAGGAGCGCGACGTGCGGTCCGGCACGCTGGACGTGCCGTCGATCGTCGGTTTGGCTCGCGCGGTGCGGATCGCGGTGGACGAACAGGCCGCGAGGGCCGCCGAGCTGGCGGCGTTGCGGGACGAGCTGATCGCGTCGGTGCGCGCGGTGGTGCCGGACGTGATCGTGAACGGCGACCCGGTGAACCGGTTGCCCGGCAACGCCCACCTGACGTTCCCCGGCTGCGAGGGCGACAGCCTGCTGATGCTGCTGGACGCGCGCGGTGTCGAGTGCTCGACCGGTTCCGCGTGCACGGCCGGTGTCGCGCAGCCGAGCCACGTGCTGCTCGCGATGGGCGTCGAACCCGCGTTGGCGCGTGGATCCCTGCGGTTCTCGCTCGGGCACACGTCTACTCACGCGGACGTGGAAAAGCTGGCGTCGGTCATCGGCCCGGTGGTGGAGAGGGCCCGCACGGCGGGCTTGGCAGGTATGAGGCGTTCCCGGAAGGTGGTCAAGCAGTGAAGGTCCTCGCGGCGATGAGCGGTGGTGTCGACTCCGCGGTGGCGGCGGCACGCGCCGTCGAAGCGGGACACGACGTGACGGGCGTGCATCTCGCGTTGTCGGCCAAGCCCGGCACGTTGCGCACCGGCGCGCGTGGCTGCTGCACGATCGAAGACGCCCACGACGCCCGCCGCGCGGCGGACATGATGGGGATCCCGTTCTACGTCTGGGACTTCGCCGAGCGCTTCACCGAAGAGGTCGTGGAGGACTTCGTCGCGGAGTACGCGGCCGGACGCACGCCGAACCCCTGTCTGCGCTGCAACGAGCGGATCAAGTTCGAGGCGTTGCTGGACAAGGCGATCGCCCTCGGCTTCGACGCCGTCTGCACCGGCCACTACGCACGGCTGGCTGTTGTCGACGGCCGTCCGGAGCTCCGGCGGTCGGCTGACTTGGGCAAGGACCAGTCGTACGTGCTGGCGTCGCTGACCGCGGACCAGCTCACGCACGCGATGTTTCCGTTGGGGGACACGACCAAGGAGCTCGTCAGGGTCGAGGCCGCGTCACGCGGGTTGTCCGTGGCGAAGAAGCCGGACAGCCACGACATCTGCTTCATCCCGGACGGGGACACGCAGAAGTTCCTGGCCGGCCGGATGGAGACCCGGCCAGGGCTGTTGATCGACGACGAGACCGGGGCGGTGCTCGGCCGCCATGCGGGCGTGCAGGAGTTCACCGTGGGGCAGCGCAAGGGCCTCGGCATCGACGCTCCGGCGCCTGACGGCCGGCCTCGGTACGTGCTGGCGCTGGAGCCGGTGTCCGGCACCGTGCGCGTCGGTTCGCTGGAAAAGCTCTCGGTGACCGGGATTTCGGCGTCCGACCCGATCACGCACGTGGCGCTGGACGGACCGGTCGAGTGCGTCGCGCAGGTGCGCGCGCACGGTGGCACGGCTCCGGCGGTCGCCGAGCTGGTGGACGGTGTGCTGCAGGTGCAGTTGCGCGAGCCCCTCAAGGGCGTGGCGCCCGGTCAGGCCGTGGCGATCTACCGCGAGGACACTGCGGGCGATCTGGTGCTGGCGAGCGCCACGATCGACGCCACCAGCTGATTCGGTTCCGGCCGGGTGGCAGGTTCGTGTTCGACACCCGCTACCCGGCGGACGAGCTGAACGCGCGGCGCGATCACCGCGCGGACCAGGTCCATCGTCACCGTGGCCGTCGCTCCTGCGTCGGGTGCGTGCTGGTCGGGTCGGGCGGGGGCGGCGGGGGCTCGGTGCTGCTGGTGACCGGCGGCTCTGGCGTGAAGGTCGTCGCAGGCGGCGGTGCGACGGTAGGGCCCGGTTGCTCTACGCGGGGCACCGCGGTGGTGGGTGACGCGCTCGCGGCAGGTTTGGGGTTTGAAGTCGGCGCGGTCGTGCGTGTGCTCGGGGTGGTGCGGCGTGCGGACGCGGTCGGGTGCTGCGGCACGGTCGCCTTGACGTTCAGCTCCGCTGGGGCGTTGGGGGCCGTGGGCCTGGGCTGGTTCGGATCGTCGGGGGCGGTCGTGTCGGTCGAACGGTTCGTCCAGGCCACTGCGGCGAGCGCGGCTATGCCGATGGCCATGACGCCCGCGGCGCCGAGGACGATCTTGGGACCTTTGCGGCGGCGCGGTGGGGGAACGGGGAGTGGCGCGGTCGTCTTCACGGGGCAGGTTGGCGGGGTGGCGCGCGTGATCACCGGGCGGGCGTCGAACGCGGCCAGTGCGGCGCCGGTCGCCACGGAGGTGCTCTGGTCGGTGTCCACGGCGACCGGGCGGCCCAGTTCCTTGGAGATCAGCTGCGTCACCAGCGGGATTCGGGACGAGCCGCCGACCAGCAGGACCCCGGCCAGGTCGTCGGGGGCCAGCCCGGCGGAGTGCACGGTGCGTCGCAGTGCCTCGACCGAGTCGAGGAGAGCGGGACGGATCATCGCCTCGAACTCGGTGCGCACCAGCCGGATCTGCGCACGGGTTCCGGGCAGCAGCACCGGGATGGTCACTTCGGTGTCGGTGGACAACGCCTCTTTCGCCTCGGTGCACTCCCGGCGCAACCGGGACACCGCGGCGAGTGTGACCGGGTCCTCGGGGTCCAGCTCGTCCACGACGTCGGCGATGCTCGCGCGGACGTGGTCGAACACGACCTCGTCGAAGTCGATGCCGCCGAGCCGCTCGATGCCCTCCGGCCTGCCGAGCAGTTCGAAGCCCACGCTCTCCGTGCGGCGCAGTACGGCGGCGTCGAACGTGCCGCCGCCCAGGTCGTAGACGGCGATCGTGCCGCCCGGCTCGATCCGTTGTGTCGAGGCGTAGTGCACCGCGGCCGCTTCCGGCTCGGTCAGGAACACGACGTCGTCCAGGCCCGCGGTGGACAGACCCGTTGTGAGCAGGGTCTTCTTGTGCGGCCCCCAGCCCGCCGGGTGCGTGATCGCGATCCGGTCCGGCGCCGCGCCCTCGCGCTCGGTCACGCGGTCGACGACCCAGCGCGCCAGAACACCGGCGAGCTCGTGCGCCTGCTGCGGCTGACAGGCCACCATCAGTGGCGTCGGGTCGCCGATGCGGCGTTTGAACTCGCGGATCACCCGCTCCGGGTCGGTGACCGCACGGCGTTCCGCGGCCTCACCGACGAGCACGCCGTCGTCCTCGCCGAGGTAGAGGACGGAAGCGACCGACGCCGACCGGGGACTCAGTGCAACGACCTCGGCGGATGTTGACGTCCGGTGCACGGCGGCGGCGGTGAACGTCGTGCCCAGGTCGACACCCAACTGATAGACCACGGCGCGGAACATTAGCAACAATTCCGTCCAGATCGACAACCCCTACGTCCCCTATTTCGGCGCCCCGATCCCCGTCACTCATTCGGGTGGTGCGGTATGTTCTGCATCCCCCAGCGGCATCCCGTGGAATTCGGAGCGATCACCGATGGCAAGTCGCTGCCGCGGTCGTAGCGTTCCTGTGGTCGGACGCGGAGTTCGGCATGCATTCGAAACGATCTCTGACCTAGAGGAGAAGGCAAGCGCTATGACCAGCCTGCTGGAATTCATTCTCAACCTGCTCCGGGATCCCGCGGCGCAGCAGCAGTTCACCGACAACCCCCAGCAGGCACTGCGGGATCACGGGTTCGACGAGCTCTGCGCGCAGGACGTGCACGACGCGTTGCCGCTGGTGATGGACAACGTCCTGGTGAGCGGTACGGGTGGCCCCCTGCCGTCGGCACAGCCCGGCGACGAGCACCTGGACATCGCGATCCGGCAGATCGACCACATCGTGAACAACTATTCCTACACCGACAGCCACGACACGAACGTGGACTATTCGGTGCACCAGACCATCTGGACCCAGGGTGACGTGAACCAGTCGTTCGACAACGACTACGGCAGCGACAACGGCAACGACAATGACACCGTCGTCGCGAGCGACAGCACGGTCGTCGAAGGTGACTCCGACAACGACACGGTCACCACCACCGCGACCGATGCCGGGCAGGGGAACGTGTACAACTTCGGTCAGGGCGATGTCACCGTCAACTCCGGCGACAACTCCGGCAACAATTCCGAAAGCGATTCACACAACGTGACTCACCAGCATTCGCCGGCCACGGTCGACTCGTCGTACCGCCCGGAGCACGAGCACAACGTCGACATCGACCACACGAACCAGCACGGCCTGGTCAACGTCGACGACACGTTGAACGACCTCGACCTGTTGAGCCACAACGACGTCGACCTGCTCAACGGTCTGCACCTGTAGGACGGCACCGATCCGGCCCAGGCACCACGCCTGGGCCGGGTACCGGTGTTCACGAGAAGGATCTTCGAGGGAGTAGCACTTGTCGGTACCCGCAGCGATCGAGGTCGTCGACCTCGCGCTCCAGGCGGCACTGGCCTACGGCCGCGCGGACTTCGGCGCCCGGCTGCGCCAGACGCGGCGCAGACTGGCCGAGGACGGCGTCCGGGTGCTCGTGGTCGGAGAGTTCAAGCAGGGCAAGAGTCATCTGGTCAACGCGCTGCTCAACGCGTCGGTGTGCCCGACCGACGACGACATCGCCACCACGGTGCCCACGATCGTGCGTTACGCCGAGGTACCCGCGGCGATGATCGTGCGTGAGTTCGGCGACGACGTGCCCGCCGACAGCACGCCCGTCCCGGTCGACCGGCTCGCCGACTACGTCTGCGACCAGGGCAACCGGCGCCAGATCAGCTACGCCGAGGTGGGCGTCCCGCGCACGCTGCTCGCCGGTGGCCTGGTCGTGGTGGACACGCCGGGCGTGGGCGGGCTCGCTTCCATGCACGGCGCGGCCATCATCGCCGCCATGTCGCTGGCCGACGCGGTGGTGTTCGTCTCCGACGCCGGCGCGGAGTTCACGGCGTCCGAACTGGACTTCCTCCGGCACGCCGCGCAGGTGTGCCCGAACATCGTGTGCGCACTGACGAAAACCGATCTCCACCCGCACTGGCGGCGCATCGCCGACATCGACCGCCGGCACCTCTCGACCGCCGAGCTGGAGGCCGAGGTCGTGCCCGTCTCGTCGACGCTGCGACTGCACGCGGTCCGCACCAATGACCACATGCTCAACACCGAGTCCGGTTTCCCCGTGCTGATCGGGCATCTGCGTGACCGGATAGCGGGCCAGGCCGACCAGCTCGCGTGCCGGGTCGCGGCACAGGACGTGGTGACGATCACGGACCAGCTGGCGACCACCATGCGGGCACAGCTCTCCGCGTACCAGGGCGGTGGCGCGGCAGCGGAGCTGATCCGCGAGCTGGAGCAGGCGCAGCAGCGGGCCGATCGGCTGCGGGAACGGTCGGCACGCTGGCAGCAGACGCTGAGCGACGGCATCGCCGATCTGATCTCGGACATCGAGTACGACCTGCGCGACCGGATGCGCCAGATCGGCCGCGACGCCGAACGGGAGATCGACCAGGCCGACCCTCTCGCGATCGAGGACCAGTTCGCCGCGTGGCTGCAGCAGCAGGTCTCCGGTGCGGCGTCGGCGAACTTCGCGTGGGCGATGGAACGGGCGCGCTGGCTCGCCGACCAGGTGGCCGACCACTTCGCCGAGGAGGGCGCCAAGGTGCTGCCGGATCTGCGCGACGTCGACTTCGTCAGGATGACCGGTTCCATCGACGCCATCGAGTTGCCACGCAACGAGAACCTGAAGCTGGGCAACAAGCTCCTGCTGGGCATGCGAGGCGGTTACGGCGGCACACTGATGTTCGGCATGGCGGGAACGCTGGTCGGGATGGCGCTGCTCAACCCCTTCTCGATCGCTGCGGGGTTGCTGCTGGGCGGCCGCACGGTCCGCGAGGAACGCAAGAGGTTGGTGCAGCGGAGGCAGATGGAGGCCAAGAGCGCGGTCCGCCGCCACCTGGACGACGTCGTTTTCCAGTTGGGCAAGGAATCCAGGGACATGCTTCGCGAGGTTCAGCGCACGTTGCGCAACCACTTCACCGGTCACGCCGAGGAGCTGCAGAGGTCGGTGAACGACTCGTTGCAGGCAGCGCAGAACGCGTTGCGCACCAACCAGGAGGAATGTCCCCGCGCGATCGCCGACCTGCAGGCCGAACTCGCCCGCGTGGCGGCGCTGGAGGACCTCGCGCGTGGCCTGACGGCGGCACCGCGGCTGGAACTGAGCGAGGTCGCGCGATGAACACGACGACGGGACTCGGCACGTCCGTGCGTGCCGTGATGCGGCGGGCGATCAAGGCGTACCGGGACAGCCCGGACACCGTGGCGTACCTGCAGCGGCACCTGGACCGGATGAACGAGCCGCTGCGCGTCGCCATCGCGGGGCAGGTCAAGGCCGGCAAGTCGACGTTGCTGAACGCGTTGGTGGGTGAGGAGATCGCGGCCACCGACGCCGGCGAGTGCACCCGAGCTGTCACCTGGTACCGCGACGCGGAGGTACCGCGGATCACGGTGCATCCGGTGGACGCCCCGTCGCGGCAGTTGCCGATCGACCGCCGCGACGGCGCGTTGCGCGTGGACCTGGGCGCCGGTCGGGTCGATCGTGTCGTCGTCGACTGGCCGTCGCAGCATCTGCGAACCATGACGCTGATCGACACGCCGGGTCTGCAGTCGATCTCCACGGAGATCTCGGCACGGACGGTGGACTTCCTGTCCGATGACGAGGAACCGGCCGAGGCCGACGCGGTGGTCTACCTGATGCGGCACCTGCACTCGACCAACGTGCGGTTCCTGGAGTCGTTCTACGACCAGGGCTTCGCGCGGGCGACGCCGGTGAGCACCATCGCGGTGCTGTCGAGGGCGGACGAGATCGGGGTGGGCCGGGTCGACGCGTTGATGTCCGCGCGGCGCATCGCGCGCCGGTACCGCGCCGACGAGAAGTTGCGGGCGTTGTGCCAGACGGTCGTGCCGGTCTCGGGCTTGCTCGCGCAGGCGGGCCGGACGATGCGGCAGGCCGAGTTCGCGGCGCTCCTCGAGCTCGTGCGGGCGCGGCGGTCCGATGTCGAGGCCGCGCTGCTTTCTGCCGACCGGTTCGCGCGCTACGACGGGCTCGAACCGGAGGTGTGCTCCGACCTGTTGGACCGGTTCGGGCTGGGCGGGATCCGGCTGGCGGTCACGTTGGTGCGGCAGGGTTTCGACAGTGCGCCGAAGCTCGCTGCCGAACTGGTGCGGCGCAGCGGCCTCGACGAGCTGCGCGACGTGCTCAGCGCGCAGTTCACCGCACGCGCCGAGCTGTTGAAGGCGCGGTCCGCACTGCTCGCGCTGGACATGGTGCTCAGCAGGGTGGTCCGGCAGGAAACGCAGTCGCTGGTCGTCGAGGTGGAACGGATCGTGGCAGGGGCCCACGAGTTCGCCGAGCTGAGGTTGCTGAGTTCGTTGCGGCTGGGCGCGATGAAGCTTCCTGCCGACGCGCTCGCCGAGGCAGAGCGGTTGCTGGGTGGTGTGGGGGAGAGCTCGACGGCCAGGCTCGGCCTCGGCGTGCACGCGACCACGGGCGAGCAGCGCAACGCCGCGCTGGACGCGCTGAGCCGGTGGCGGCGACGCCTGGAGAACCCGTTGTCCAGCCTGGCGCTCGCCGACGCGTCACGTGTCGTGATCCGCAGCTGCGAAGGCCTGCTGGCCGAGTTCGTCGACTGACCTGGGTCATTGGGAAACGATGAAGGCGTCTTCATCCACCTGACGTGGATGAAGACGCCCTTCATCCGATTAGATGCCAGGCGTGGAAGACGGTGTGGCGCTTGAGGAACCGACGGCGTACGAGCTGGACTGGCTCGCAATCCTCGACGATTTGCGTGACAGCCCGGCAATCGAGGTGTTGCACGAGGTACGGGACGACATCGATCTGATGGCGGAGGACTCGTCCTTCGACGACCTCGCCGAGTGGGACGGCGTCGAACTGGACGCGGAAGTCCGTCGGGCCTACGTTCGCTTCTCGCAGCTGGGCAGCCAATGGCGGACCGTTGCTCCCCATCTGGACCTGGCAGGCGAGTTCCGGCTCAGGCCCCTGCCGCTGGTGGTGCACGAGGACGCGCCGGAGTTCCACTCGTCGCTGTACTCGGACGAACAGCGCGAGCTGGCCACCGGGTTCCGTGTCATCGACTCCAGCCCGTTCACCGGCACGGGTTCCTTTGTCGCGGTTCGGTTGCGGCCGGGAGCAGGGAATCCCGAGATCTGGTTCTCCGACCACCGCACGAACACGCTGTGGGAGATGGATCTCGACTACGTCGGCTACCTGGAGACCTTGCGGCTGACCAAGGGCGCCTTCCACTGGCAGCACCTCTTCACCGAGGCGCCGCTGGACGACGAGGAATTCGCAGGCGTGGCCGCGGACCTGCAGGCGATGCTGGGCTTCCTCCCGAGTGTCTTCCCCGATCGCGAATACGCGCCCTTGCACGCACGGCTTGCGCGACGCCTCGGCTAGCCGGGAAGGTCAGGCCATCAGCAGGGTGCGGAGCTGGGCGAAGAGCTCGCTGCGCGTCGCGCAGCCGAGGCGGCGGCGCATTTTCGCCACGTGGTGTTCAACGGTCTTGGCGGAGATGAAGAGCCGTTCGCCGATCTGCTTGTACGTCAGGCCACTGACGACCAGCTCCGCCACCTCGCGCTCACGGCCGCTGAGTGGCGTGCCGAGAAGGTCGGTCGGCGCCTGGTCCTGCGCGGGGGTGTCCACCGGCGTCAGTTCACGCGCGAACGCCATGAGCGAGCTCATCGAGGCTCGGTCGCGGCAGCGGATCGCGGCCTGCCCTGCCAGCCGTGCGCCTTCCCAGGACTGTCCGGTCGCCCACAGGCCACGGGACGCGCGCTCGACTGCCGCGATGTCCACGTCACCGGCCAGCACGCGCAGCACGCCCATGGC
>NZ_VSRL01000080.1 GCF_012184385.1 Lentzea indica
CGCCGCTCGGCACCTCGAACCGGATCCGCGGCACGAACCCGACCGCCCGGCAGGCCGCGCGCAACGCCGTCAGCGACCCGTCCTCGGCGCCCGGTGGCCCCACCCACGCCTCACCGGCCAGATCGGCGAGGTCCACCTCCGGTCGCGCTGCCAACGCGTGGCCGGCAGGCAACGCGATGTGGATCGGCACCCAAGGCACGACGATCCGTTGCGCCACCCCGCGCGGCAGGCCCAGGTCCTGCTCCTCGTCGACCGCGATCACCGCCGCGTCGAGGTGCCCCTTGCCCAGCGCCAGAGCCAGGGCCGTCGACGAAGGGTCGACGTGCAAGGTCACGTCGGACAGCACTTCCTCCAACCGGGAGAACAGCACGGCCACGCACTCCATGTGGACCGACCCGAACCGCACCGGCCCGCCGACCGGCACTGTCGCGCCGAACGACTCGAGCTCCGTCAGCAGCAACCGGGCACGCTGCAGCATCTGCGCTCCCAGCGGCGTGGGAACGGCGCCGGAGCGGCCGCGGTCGAAGAGTTTGCCGCCGACCATCCGCTCGACCCGCTGCAGCAGGGTGGTGAGCGACGGCTGGGAGATACCGAGCTGCGTCGCCGCCCGCGAGAGGCTGCCCGCGTCGCCGATGGCGCAGATCGCCCGCAGGTGCCGGATCTCCAGTTCCATAGCGCGAGGCTATACGCTCCGATCAGCAGGAGCGCTCGAGTTCGGCCTCTGGCCGCGCGAACTCCAGCCGCACGTCGCTGGAGCGGGGCAGCACCAGGGCCACGCCGTCCCGGGTGTTCCACCCCTTCGGCAGCAGGAAGCTCTGCGCGCCCGACTGCAGCACCAGCACCAGGCCGTCGTAACGGAACCGGTAGGCCGAGTCCGTCGCGGTGCACGCGGTCGCGGTGACGCCCGGCCCGCGGATCCCGATGTCCTTGGTGCTGAACACGACCGTCTCCGGCATGTCGCCGAGCTCCGTCTCGTACTCGTACCCCCTGGCCTCCCCGACCGCAGCCGAGTAGTCGGTCACCGCCCAGAACAGGCCGATGCTCGCGAGCACGAACGTGAACGTCCACTGGATCACCGGCACGACGCCGGCGGCGTGTTTGCCTGAGACGGACGCGTGCAGGTGTTCCGCCACGGGGAACAGGACCACGCCCAGCGCCACGCACACGCCGGGCAGACCGGGCAGCGCGTAGAGCAGGGTGGGTACCGCGAGGCCGCTGAGTCCGAGCAGCAGGAGCACGAAGCCCAGCGCCACCAGTACCGGAACGGCACGCCGGGTCAGGACGCGCCACGTCCTCGGCGACAGTGCGGAGCGCAGGAAGCGGTAGCCCCACAACGCCGCGAGCCCCGCGGCCGCCAGCACCGTCAGCGGCACGAACATGCCGTCCGAACTGCGGATCAGGTAGTCCGGCGCGGACAGACCGAGCACCGAGTAGTGCACGCCGAACCACTTGCAGAAGAACGTCGCGTGCCGGGTGCCGAAGTAGAACAGCAGCGCGGTCAGCACGGTGGTCGGCGCGAGCAGGGAACCGAAGACCCGCAACGCTTTGGACGGCGCGTCGTCCTTCGGTCTGGCAGGGGTGGCGCGCACGGCTCAGCCCTCGGTGCAGCGGTTCTTGTTGTTGACCAGGAACGTGACTTTGCCGCCCTCGTACAGGGGATCAGGCACCTTGATGCCCTCCGAGACGATGACGCAGTCTCCGGTGATCTCGGTAGACGTGTCGATCACCAGCGTGTATCCCACACACGGCACCTTGCCCGGGCAGAGCTTGTTCAGGTCCGCCTGGATCCCTGGCCACACACCAGGGAACGGATTGGGGGTGCGCTGCTCGATGGAGCCGCGCAAGCCGGAAGGGAGCACCAGGCGTTTCGGGCGGACGGGCGTTGGTGTGGGCTTGACCGTCGCCTTCGTCGTTGTGGGTGGTGGTTTCGGCGGTGGGGTCGTCGTGGTTGGCGGCGGTGGAGGGTCGCTGGTGGTGGTCGCGATGGCGGACGTGGTCGTGATCTCGGCCCGAGGCATCGCCCTCGGCGTGCCGGGCGAGGGTGGTTGACCGCAGGCCGCCAGCGTGGCAGCGGCCAGGAGACAGATGCAGGTTCGACGGTTCATGGCGATACCTCCTTTCGTACGTAGAGGTCTGCCGCCGACCGGTGGATACACCACTCCGGTTCCATAGCGCGAACCTATGGCCAGCTGGGATTGGCGCGGCCGCTCGGACCACCGCACGCTGGGCACAGCCCAGCGAGAGGACGAAGAGTGGCTCGGACACGCCGTGACATGGCGAAATTGGTGGACGCGGACGGTTTCCGCACGTACATCCGCGACGGCTGGGGCGAGTGGGACAGCTCGATCGACCTGCCGGACGGCACCGCCGAGGCGGCTCGGGCCCATCGCGCCAGGCTCACCGAGGCGTTCCCCGGCAAGCGGATCGCGCTGGCAGCGGGACGTGCGCACGTCCGGTCCAACGACACGTTCCACGAGTTCCGTGCCGACAGCGACTTCGTGTGGCTGACCGGTTGCCAGGTCGAGGGCGCGGTGCTGGTGCTGTCCGATGAGGACGCCACGCTGTTCGTGCCGGTCCCGTCGGAGACCCACAGCGTCGACTTCTTCGGTGACGCCGACCGCAGCCCGTTCTGGATCGGCGCCGCGGCCGGGCCGAAGGAGTGGGGCGAGGCGCTCGGCATCACGGCCCGTCCGCTCGAGGACCTCGCGCACTCCCTGCGCGGCCGTCATCCCGAGACGCTCACGGCCAAGGGCGTCGACCCGCTGCTGGACGCGCTGACCGGCTCCCACAGCGACGAGCTGCGGACCGTTCTGTCCGAGCTGCGCAGGATCAAGGACGACTGGGAGATCGACCAACTGCGCCAGGCCGTCGACGCCTCGGTCATGGGTTTCGCCGACGTCGCCATGGAGCTCGGCCAGGCCGTGCGCGGCGGGGGAGAGCGGTGGCTGCAGGGCACGTTCGACCGCCGTGCCCGCACCGAGGGCAAGGGCCCGGGCTACACGTCGATCGTCGCCGCCGGCCCGCACGCCCCTGTCCTGCACTGGACGCGCTGCGACGGCCGGGTGAACGACGCCGACCTGCTGCTGCTCGACGCTGGTGTCGAGATGAACTCCCTCTACACCGCCGACGTCACCCGCACGTTCCCGGTCAGCGGCGAGTTCTCCGAGGCCCAGCGCCAGGTCTACGACCTCGTGCACGCCTCGCACGTGGCCGCGCTCGCGGAAGTCAGGCCGGGCAACGACTACAGCGCCTTCCACCACACCGCCATGCGCGTGCTCGCGGAAGGCCTGCACGACTGGGGCCTGCTGCCGGTCAGCGTCGACAAGGCGCTCGACCCGAGCGGTCAGCACCACCGTCGTTACATCGTCTGCGGCACAGGGCACTTCCTCGGCCTGGACGTGCACGACTGCGCCGACGCCCGCCAGGAGACCTACCAGCAGGGCATCCTGGAGCGCGGCATGGCGCTGACCGTCGAGCCCGGCCTGTACTTCCACCCCAACGACGAGACGCTGCCGCCGGAGCTGCGTGGCATCGGCGTGCGCATCGAGGACGACCTCGTCGTCACGAGCGACGGTGCGGACATCCTCTCTGACGCGCTGCCGATCGAGGCCGACGACGTCGCCGCGTGGGTGCGCAAGCAGCGCTCCTAGACGCCAGAAGAGCAGTCCTAAGTGGACGGAGTGGAGCGGGCCCACGCGAACGTGAGCTCCACGGCCCGCTTCCAGTTCGCGTACTCGTTCTCGCGGTGCCGGGCGTCCATCACCGGGTTCCACCGCGCGGCCAGATGCCAGTTGCGGCGCAGTCCCTCGAGGTCCGGCCAGTATCCGGCGGCGAGCCCCGCGGCATAAGCGCACCCAGTGACACGGTCTCGGCCACGAGCGGCCGCACCACCGGGATGTCCAGCACGTCCGCGATGAACTGCATCAACAGGTGATCGGCGGTCATCCCGCCGTCCACCTTCAACACCGGCGTCGGAGCCCCGAGGTCGGCGTTCATCGCGTCGACGACCTCACGCGTCTGCCACCCGGTGGCCTCCAGCACCGCCCGCGCGAGGTGCCCCTTGTTGATGTACGAGGTCAGCCCGACGACCAGCCCGCGTGCCTGCGCGAGCCAGTGCGGCGCGAACAGGCCCGAGAACGCGGGCACGATGTAGCAGCCGCCGTTGTCCTTCACCGTGCGCGCCAGCGTCTCGATCTCGGGCGCGCTGTGGATCAGGCCGAGGTTGTCGCGGAACCATTGCACCAGCGAACCGGCGACCGCGATCGAGCCCTCCAGCGCGTAGGCCGGTTCGCCGCCGATCTGGTAGCCGATCGTCGTCAGCAACCCGTGCTTCGACCGCACCAGCTCGGTTCCCGTGTTCATCAACAGGAAGCCGCCGGTGCCGTACGTGCCCTTGATGTCGCCCTTCTCGAAGCACGTCTGCCCGAACAACGCCGCGTGCTGGTCACCCAGCGCCGCCGTGATCGAGATGCCCGGCACGACCCGCGTGGTCTTGCCGTGGATCTCGGACGACGGCCGGATCTCGGGCAGCATCGACGCCGGTACGCCGAAGAACTCCAGCAGCATCGGATCCCACTGCCGCGTGCTGAGGTTCATCAGCATGGTCCGCGACGCGTTGGTCACGTCCGTGACGTGGAGACCGCCGTTCACGCCACCGGTGAGGTTCCAGATCAGCCAGCTGTCCATGGTGCCGAACAGGACGTCGCCGCGCTCCGCCTTCGACCGCAGGCCCGCCACGTTGTCCAGCATCCACCGCAACGAGGGCGCGGAGAAGTAGGTCGCCAGCGGCAGGCCGCACCGGTCGCGGACCTCCTCGATGCCGGGCTTTTTCCCAAGCTCGGCAACGAGTTCCTCGGTGCGGATGTCCTCCCAGACGATCGCGCGTCCCACCGGAACGCCGGTGTGCCTGTCCCACAGCACGAACGTCTCGCGCTGGTTCGTGATGCCCAGCGCGACGACCTGGTCGGCGGTGATCCCCGCCTGCCGCAACGCCTGCGGCATGATCCGGTCGACGTTGCGCCAGATCTCCACGGCGTCCTGCTCGACCCATCCCGGCCGCGGGTGGTACTGGCGGTGCTCGCGCTGGGCGACCGCGACCAGCCTGGCGTTCTGGTCGAACACGATGCAGCGCGTCGATGTGGTGCCCTGGTCGATCGCCATTACGAACCGTTGCACGCCGAGCCCCTCAGTTCTCGTCGACGAGAGATGTGGTGACCGCGTCCGCGGCCTGGCAAACCTGGCGCACCAGTGTCGCGCGCGGCCGTCCCGCGGAGTCGCACAGCCGGTCCGCCGCGCCGGAGACGCCGATCGCGCCGACGACCAGTCCGCCGGGGATCCGGATGGGCGCGGCGATGCTCGCCTCGCCCGGCATGTACTCCTCGGCCTCGCCCGCCCAGCCCTGTGCGCGTACCTCCGTCAGCACCCGCTCCAGCGCCTGGGTTCGCGTGATCGTCCTCCGGGTCAACGACGTCAGCTCCCGCCGGCGTGCGGCCGCGGACAGGTCCGGGTCGTAGGCGAGCAGCACCTTGCCGAGCGCCGTCGCGTGCAACGGCAGCATCGCGCCGATGCCGAGGGTTTGCACAGAGTCATCGGGCCTGAACACGTGGTGCACGACGAGCACCGCGCCGTCGTGGTGCATGCCGATCCTGACCTCCTGGCCCGACCGCGCGGCCAGGGTGTCCGCCCAGTTGATCGACCGCGAACGCAGCTCGTTCGCGTCGAGGTAGGAGGTGCCCAGGTGCAGCAGGGCGGCGCCGAGCCGGTAACGGCCGGTCGCTTGATCTTGTTCGACGAACTCGACCCGTTGCAGCGTACGGAGAATCCCGTGGGCGGTGCCTCGCGCGAGCCCGAGCGAATCGGCGATCTCCGTGAGACCGTGATGGCCGGAGCCACGGGCGAGGAGCCGCAGCACGGCTGCGGCGCGTTCGATCGACTGGATGGGTCCCGGCACGGCGAGAAACGTAATTGAGACGACCCGTGTCGGCAATGTCGAACTGCTCCTGCCGCCATCTGCCCTGGAAACGGGCCTGAAACGCGTTGTCTGCGCGCAGCGTGACCGGTCGGTCACACCTGCGAGGGTCCTGGGTGTCGACATTGTCGAACTGCCTCCATTGAGCAGGCGTGACGTGGGTCATTACGTTCCGCGTCAATCACCACGGGGTGATCAGCCGTTCAAGGACGAATGGGAGGCCAGCGTGGGTCTCGGGTCAGTGTTCCTCAGCGAGGTGCTCGGTACGGGCGTTTTGCTGTTGCTGGGTGCGGGCGTGGTGGCCAACGTGCTGCTCGCCAAGTCGAAGGGTTTCGACGGCGGTTGGCTGTTGATCAACTTCGGCTGGGGCCTCGGCGTGTTCGCCGGTGTGTACGTCGCCTACAAGTCGGGTGCGCACCTCAACCCGGCGGTGACGGTCGGCATCCTGACCAGTGGTGCGGCCGAGTACGCCCCTGGCGTTCCGGTCAGCGCGGGTTCGACGATCGTGTACTTCGCGGGCGAGATGCTCGGTGCGTTCCTCGGCGCCGTCCTCGCGTGGCTCGCGTACAAGCCGCACTTCGACGAGACGCCGGACGAGGGCCTGAAGCTCGCCGTCTTCTCCACCGGCCCGGCGATCCGCACGTACACGTGGAACCTGGTGTGCGAGGTCATCGGCACGTTCGTCCTGGTCTTCGTGATCCTCGCGTTCGGCAAGACTCCGACCCAGATCGGCCCGCTGGCCGCGGCGCTGCTGGTCGTCGGTATCGGTGCCTCGCTCGGTGGTCCCACCGGCTACGCGATCAACCCGGCTCGCGACCTCGGCCCGCGCATCGCCCACGCGCTGCTGCCGCTGTCCTACAAGGGCACCGACGGCGAGGCCGTGGGCAAGAAGGACTCCGACTGGGGCTACTCGTGGATTCCGGTCGTCGGCCCGCTCGTCGGCGGCGCGATCGCCGGTGTCGTCGCCTCGCTCGTGTTCTGACGTGTTCTGACAATCCGGAAAGGACTTTTCGATGACGCAGTACGTTCTCGCCGTCGACCAGGGCACGACCAGCACGCGGGCGATCATCTTCGACCACAGCGGCTCGATCGTCGCGGTGGGCCAGAAGGAGCACGAGCAGATCTTCCCGAGGGCTGGCTGGGTCGAGCACAACCCGGTGGAGATCTCCGAGAACACCCGGTTCGTGATCGGCCAGGCGCTCGCCGCCGCCGACCTCAACACCGGTGACCTCGCCGCCGTCGGCATCACCAACCAGCGCGAGACCGCGGTGGTGTGGGACAAGAACACCGGCGAACCCGTCTACAACGCGATCGTCTGGCAGGACACCCGCACCCAGGCGATCGTCGAGGAGCTCGGCGCGCTCGGCGGTGGTGGTGAGCGGTACCGCTCGAAGGTCGGCCTGCCGCTGGCGACCTACTTCTCCGGCCCCAAGATCCGCTGGATCCTCGACAACGTCGAGGGTGCCCGCGAGCGTGCGGAGAAGGGCGACCTGCTCTTCGGCAACACCGACACGTGGACGCTGTGGAACCTCACCGGCGGCGTGAACGGTGGCGTGCACGCCACCGACGTGACCAACGCGTCGCGGACCATGCTGATGGACCTCGACACGCTGCAGTGGGACGCGGAGATCGCCGCGGAGATGGGCGTTCCGCTGTCCATGCTGCCGGAGATCCGTTCCTCCTCCGAGGTGTACGGCACCGGCTCGGGCGGTGTGCTCAAGGGCGTGCCGATCGCCGGCATCCTCGGCGACCAGCAGGCCGCGACGTTCGGCCAGGCCTGCTACGAGCCCGGCACCGCGAAGAACACCTACGGCACCGGCAACTTCATGCTGCTCAACACCGGTACCGAGAAGGTCGCGTCGAAGAACGGCCTGCTGACCACGGTCTGCTACAAGATCGGCGACGAGGCCCCCGTCTACGCACTCGAAGGCTCGATCGCGGTCACCGGCTCGCTCGTGCAGTGGCTGCGCGACAACCTCGGCATCATCGGCTCGGCCCCGGAGATCGAGACGCTGGCCCGCACCGTCGAGGACAACGGTGGAGCGTACTTCGTGCCGGCGTTCTCGGGCCTGTTCGCGCCGTACTGGCGGGCGGACGCGCGTGGCGCCGTCGTCGGCCTGACCCGGTTCGTCAACAAGGGCCACCTGGCGCGTGCCGTGCTGGAGGCGACGGCGTTCCAGACCCGCGAGGTGCTGGACGCGATGAACGCCGACTCCGGCGTGCCGCTGACCGAGCTGAAGGTCGACGGCGGCATGGTCCAGAACGAGCTGCTGATGCAGTTCCAGGCGGACATCCTCGGCGTGCCGGTCGTTCGTCCCGTCGTCGCAGAGACGACCGCGCTCGGTGCGGCCTACGCCGCAGGTCTGGCCGTCGGCTACTGGTCGTCGCTGGACGAGCTGCGCGCGAACTGGGCGGAGGACAAGCGCTGGACGCCCGAGCTGGCGGCCGACCAGCGCGAGCGCGAGTACCGCAACTGGAAGAAGGCCGTCACCAAGTCGTTCGACTGGGTCGACTCCGACGTTCGCTGACTTCTTTCTGAGGAGCTGAAGTTGTTCGCAAGGCTGGATCCGGCTCGGCGTGCCGACTCGCTGCGTTCTCTCGCGAGCACGGAGTTCGACGTGCTCGTCGTCGGAGGTGGTGTGGTCGGCGCGGGTGCCGCTCTCGACGCGGCGTCACGCGGCCTCTCCGTCGCGCTGGTCGAGGCACACGACTGGGCGGCGGGCACGTCGAGCCGGTCCAGCAAGCTCGTCCACGGCGGGCTGCGGTACCTGGAGCAGCTGGAGTTCAAGCTGGTCCGGGAAGCACTCAAGGAACGCGGGCTCTTGTTGCGCCGGCTCGCACCGCACCTGGTGCGGCCGGTGCCGTTCCTCTTCCCGTTGAAGAAGCAGTGGGAACGCGCCTACGTCGGTGCTGGCGTGCTGCTGTACGACTCGATCGGCGGCGCGGGCGCGGTCCCGATGCACCGGCACCTCTCCCGCCAGAAGATGGCCTCGGTCGGTCCGTCGCTCGATTCCGACGCGTTCGCAGGGGCCATCCGCTACTACGACGCGCAGATGGACGACGCCCGGCTGGTGGCCACGCTAGTCCGCACCGCCGCTCAGCACGGCGCGACGGTGGTGTCCCGGGCTCGGGTCACCTCGCTGCTGCGCTCCGGCGGCCGCGTGACGGGTGCCTCGGTGCGTGACGAGCTGACCGGGGTCACCCACGTGGTGCGGGCCAGGCGGGTCATCAGCGCGACCGGCGTGTGGACCGACTCGCTGAACGAGATGAGCCCAGGCGCTCCGCCGTTCCACGTGCGGATGTCCAAGGGCGTGCACGTTCTGGTCGACCGCTCGCGGATCCAGCTGGACGGCGGACTGATCACGCGGACAGAGAAGTCCGTGCTGTTCGTGATCCCGTGGGGCGCCTACTGGATCATCGGCACCACGGACACTCCCTACTCCGGCGATCCCGCTGCCGTCACCGCCACCTCCGAGGACGTCTCGTACATCCTCGACCACGTCAACGCCGTGCTGCGCGATCGCCTTTCCGTTGATGACGTCGTGGGTACCTATGCGGGTCTGCGGCCGTTGCTCGACGGAGCGTCCGGTGACACGGCGAAGCTGTCCCGTGAGCACGCGGTGGCGCAGCCGGAACCTGGGTTCTTCGTGATCGCGGGCGGCAAGTACACGACGTACCGGGTGATGGCCGCCGACGTGGTGAACGCCGCCGTGGCCGGTCTCGGCAAGGTCGTCGCACCCTCGCTGACCGCCAAACTTCCACTGTGCGGTGCGGTCGGCTATCACGAGCTGTGGGCGGACCGGGCTCGAGTCGCCGCCGAGTCCGGCCTGCCCACGTCCACTGTGGAGCGTCTGCTGCAGCGCTACGGCTCCGCCGTCTCCGACGTCCTGGCCTTGGTCGCACGGGATCCTTCGCTCGCCTCGCCGGTGGCAGGCCATCTGGCGGCGGAGATCGTGTACGCGGTCACGCACGAAGGCGCGCTGGACCTGGAGGACGTGCTGGCGCGGCGGACCCGGATCGCGATGGAGCATCTCGACTTCGGTGCCTCGGTCGCCGGTCAGGTCGCTGATCTCATCGCCGGTCCGCTCGGGTGGTCGCCGGCTGAGCGCGATGCGGCGGTTGACGCTTATCGGGCTAGCACCGAGTTGACGGCCCAGACGGGAATGTGCCAGTGAGATGGACAGCGCTGAGCTGATCGAGAGGTTGCGGCGGGAAGGCGGCTTCCGGCTGCTCCCGCTGCTGGGGAACACCGGGCAGGTCGCCGGGGTGCACCTGTCCCGGTTCCTCCCAGGTGGGCAGCTCGACGTGATCCAGGCGTGGGACGAGCGCTGGGCGGCCTACGCCAGGATGCCCGACTCGCTCGACGCCGGGGCGCCGTTCCTGGGACCGCTCGGCAGCATCGTTCGCAGCGGCTCGTTCGCTCGGGTGGTCGCTCCGCTGCTGCCGCTGCAATCCGGGATCGCCGGTGGTGCCGGGCACGGTGAGGGCTAAGCCGCTCCCGTGTCCCTGCGCGCCTGCGGCAGCGTCGCCGAACCGAGCGCGTTCTCCAGCTGCTCCCACCGGGTGACCAGGTCCGAGAGCATGAGCATCATGACGTCGGGGAAGGCGTGGAGAAAGCTCTGGTACCGGTAGTGGTCCAGGTAGAACACCACCACGTCGTCGCTCACGGCGGTCACCGAAGTCGTGCGGGCGTTGAAGAACATGTCGTAGTGGCCGAGCAGGGCACCGCGGCTCAGCACCGCGCGTTCGTAGATGCCGCCGAAGTCGATCTCGACCTGACCGCAGGCGACGAGGAACACCCCGTGCGCGGCATCGTCCTCGTGGAAGAGGGAATCGCCTGCGGTGTAAGGGATCTCGTCGAACATGGACGCGAGGGTCTCCAGTTCGGAATCCGCGAGCGAGGCGAACAGTCTTACGCCGTGCGGGTCGACGCTCTCCCGCAGGCAGGCCACCCGCTCGCTCAGCTCGCGTCCGGTGATGTGGGTCATCCGCATGCGCACGAAACGCAGCATCCTGTCGGTGTTGCGCGACTGGCGGCGGGACTTGCCCGCGCTCGGCGGGGTGTAGAGGGCCGAGTCACCGCTGATCCGCGCGGCCTCACGACGGCCTGACTCGTAGGCGCTGTGCACACAACCCCAGTGATAGGGGTTCGTGCCTTCACCGGCGAAGAAGAGCTTGTCGCCGACCGGTTCGGCGAGCGTGGCGATGTCCTTGGACGACGAGCCGACGCCGATGCAGGTGTACGAGCCCAAGGCGTGGGGGTCGGTGGACCACGCGGTGCGCGAGACGCTGGAAGGTGCCGGTGCGTCCGCGCCGAAGATGTCCTGGACGACCGAGGTGGCGTAGGCCGACACGTCTTGCGAGGACCACGTCTCCATCTCACGGCCGAGTGAGGCGCCGAGCAACATCACCAGAATCGGCTTGCCGTGCGACTTCCACATGCTGATGACGACCGTGGGGTAGCGGTCGGTGTCCCTGCAGAGGTAGCCGAAGACGTACTGATCCCTGGGCCAGAACGGTTCGGGGTAGTGCAGGGCGATCTTGTTGAGTGTGCCGAAGCCCAGCCGGGCGATCGCCGACCGCTTGGCCTCCGGCAACGGCGGGTCGAACTGCACCGACGACGCTTTGAGCACCCCGAGCGGCAACGTCACCAGCACCTTGTCCGCCTCGAACACGCCCTGATCCGTGGTGACCCGCCCGTCTTCGATCCGCGTGACCACGTGGCGCAGCCTGATGTCCAGGCCCTCGGCGAGTGCGTCCACAACGGACTGATAGCCCTGATGCAGCGTGCTGTCACCGTAGCCGTAGACGAGGTAGCCGTCCTCCCAGTACTTCAACGACAACTTGTCGGGGTCTTCCGCCGCGTCCTCACGCAGGATCACGTTGAGGTGGTAGCGCACGGCCTGTTCGTCCTCAGGGGACAGCCGGCGCTCGGCGAGGATCTGGCGCACCGCCTCGCCCAGCGGGACGTCCGGATGCTGTCCCTCGCGCGCGACCGCGGCACGATGTTCCAGCTCGTGCAGCACTTCGTCGGCCAGTGCGAGCGTGCGGCTCTTGTAGCGGTGGTTCACCGCTCGCAGGTCAGAGCCGAACAGGTCCAGGCTGTCGAAGCCGCCGGTGTAGGCGCTGTCGCCACCCACGTAGCTGTAGGGGATGCCGAGGTCCTCGACCAGCTCGGTGATCGGGTTGCCGTCCGTGCCGTGGATCCAGTGGGCGCCGAGGTCGACGCCGTGCTCGTCGGTCCAGATCCGGCCGCCGACCCGGTCACGTGCCTCCAGGACCGTGACGGGATGGCCCAGTTCACGCAACGCGCGCGCCGCGGCCAGACCGGCCATTCCCGCACCTACGACCAGGACGCTCGGTCTCGCGTCGTCACCACATACCTCGGGCATCGCTCGATTGTCGGGCAACCGTCCGTGCCCGAACATTCCCGGATCGTGTGCTCGCGCTGGGCCGTCCGGGTTGTCCGCCGAGCCCTCAACATTCGCAGCCGAGGCCGCCACCTGCGCTCCGCTCCCCGAGCGAACCGGGACTACCAGGTAGTGACTTGTCCCGCAAGCACCGGTATAACTTGTTCTTGTGCGCCCACAGTGAGGAAGATCACATGACCCACACAATGACGTGTGACAACGGTTTCAAGGGTCCTTCACGCCGAACGTTCATCGCAGGAACAGGTTCTATTCTTGGGGCTGCTGCCCTCGGCGGTGCCGCCACTGCGGCACGAGCGTCCACTCCGATCGCCGACGCGGCCGTCGTCCCCGCCGTGGTGATCGGCACCGGTTACGGCGGTTGCGTGGCGGCCCTGCGTCTCGCCCAGGCCGGCGTCGACGTCCACATGATCGAGATGGGCATGGCGTGGGACACCCCCGGCCAGGACGGCAAGATCTTCGCCAACACGACGACCCCTGACCAGCGCTCCTACTGGCTGCGCACCAAGACCAAGCAGCCGCTGAGCAACTTCCTCGGTTTCCCGCTCGACAAGGCGATCCCGCGCTACACCGGCATCCTCGACGCCGAGGAGTTCGCCGGCATCACCGTCTACCAGGGCCGCGGTGTCGGCGGCGGTTCGCTCGTCAACGGCGGCATGGCGGTCACGCCGAAACGCGAGTACTTCGGCGATGTCCTGCCGATGGTGAACGCCGACGAGATGTACAACGTCTACTACCCGCGCGCCAACGCCGAACTCGGTGTCGGCCTGGTCGACCCGGCCTGGTTCGACACCACCGAGTGCTACCAGTACGCCAGGGTCGGCAGGAAGCACGCCCAGCGGTCCGGCTTCCCGTTCGTCTTCGTGCCCACGGTGTACGACTGGGACTACATGAAGCAGGAGGCGGCGGGGACCGTCCCGAAGTCGGCGCTGGTGGGGGAGATCCTCTACGGCAACAACCACGGCAAGAAGTCGTTGCAGAAGTCGTACCTCGCGAAGATCAGGGCCACCGGCCGGGTCACCATCTCGCCGCTGCACCGGGTGGTGTCGGTCGCGCCGACCACCGGCGGCTACACGGTCACCATGGAGCAGCTCAACACCAACGGCGACCCGATCGCCACGAAGTCCGTGACCGCGGCCAAGGTGTTCTTCGCGGCGGGCAGCGTCGGCACGAGCAAGCTCCTGGTCAAGCTGAAGGCCACCGGAGCGCTGCCGAACCTGAACGGCGAGGTCGGCAGGGGCTGGGGCGACAACGGGAACGTCATGTGCGGCCGTGCCAACCACATGTGGGACGCCACCGGCAAGCTGCAGTCGTCCATCCCCACGCTCGGCATCGACAACTGGGCGGCGGGCGGCGCGTTCGCGGAGGTGGCGCCGCTACCGACCGGGATCGAGACCTACGCGTCGTTCTACCTGTCGATCACCAAGACCCCGAACCGCGCGCAGTTCTCCTGGAACGCCGCCGCCGGCAAGGTCGACCTGAACTGGCAGACCGCGTGGAAGCAGGTGTCGATCAACGCAGCGAAGAGCATCTTCGACAAGATCAACGCGAAGGAGGGGACGATCTACCGGACCGACCTCTTCGGCGTGTACAAGACCTGGGGCGACCACCTGACCTACCACCCGCTCGGTGGCGCGATCCTGAACAAGGCCACCGACAACTACGGGCGCCTGCACGGCCATCCCGGCCTGTACGTCATCGACGGGTCGCTGATTCCGGGCAGCACCGTCGTGAACCCGTTCGTCACGATCACCGCGCTCGCCGAGCGCAACATCGAGAAGATCATCGCCGCCGACCTCTGACGACCGTCCTGTGTGGACGTCAGAACTTCGGCAGCACGCACATGGCGTCGAGGCCCAGCACGCGGTTCAGCCTGCCGAACGCGAGCCACGCCCCGATGCTCATGCTCAGCTCCACGATCTCCACCTGGCTGTAGTGCGCGGCCATCCGGGACCAGAACTCCTCGTCGAGACCGTGGTGATCCAGTGCGTACCGCTCGGCGTACTCCGCGGCCAGCCTGGCGCGGTCGTCGAAAGCGTCGGTGGTGCGCCACTGGGTCACCGCGTCGAGGAAGTCGTCCTCGACCTTCTGGCCGTCCCGTTCTGTGCGCCAGTCCAGGCAGAACAGGCATCCGTTGATCTGCGCGATCCGCAGCCGCGCGGCCTCGAACTCCCGCAGCCCCAACGTGGTGTGCTGGTACACGGCCAGCGAGAGGCCGGCGGCGGCGACACCGATGCCGGGCACCATCTCGCCCCACACGTACCCGATCGGTCCTTGCCCTCGGGGATGTCGATGTTCATCGCGGGCTCCTTCCGAGCTTTCCTGCGACGGGTCGCAACGGGACGTCGAGCGCGTCGTAGAGTCCGGGTTCCGCGTCGGCCAGCCAGTCGATGGCGTTGACGATGCGGCCGACCGCGGTCGCATTGCCGCCGGCCGAACGGTTCTCGCCCTCGTCGGTCGCCTCGATGGAGACCTCGATGCGCGGCCGGCCTTCGATGATCACCTTGTGCGCCCCGTCGCCGGAGGGCGGCATCGGCCAGTCTGTCGCGCACGACGCGTGGATGCGCGTCACGTGCTCGATGACGATCAGCGGTTCGCCGCCGACGATTCCCTGGACCTCGAACCGGATCGCGCCCTGAGTGCCTGCCTCGAACTCGCCCATGGTCCTCGTGGTCACCGTGGTGTCGAGCGCGCGCCTGTCGACGGTCTCGCGGATCTCGTCGAGCTCGACACCCAGCGCCCTGGCCATCAGCCGGATCTGCCCGCCCCACACCATGGTCGGCACCGTCGGCATGAGCATCGGCGCCTGGTAGTCCAGCGGCTGCCCGAAACCGATCAGCCACCGCACCGCGTCGGGCTGGTCGTAGGTGGAGTAGTCGAAGATCTCCTGGCAGCGGACCGCGTCGATCCGGCTGCCCAAGCCGCTGATCATCAACGGCAGCACGTCGTTGCCCCAGCCGGGATCGACGCCGGAGACGAAGAGCGACCCTCCGCCCCCCGCGATGGCCGCTAGAACCGGTTCCCGCAACTCCGGCGGAGCGCTGCGGTGGTCGTAGAGCGCGTACAGCGACGGCGTGACGACCACCGCGCCTGCCCTGATCGCCTTGGTGATGTCGGCGAGCGCGTCGTCCGGCCTGATGTCGCCGGACGCCGCGTACACCACGGCGCGCGGACTCGCGGCCAGCACCGCGTCGATGTCGTTCGTCGCCACGATCCCGAGTTCGTGGTCCAGCCCGGCGAGATCACCCGCGTCGCGGCCGACCTTCTCGGGGTTGTGGACGACCACGGCCGTCAGTTTCAGCGCCGGATGGGCCTCGACGGCACGAATGGCCGCACGGCCGACGTTTCCCGTACCCCACACCACTGTGGCGATCATGCCTGCAGATTACCTAGAACACGTTCTAGTTGTACAGCGCCTGTCCGGCGAAAACGGTTGCAGTTACCGTGTTTGACAAACCTGCGGCGTTCATTCCACTTTGGACGAGGAAGACGCATGTGTCAGGAACCGCTCCAGCACCGCGTTGAACTCCGGCGCCTCCGGCACGAGGTGGCCGCGGCCGGGGCACACGGCCCGTTCCGCACCGGTCTCGCGGGCGATCGTGTCGCAGATGATCTCCTGCACCTCGCTGTGACCGCCGGAGACCACGAGGACCGGGAACCCCGCGTCGCGCAACGCGGACAGGGGTGGCTCGGCGTCGTCCGGCGGGCGGGCGTCCAGCAGTTGCCGCATGCCCTTGAGCAACGTCTCGTGCGGCTCGTCAGGCACCTCGACCGGCACGCCCGCGATGGTGAAGAAACGCCGCAAGCCCTCCACCGGGTCCAGGCCGGACTCGACCAGCGCGCGGACGGCGGTGGCGTAGTCGTCGACCACGGGAACTCCGCGCGCCACCCTTGTGGACGGCGGTTCGACGATGGTCAGCGACAACACGTGTTCCGGCCGGAGGGCCGCCGCGTACATGGAGACGATGGCACCGTACGACAGCCCGACGAGGTGACTCGGCTCATCGAGCAACTGGTCGGCGACGAGCGCGGCCTCCGGTTCGAAGTCCTGCCGCGCGGGCGGAGACTGGCCGTGGCCCGGCCGGTCAGGGGCGAGCAGGGTCCACCGTTCGGTGAGCGGCCGCTGGGCCCGCCACGCCTCCCGGCCGCCGAGCACGGCGCCGTGCACCAGCACCACGCGCGGACCCCGGCCCCATCGGTGAACGTGCAATCGCATGATCCGAGCGTATGGGGTTCAGTCCGGTAGGAGCGGTACCGAGATTCCAGGGTCGCGGCCGAGCAGTGCCGCCCGTGTCACCGACGAACCGCCGAAGCGGTCTCGCACGCTGTCCAGTGCGGCGTCGAGCGCGCCCGGTGCGTGCTCCTCGAACGGCAGCGTCATCTGCATCGGTGTGTCGTTCTGGAGGTTGGTGAGGGATACGCCCAGCAACGTGATGCCGCGGCTCTCGATCAGGGGCATCGCGGTGTCGAGAAGCTGTTTCGCTGCCGTCAGCAGCACCTCGGTCTCCGTCGTCGGATGCCGCAACGTGTGTGAGCGGGTCGCCCGCGTGAAGTCGGCGAAACGCAAGCGCAGCACCACGGTCCGGCAGGCGCGGTGTGCGGTGCGCAGGCGCCGCGAGATGCCGTCGATGAGTGAGGCGAGGATGGCTTCCAGGTCTTCGTGCGTTCGTTCCCTGCGGCCCAACGCCCGTTGCGAGCCGATCGAGCGACGGCGCCGTCCGGTTTGGACCGGGCGCGGATCGTGGTTGTGCGCCAACGCGTGCAGGTGCCGGCCCGCCGCTCTGCCGAGGATCGAAACGAGGTCGTTCTCGTCCAGCCCGGCGACCTGGCCGACGGTCCGGATGCCGAGGGTGTGCAGCTTGGCCGCGGTGACCTCGCCGACGCCCCACAGCCGTTCGACCGGCAGCGGGTGCAGGAACTCGAGCTCGCTGTCGGCGGGGACGACCAGCAGGCCGTCCGGCTTCGCGACCCCGCTGGCGACCTTGGCCAGGAACTTCGTCCTCGCCACCCCGACGGTGATCGGCAGGCCGACCTGCTCCAGCACCCGGATGCGCAGCCGTGCCGCGATCACCTCCGGCGGCCCCGCGATCCGGTGCAGGCCGCCGACGTCCAGGAACGCCTCGTCGATCGACAGCCCCTCGACCAGCGGCGTCGTGTCGCGGAACACCTCGAACACCGCCTTGCTCGCGGCGGAGTAAGCCGACATCCGCGGTGGCACGACGATCGCGTTCGGACACAGTTTCAGCGCCCGCGCGCCACCCATCGCGGTGCGCACCCCGAAAGCCTTGGCCTCGTAGCTCGCGGCCAGCACCACGCCGCCACCCACGATCACCGGGTGGCCACGCAGGCGCGGGTCGTCCCGCTGCTCGACGGACGCGTAGAACGCGTCCAGGTCGGCGTGCAGGATCGGGGTGCTCACGAACACATGTTCGCATCCGTCACCCGTTCAGAACAGTGCCGTCAGGACGGTGTTGTCAGGACATGAGCGCGCGGGCGATCGGCCAGGCGCCGGGTGAGGTGTTGGAGAGCACGGTGATGGTGGTGCCGGTGTGCGGGTCGTGTGTGGACTTGAACGACGCGCCGGCGTCGTACCCGGCCAGGATCACGGTGTCGCTGGTCTGGTGCAGCCAGAAACCGAGGCCGTAGCGGAGGGACTCCTCTGGCACGTCGTGGCGCGGCCTGACCACTTCCTCGACGTCGTCCACGATGGCGCCGGCGAAGAGCGCGCGCCAGAACGTGGACATGTCGCCCGCCGTGGTGTGGATGCCGCCGTCGCCGGTCGCGAGCACGGGCAGGTGGAAGACGTTGGAGCGGTCGAGCCCGTCGAGATAGCCCACGGCCGCGTCGGCGGGCAGTTCGTCGGAGCGCAGGAAGTCGGTCCTGGTCATGCCGGCCGGGCGGAGCACGCGTTCCCGCACGAGGTCGTGGTAGGCGGTGCCGCTGACCCGTTCCGCCAGCAGGGAGAGGACCACGTAGCCGCCGTTGCAGTAGCCGAACCGTTCGCCGGCCTTGAACTTGGTGGGAATCCCGTCCAGCAACGGCAGGAAAGCCTCGGTGGTGGTCAGGACGTGTGCCGCGCCGATGACGTAGTCGTTGGCCTCCCAGTCGCCTTCTTCGTCGAGGTAATCGCCGATGCCGGACGTGTGGGTGAGCAGGTGTTCGACGGTGACGTCGTCGGCGATGAGCGGAAGGTCCTCGCCGAGCAGGGATCGCGCGGTGGTGTCCAGCGTCAGCTTGCCGTCCCGCACCAGCGAGAGCACGGTCAGGGCGGTGAAACCCTTGCCGCCGCTGGCGATGCCGAACCTGGTGTCCACCGTGTTGGGCACGCGGTAGGCGCGGTTGGCGAGCCCGTAGGCCTTCGCGAACTCGATCTCGCCGGCGTGGTCGATCTGAACCACGCCGGAGAAGCCGGTTCCCTCGGCGATTTTGTCAACGTCCTCCAGCGGCATGGGCGCAGGGTAGACCCGCTTCTTCCGGGTGCCGAAGCGGATTTTCCGCTGAGCGGACCGGCAGCAGGGGCGGGATGCTTGACAACCAAACCGCCGGGCATCCCGTTCCCAGAGTGCTGGGATTGTTCACAGACGTGAGAGGACCCCGGGTTGTCGCTCGCCACGATCGAGTCGCCACGCACCGTCGAAGTGCACACCGGCGAACTGCCGCCGGTTGCGCGCCGCCGGGGGTTGTTCGCGCTGGTCGTGGTCGTGCTCCTGGCCCAGATGGCGATCGCGATGATCACGACGGCCGTCCAGCAGACACCGACGATCGACGAGCCGGTCTACGTGAGCGCGGCGGTCGTCCAGCTGGAGCAGCACAGCCTCCGGTACAACCCGGAGCACCCTCCGCTCGGCAAGCTGATCATGGCGACGGGGCTGGCGTTCGCCGACGTGCGTCTCGATCCGAACTTCGCCGGCGACCAGACGGAGCTCGGCCGGCACGTCCTGTACGAGTCGGGCAACGATCCCGGACGGTTGCTGCTGCTGGCCAGGCTTCCGATGATCGTGCTGACGCTGTTGTTCGGGCTCGTCGTCCTCCAGTTCGCCCGTGACCTCACAGGCAGGGCGGGCGGGCTGGTGGCGCTGGCCCTCTACGCGTTCTCGCCCGACCTCATCGCGCACGGATCGCTGGCGACGCTCGACGTACCGGCGGCCGGTTTCCTGCTGACGTCGGTCTGGATGCTGTGGCGCGCCCGTAACAACGCGATCTACCTCCCGTTGGCGGCACTTGCCCTCGGCGCGGCCCTCGCCACGAAGATGAACACCCTGGCTGCGGTTCCGGTGCTGCTGGTGCTGGCCGCACTGTCCACTCGGCACCGCACGCGCAACCTCGTCACCATGACACTGATCGCGGTCGCCGTGGTGTGGGTGTCGTACCTCGCCGTGGATCCGTTGCTGCGCTGGGAAACGCCACCGAACCTGCCGGCCGCGTTCGTCGACTGGCTGCCGTTCCCCGAGCCGTACCGGGACGGGATGCGCGTGCAGTTCGGCTTCGAGAACCGGGTGTGGGGCGGTTACCTGTTCGGCACGCACTACGAAGGTTCGCGCTGGTACTACCTGCCGGCCGCGCTGCTTGTGAAGACGCCGCTGGGCGCGCTCGTGCTGTGGCTGGCCGGAGTCGTCGTCCTCGTCACCAGGCTGCGCACGGCGGCGCCTTACGTCCTCGCTCCCACGGCCGTGCTGCTCGCCGCGGCCATGAGCGGCAGCCGCGACCTCGGCGTCCGGTACGCGATCTTCGTGCCCATGTTCCTGGCGGTCGCGGCTGCCGCTGTGGTGCTCGTACGCCGCCGGTGGACTGTGGCCGCGGCCGGACTGGTCGCGGTCAGTTCGCTGCTCGCGTTCCCCTACTACCTGCCGTACTCCAACGAGGCGTTCGGCGGGCCAGCGAAGACCCATCTGCACCTGCACGACTCGAACGTCGACTGGGGACAGGACCTCGGCCGGCTGGCGGACCGCCTGAAGCGGTACCCGGACGAGCGAACCTGGCTCGTCTACAAGGGAAGCGGAGTGCCGGAGCACTACGGGATCGACGCGGCCGACCCGCGAACCGTGCCACCGGACCAGGTGCGCGGGCTGCTCGTCGTGTCGGACTCCGCCATCGCCAAGGCCGACGAACGACTCCGGGCACTGATCAGGACCAGCACACCGATCGACGAGGTCGGCCACTCGATCACGATCTTCCGCAGGCCGTAGAGCTACCGGCCGAGGGCCTCGTCCAGGTCGAGACCGGTCAGTTCACTGCTCTTCTCCCACAGCACCGCGGCGGTGCCGGGGTCGGTCATGTGTGCGTGCGGTCGTTCCAGATGGGGCTTTCCACGCAGCCCGAACTGGCGCGGGCCCCAGAGCTGCCCGCCTTCGACGTCGGGATCCAGCACAGCTCGTACAGCGGGACGGGCGCCGGCGTCCTTGCCGTGCAACAACACGCCAGCGAGCCGTGTGGAGGCCGGTCGCGTGTGGACCCCAGGCCGGGCGGGGGTCAGGGAGTCCAGGGCTCCGCCGGGATGGACGACGATGCTCATCGCACTGCTGCCCGCGGCACGCAGACGGCGGTCTAGCTCGAAACCGAAGCTCATCTGAGCCAGTTTGGAGCGTCCGTAGGTCCGTTTCGGGTCGTAGGAGCCGGTGGACTGCAGGTCGTCGAGGTCGAGGCGTTCGGAGCGCGCGGCGAAGCTGCCCACCGTGATGACGCGGGCACCGTCGAGCAGCGGAGCCAGCCAGCAGGTGAGCGCGAAGTGCCCGAGGTGGTTGGTGGCGAACATCAGCTCGTGGCCGTCGACGCTCTCGCGCCGGTCTGGAGCATCCAGCGCGATGCCCGCGTTGAACACGACGGCGTCGAGGCCGGTTTCGAGACTGTCCACAGAGGACTTCAACGACGACAGGTCCCCGAGGTCCAGCGGCATGTGGCGGATGACGGCGCCGGGCACGCGGGCACGGATCGCGTCGGCTGCTGCTCCGGCCTTGGTCCTGGAGCGGCTGCCGAGCACGACGGTGGCCCCTGCCTCGGCGAGCTGTTCGGCGGTGAAGTAGCCGATGCCGGCGTTGCCGCCGGTGACGAGAACGTTCACAGGCCGGGCCATCCTTGCTTGAGGTGGGTGAAAGCTTGGGCGAGAGCGGCGCCGCGGTCCGGCCGGGACGAGGCCAGATCAGGGGTTTCCAGGACGTAGCGGGCCAGCGCGTGCAGGGAGTCGTCCGCTTCCTCGAGTCCCGCGGCCTCGGCCAGCAACGCGGCGAGAGGGTCCTGGCAGGCGACCCAGACCGTGCGGGCGTAGGCCCACAGCGCCGGAGTGCTCATGACCAGATCCATGCGGCGCTGGTACTCCTCGGGCAGGTCCAGCCTGAAAGGAGCCCTGTCGGCGAAGAACGCGTACAGCGCGTCAAGCACGGAGGTGCCTTCCTGGCGCTCCCGAACCGCGGCCGTCAAGGACGCTTCACGCTCGCCGCTGTCGTCGAGGATGAGCGCTTCCTTGCCGGCCGGGAAGTGCGCGAACAGCGTCGCGACCGCGGTGTCCGCGGCCTCGGCGATCTCCTTCACCGTCACGTTGTCGTAGCCGCGTTCGAGGAAGAGCTTCAGCGCCGCGTCGGCCAGCGCCTTGCGGGTCGCCGCCTTCTTGCGGTCACGTCGTCCGGCTGTCATGCGCCCACAATAGCCGGAACGGTTCTGAAACTGAAATCATTCTGGTTTTACTGGCTGCGCCACACGTCGGCGATGTTCTTGTCGAACATCGTCGCGATCGACAGGAGAGCGGCGTCGAGGTCCACGTTGTCGGGATCGACGAGGGCCTGGAGGTGGATGCCGAGGAGTGCTCCGTTGAGCGCGACGGCGGCGGCGCGTTCCTGCTCGGCGGCGACGTCGGGATCCACGTCCGCCGGACGTCGCAGGCGCAGCAGGACCTCGATTCCCTCGCGCCGCCGGGAGAAGAACTCCCGGTACTGCTCGTGCACGACACCCCGGTCGCCCAGCGCTTCGACCAGGATCATGAACACCAGCGCCGAGTTGCCGCTGCGCAGCAGCTCGGCGGTCTCTCCGAACACCTCGGTGAGCGACGGGACGGACTCGTAGCGCTCGGCGGGCCAGATCCGTTCGATCACGCGCTCGACGACGGCCATCACGAGACCGTCCTTGTTCTTGAAGTGCCACGGGATCGAGCCGCGGCTTATGCCGGACCGCTTCGCGATGTCCACAAAGGACGTGCGGTCGAAGCCGCGTTCGGCGAAGAGCTCCTCGGCGGCGTCCAGGATGCGGCGGCGGCTCTCCTCGCCGATCTCGTCGATCCGGCGCGGCCCAGGGGAGTTCACGGCGGTCATCGTACGACTCGCGCGATGTCGTGAAGCACGTGACGCGCACCGAAGATCAGGACGACGCCCGCGAGGACGGAGGCGGCCGGTGCGACCACGGCGACAGCGGTCCGCACACCCCAGAACGACTCGGCCACGCCGGTGAGCAGCGCGCCACCGAGCCCGCCGACGAGTGCGAGGTAGATGCCCACCAGTCCGAACGCCGTCGCTCGGATCTCGGGCGGTGTCACCGAGGCCACGACGAGGCTCAACGGGATGATGCCGGCGAAGGTCATGCCCTGGGTGACCATCCCGATGACGACGTAGGTCGTGACGTCCGGTGCGTACGCCTGCACCGCGAACCCGATGCCCAGCAAGGTGAGTGCCACGGCCGCCAGGTGGACGCATCCCTTGGGGCTGCGCCGGAACAGGCGATCGCTCAGGGACCCGCCGAGCGCCGCGCCTGCGAGTCCGCCGACCGCGCAGACGGACGTGATCACGCCACGGGCCGCGGCGCTCTGCCCGAGGTGGTCTTCCAGGACGAGGTTCAGGTAGATCGGCACCGTCGTCACGCACATGCCGAACGCGCCCAGCGCGACCATCACGAGGACGAACGTCCGGATCTTCCTCAACCGCGTGAACGCGCCGCGCGGCGGCACCGCTGACCGTCCCCGGTCCGGTTCCGGCAGGCGTAACGCGGCCAGCCCGAGCAGGAGCGCCGGTATGGCGAGGAACGCGAACGCCCAGCGCCACGGCTCGTGCTCCTCGGGGATCACCGCCGCGAAGGCCGCGGCCAGGAGAGGGCCGGTCACGATGCCCAGTGGCTGACCGCCGCGGTGCAGGCCGAGCACCCGGCCACGCCCGGCCGGCGGATAGGCGTCGACCAGGAGTGACGCCTGGATCGGTCCCTCGTTGGCCTTGCCGATGCCCGCGACGACGCGGATCACGGCTGCCTGCCAGAGGTTCTGCACAAGGCCGAGCACGCCGGCCGCCGCTGCCCACGCGAGGGTGCACAGCCCGGCGATCGTGGTGCGGCGGTGCCGGTCTCCGAGCAGGCCCAGCGGTAGTGCGGCGAGGGAGACCATGACCCCGGCGAGCGCGCCGACGACGGCGATCGCGGCCGCGCTGATGCCGAGCGACTCCCTGATCTCCGGTGCGAAGACCACGAACATCACGTTGTCGGCGCTGTCGAGCACCTGCAGGCCGACGAGGACACCGAGCGTCGAGCGCCCGCCTGCGGACAGGACCTCGCCGAGCGTCATCGGGGAGTCCGCCTCTGTCGGCGGGACTGTGCCGACGTGACCTTCTTCTGACTTCGAACCCATGCTGAGCAGGCTACTGTGTTGGTCAGCACAGTGTCATCACTCCAACATAGAGAGGTGATCCCATGAGGGACTGGACGGGTTCGGTCGCCTTCATCACCGGCGGCGCCAGAGGAATCGGCCTGGGCATCGCGCGTGCGCTGGGCAGGCGGGGCGTGAGCCTCGCGCTGGCGGACGTCGACGAGGCCGCGCTGTCCCGCAGCGCTGAGGAGTTGTCGCGGTTGACGGTCGTCGAGACCTACCGGCTGGACGTGCGCGACCGTGCCGCGTTCGCCGTGACCGCGGACGAGGCCGAAAAGGCGTTGGGGCACGTCGACCTGTTGTTCAACAACGCCGGCATCGTGCCGTTCTCGACTGCGGAGGAGCTGCGCTACGACAAGTGGGATCTGGCCCTCGCCGTCAACCTGTCCGGCGTGATCAACGGGATTCAGACGTTCCTGCCGCGCATGATCGAGCGCGGTGCGGGACACGTCGTCAACACCGCGTCGGGTGCGGGGCTCGTGGCGGACCCGAACGTGCTGTACGTGACCACCAAGTTCGCGGTGGTCGGCCTCTCGGAGTCGCTGCGCCTGGCCGTGGCCAAGCACGGCATCGACGTCAGCGTGTTGTGCCCCGGTCCCGTCGACACGGACATCGTGCGGAACACCCGGTTGTCGGACGGGGGAGCCGCCGTGGCGTTGCGCGATGACCTCGTGCCCGCTGTCGAGGCGTTCATCAGGAGCGGTCCCGGCGTCGACGCCGTGGGAGAGATGGTCGTGGCGGGGGTGGAGGCCCGGTCACCGTGGATCTTCACCGGCGAGGAGATCCGCCCTCACCTGGAGAAGCGGATGGCCGCTCTCCTGGGATCCCTCTGACACGGCGGTGTCACCCCGTGGCGGCGGCGAGCTGACGACGCATCCGGCCGAACAGCTTGGCGTTGTTCATGGCGAAGATGCCGACGGGCTGGCCGGAGCGGCGGAACTCGGCGACGAACTTGCGGTCGTCCGGCGAACCGTCGATCACGGCGATCTCGTCAGCGCCTGCCGTCTCGCCCGCGATCTGCAGACGGACCCCGTACTGGTCCGACCAGACGTAACCGGACGGCCGGAAAGTCTCGATCGTCGCGCCCGCAAGGAGGTTGCGGACGGCTACGACAGGTTGTTCCGAGGCGTTCGTCCAGTGCTCGTGGCGGACGTGACCGCCGAGAGGGGTGCGGTATCGGGCGACGTCGCCGACCGCGACCACCGACGGGATCGACGTGACGCAGCCGGTGTCGCACAGCACTCCGTTGTCGAGCGGGAGGCCCGATCCGCGCAGCCAGCCGGTCGCCGGTTCCATGCCGATGCCCGCCACCACGACGTCGGCGGGGAGGTGGGAGCCGTCGCGCAGCACGACCCCGGTCACCCTGGAACCGTTGTGCGCGAAGGCGGCGACGCCGACGCCGAGGCGCAGTTCGACGCCGTGGTCCGTGTGCAGATCGGCGCAGAGCGCGCCCAACGTCGCCCCGAGCGCGCGTTCCATCGGCACCGGGGCAGCCTCGACGACCGTCACGTCGAGGTCCAGCGCACGGCAGGTGGACGCGACCTCGGCCCCGATCCAGCCGGCGCCGACGACCACCACGCGGGCGCCGGGACGCAGATCTGCTTGCAGCGCAACGGCATCGTCGAGAGTGCGCAGGGTGTGCACGCCACTCATGGCAGCGGTGCCGGGCAACGCGCGCGGACGGCCGCCGGTGGCGATCACCAGTCCGTCCGTGCGCACGATCTCGCCACTCGACAGGTGCACCGAGCCCGTGGACGGGTCGACACGATCGGCACGGACCCCGAGTTTCCACTCGGCCGCGAAGTCGTCGTCGGAGAGCGCGAGTTCGGCTGCGGGAAGGGTGCCCGCGAGGAACGCCTTCGTGAGCGGCGGCCGGTCGTAGGGAGCGTGGACCTCTTCGCCGATCACCACGATGCGACCGTCGAAGCCCTGCTTTCGCAGCTCCTCCACGGAACGCAGGCCGGCCAGCGACGCGCCGACCACGGCGACCGTCCTCATGCGACGGCCTCGCGGCTCCGCGTGTCCACGTAGATCATGCCGTCCTGCACCACGACCGAGTACGTGCGCACCGGCTTCTTGGCCGGCAGGCAAGTCGGGACGCCGGTGCGGAGGTCGAAGAGGGCGGCGTGCAGCGGGCATTCGACGAAGCAGCCCTCCAACCAGCCCTCGGAGAGCGAGGCGTCTTGGTGGCTGCAGGTGTCGTCGATGGCGTAGATCTCGCCGTCCGCGTTGAAGACGGCGATCGCGACCTCGCCGGAAATACGCATCGACTCACCCACGGGCAGGTCGTCGACGGCGCAAGCGGTGATCATCTAAAACCCTCCGTTGCGTATTACGGAACACGATGTGCGATACGCAACAGCAGGATGACTCAGGACGGGGAAGTGCGTCAAGGAGCGTTTGGGCTGATCAACCTGTTGTTTTCATCGGTTAACGTTGCGTCATGGGCAACAACGGGGAGGGGCGCGACGCGGCGCTCGTGCAATCGGTCGATCGGGCGGTAGCCGTTCTGGAGCTGCTGGCCCGCAACGGTGAAGCGGGGATCACCGAGATCGCCGCCGAGCTCGGCGTGCACAAGTCCTCGGCGTCCAGACTTGTTTACACACTTCAGGCCCGTGAACTGGTGGAGCAGGACGGCGAACGCGGCCCCTTCCGGATCGGCATCGGCATGCTCCGCTTCGCCGGTGCGGTGACCGGTCAGCTCGACTACGTGCGGGTGGGCGGCCCGGTCTGTTCGGCGTTGGCGGAACGGCTGGGAGAGACCGTCAACATCGCGGTCCTCGACGACGACGTCGCCCTCAACGTGAGCCAGGCGCGCGGAAGCTCCGCGGTGGCGGCGCAGAACTGGGTCGGTCAGCGCACGCCTCTGCACGCCACGTCGAGCGGCAAGGTCCTGCTGGCCGCGGCCTCGCCGGAAGATCAGGAACGCGTGCTGTCCGGCGACCTGCAGCCCTGTGCCCCGCGCACGATCACCGATCCGGTGCGGTTGCGCACCGTCCTGCGGCGGACGGCCGAGGACGGGTTCGCGACCTGCATGGAGGAGCTGGAAGCCGGGCTGCACGCGGTCGCGGTGCCCGTGTTCGGTTCACACGGCGACGTGGTCGCGGCGATCAGCGCCGCCGGCCCTGCCTACCGGCTCTCGCAGAAGCGCATGCCCGAGGTCGTCGAGGAGCTGCGGACGGCGTCGCGCGACCTGTCCGTCCGCATGGGGCATCCCGTCTGACACGCGTTCCCGAACGCGACGAGCCCCCGGCCCTCCGCCGGGGGCTCGTTGCTGTTTCAGGGCTGTGACCACCCGGTACGTCAGCGTTTCGGATGCCTCCGTCCGTGCGACAGGGGCTTGACAACGCCTCGAACTGGCCGCACCGTGATGCCCTGCAGTTGCATAATGCGAACAACGTTGCGTATTACGGAACTCGCTCGGAAGGGTCGGCCCGTTGTCACTCTCCGCTTCCAGCCCAGTCGTTTCTGGCACAGTCCTGGATCAGAACCTCGGCGACCTCGACCCCGAGGTCGCCACCGCGATCCGCGCCGAGCTGCACCGCCAGCAGTCGACGCTCGAGATGATCGCCTCCGAGAACTTCGCGCCCGTGGGAGTGCTGCAGGCGCAGGGATCGGTGCTGACGAACAAGTACGCCGAGGGCTACCCGGGACGCCGGTACTACGGCGGGTGCGAGCACGTCGACGTGATCGAGGCACTGGCGATCGAGCGCGTGAAGGCTCTCTTCGGTGCAGAGCACGCGAACGTCCAGCCGCACTCGGGCGCGCAGGCCAACGCCGCGGCGATGGCGGCGGTGCTCCAGCCCGGTGACACGATCATGGGGCTGGACCTGGCGCACGGCGGTCACCTGACGCACGGGATGCGGATCAACTTCTCCGGCCGGCTCTACAACGTCGTGGCCTACCACGTGGATCGCGAGTCCGGCCGCGTCGACATGGCCGAGGTCGAGCGGCTGGCGCTGGAGACCAGGCCGAAGCTGATCATCGCCGGCTGGTCCGCCTACCCGCGGCAGCTCGACTTCGCCGAGTTCCGCCGGATCGCCGACGCCGTGGACGCCAAGCTCATGGTGGACATGGCGCACTTCGCCGGCCTGGTCGCGGCGGGACTGCACCCGAGCCCCGTGCCGTTCGCCGACCTGGTCACCACCACCACGCACAAGACGCTCGGCGGTCCCAGAGGCGGAGTCGTGCTGTGCACGAAGGAGCTGGCCAAGAAGGTCGACTCCACGGTGTTCCCCGGCCAGCAGGGCGGGCCGTTGCAGCACGTCATCGCGGCCAAGGCGGTGGCGTTCAAGATCGCGGCGGGTGAGGAGTTCCGCGAACGTCAGCAGCGGGTGCTGGAGGGTGCCCGGATTCTGGCCGAACGGCTCGCGCGACCCGACTGCGCGGAGGCCGGGGTGAAGGTCCTCTCCGGGGGCACCGACGTGCACCTCGTTCTGGTGGACCTGGTCGAGTCCTCATTGGACGGCAAGCAGGCCGAGGACCGGTTGCACCGCATCGGGATCACGGTCAACCGCAACGCGGTCCCGTTCGACCCGCGCCCGCCGATGGTCACCTCCGGCCTGCGCGTCGGCACGCCCGCGCTGGCCACCCGCGGCTTCACGGCCGAGGACTTCGCCGAGGTCGCCGACATCATCGCCGCCGCGCTCAAGCCTTCGTTCGACGAGACGGCCGAGGTGGACCTGTCCGCCCGTGTCGCGTTGCTGGCCAAGAACAACCCCCTCTACCCGCACCTCTGACGAGTCAGGAGAAGCAAGTGGCACATGCGGTGAACGGTGTCGTGGCGGCGGGGCGCGGAGCCAAGGTCTCGGTCGAGACCATCCTCGTGCCGGACCCCGGCCCCGGCGAGGCACTGGTGAAGGTCCAGGCGTGCGGCGTCTGCCACACCGACCTGCACTACCGCGAGGGCGGCATCAACGACGAGTTCCCGTTCCTGCTGGGCCACGAGGCCGCGGGTGTCGTGGAGGCCGTCGGCGACGGCGTGACCGACCTGGCGCCGGGTGACTTCGTCATTCTGAACTGGCGCGCGGTGTGCGGCTCGTGCCGTTCGTGCCTGCGGGGGCGGCCGCAGTACTGCTTCAACACCCACAACGCTTCCCAGCCCATGACGTTGGTGGACGGCACCCCGTTGTCGCCGGCACTCGGCATCGGCGCGTTCGCGGAGAAGACGCTCGTCCACAGCGGACAGTGCACGAAGGTCGACCCGAGGGCACCGGCGGAGGTCGCGGGCCTGCTCGGCTGCGGTGTCATGGCGGGCATCTGGCCGACCTCGCGCACCTGTTCGGCTGGGGCGACCCGCTGACCATTCCCTCCGACTACACGAGCTGGGTGGCGAACCCGGGATCCGGTTTCTTCCCCACCCTGCGCCACGAACTCCCCGCCGGCTCGTGGTTCGACACCTGGAACATCACTGTTTCCGCGCTGTACCAGCGAATCAGGAGCGAGTTCTCATGATCGTGACCATCGTGGTCTTCGTCCTGCTGGCGGCCCTGTTCATCGGCCTGGCAGCGTACGTCCTGCGCAGGATGCGCCACCTGCCGGTGCACCGGTTCGCCGTGGTCACCCGCAGATGGGTCTTGCCGCAGCCGAACCTGTCGCCGGAACAGGACGTGCTGCGACGCACGCACATCAGGCGAGGTGGGCAGGTGCTCCCGCTGTGGCCGTGGCTGTACGACATCCGCGAGCACGACTACGTCAGCGTCCCGGTCGGCACTGTGGGGCTGGTCAAGGCCAGGATGGGCGCCAGCGTGCCCGCGAGCCGGGAGCTGGCCACGCACGTCGAGTGCGACCACTTCCAGGACATCGCGAAGTTCCTCGCCCACGGCGAGAAGGGTGTGCAGCCCGCGCTCCTGCGGGGCGGCGAGCAGTACGCCATCGCCCCGGAGCTGTTCGACGTGTACACAGTGGACAATCTGCCTGACGACTTCTCGGTCAAGGACAAAGACCTGCACCTCCTGTCGGTCGACGGCGAGGACGTCGGGGTCGTGATCGTCACCGGCGCACCGCCTCCCGACGACCTGGACCTGCCCGCACCCTCGGTGGAAGGCCACGAGAACTTCCAGAAACCGTGGGTGTTCCTGGCCAACGGCGGCCGTAGCGGGCCGCAGACCGACATCCTGCCGGGTGGCGCGAAGTACGCGATCAACCCGCTGTTCGCCAGGGTCGTGCACATCCCGACCCGTGAGCTCACCCTGACCTGGGGTGAGAAGTCCGGGAGCGAGGACCGCTACGACTCGGAACTCGGACCGCTCCGAGTGACCATCCAGGGTTTCGAGCTGGAGGTCGACCTGAGCCAGACGCTGTCCATCCCGCCACACGCCGCGCCTCACCTCGTCAAGCGGTTCGGCGAGGAAGCCCAAGGTGACGTCGGCGACCGCAAGTCCACGGCCGTGAAGCGGTTCGTCGGCAGGGTGCTCGGGGAAAAGGTCAAGGGCTACTTCACCGAACGCACCAGCGGCGGCGAGATCGACAAGTTCATCCACGGGCTCGCCGACGTCCGCGTAAAGCTGATGATCCAGATCAGCCAGGCGCTGTCCGAGCTCCAGGTCAACGCCCGAGAGACGACGATCGGCGCGATCCGGTTCGCCTCCGACGAGCTCAACCACGAGTACCGGAAGTTCGTGCAGCGGGAGCAGCAGTTCCGGCAGCTCGAGCAGGAGCTGGCGAACCAGCACGTGATCAACGACATCCAGCGCAAGCAGCTGGAGGTGCGCAGGGAAGAGCTCATCGCCCACGAGCAGGCGCTGTCCGACCTGTACGGACTCGATCGCCGCGCACTCGAGCGGCTCCAAGCGATCATCGGCAGCGCCAACCAGCCGACCGTCATCGTCAACGGTGGTGCGACAAGCGCCGTCCCCATCGCGCCGCAGCGGCCCGCGGAGCGGATCACGGTGCCCACGTTCGACCCCATGACGGAGCTCGACGTGTTCGACATCAGCCCGGGTGTGCTGCCGCCCGCGGAGGGAGGGAAGAAGCCAGGTGACGCGACATGAGCCGGCCAGACCGGTGCTCGGCATCGATCTCGGCACCACCTACACGTGCGTGGCCACGATCGACCGGCGAGGCGAGGTGGTGCTGCCCAACTCCGAGGGCGAGTCGATCACGCCGTCGGTGGTCTACTTCGCCGAGGACGGCACAGCGCTGGTCGGGAGCGAGGCCGTGGCTCGCCGCGACCAGGAGCCGGGCCGGGTCGTCTCCCTGATCAAGCGCGAGATGGGCAGGGCAGAGGTCACGGTGGACGCGGCCGGCAGGAGGTACCACCCGCAGCAGGTGTCGGCGGTGATCCTGATCAAGATCGTCCAGGACGCCCTGCGGCACCTCGGTCTCCCGGTGCCGGAGACCGGGCCGGTGGCCGACGCGGTCGTCGCCGTTCCCGCCTACTTCGGCGCGCCGAGCGCAAGGCCACCGCCCAGGCGGCCCAGCTGGCCAGGCTCAACCTGCTCGACCTGGTCAACGAACCCGTCGCGGCGGCCGTGGCCCACGATCTGCACCGCGGCGGCGAGCGCACCGCGATGGTGTACGACCTCGGCGGCGGGACGTTCGACGTCACCGTCATCCGGGTGGAGCCGGACAGCCCGGCCAAGGTCGTGGCCATCACCGGGGACCACCGGCTGGGCGGAGCGGACTGGGACCGGCGACTGACCTCGCTCATGCTGTCGCGGGCCAACTCCGCGGACTCACTGCGCCGCGACCCGAAGCTGATGGGCGGTCTGATGCGGCAGGTGGAGCAGCTCAAGATCGCCCTCACCGGCGCCGACCGGCACTCCACCCTGATCCAAGGCCCCGGCGGCGCGGAACAGGCCGTGACGATCACCCGTGACGAGTACGAGGAAGCCACGGCCGACCTGCTCGACCGCACCATCGAACTGACCCGCGACGCGCTCGAGCTGGCACGGCGGCACGGCGTCGAGAAGATCGACGATCTGCTGCTGTCCGGTGGCATGGCCCGCACCCCTGCCGTGGCACGAAGGCTCGCCGAGGAACTGCCGGAGCTGCCGCCCGCCCTGCTGGCCCACGACGCCGACCACACCGTCGCCAAGGGTGCGGCACGGTTGGCGTGGCGTGCCCTCGGACATGACGACGGCGACGAGATCGGCACCGTCACGGCGAAGGGATACGGGGTGGCGGTGGTGCGCGACGACGCCGATCCCGGGCGCGGGCACGGCGTGCTGTGGGTGATCCCGCCCGGCGCCGACGTCCCTTCCGTGCGGCACCACGAGGTGTGCACGATCCGGGACGGCCAGCGCCGCATGGTCATCCGCGTCTACGAGTCCGCCACCGGATTCGTGCTCGACGACCTGGCCGACGATCCGGCGGACCACGTCAGCCTGGTCGAGGGCGAGATCGCCGGCCTGCCCGCCGGTTTGCCGAAGGGCGCGCGGGTGGAGATCGGCTTCGAACTGGGCGGCAACGGTGTCCTGCAAGTGCACGTCCGCGCACACAACGCCAGCCTGCGGCTCGAGGCCGAGGTGGCCGGGGCGATGTCCGAGGACGAGATGAGCGCACCGCTGCCCGGAATCTGCCGCTGACATGACGGCGTTCACCGATGAGTCCTATGTGGACGATGTACTCGTGCCCGTTCAGGGCGGGTGGTCGCCGCACCGCAACTACTTCCGGGTGTACCGGCTTCCGCCACACCCCGCACAGTCCGATGTGGACAGGGCGCTCGCTGATCTACCCGCGTGGTGGGCGCGCCCGAGTTGCGTCAGTACGCCGTGGCCTGCGAACGCCTGCACTCCTCCCACGCCACGGCCACCGCGGTGCTGGGCGATCCCGCGAGCCGTGCCCGCCACCGGGAGTCGGTCGAGCGCGACCACCAGGTGCTCGTCGAGGTCGTGCGCCACCGCCTGCACGGGGCGCCCGCCATGACCGAGGAGGACGTCGCCGCGCTCGTGCGCTCAGCGGCAGGCAGGTGGAGCAGACCGGACGTCATGGCAGCACTGGAAGCCGCCGGTGCAGTCGTGCGTCAGCCCGTCCCGCTGCCACAACCGGTGCAGCCCAAGCGATGGCCGACGCTGCGGGAGCACCTGGCCGACCTCTCGCACATGTCGTTGTGGGAGTACCTGTCCCGCACCCCGGAACTGCGTGGCGCGGACACCACGGCGGCCCAGGTGGAGGCACGGCGACAACGCTTGCGCGTTTCTCGCGGCCGGGCGGCGGACGCCGAGCGGGGCGTTCTCGCGCTCGTCCGCCTGTGGGCGGTGGAGCCGGGCGGTCTGGCCGCGGCACTCGCGCACGAGCTGGTGGCCGACCTGACCGCGGCTGTCGTGTGCGGCTATACGGCAGTACGGGACATGGCAGAACCCCAACGGTGTGCGGCGGCGGGCCTGTCCTCCGACCCCGAGGCTGTCGCGTACGCGGTGTGGGTCGCCCGCGACGAGGCGTCGTGGAAGGAGGCCTACTTCGCCGCGACTGTCGCGCACCGGCTGCCCGACGCGCTGGACGTGCTGGAGTCGCGTCCGCTGTCCGAGTCGTGGGCACGCGTCCGGGACGGGCTGAGATCGAAGGTCGACCGGCTGC
>NZ_VSRL01000081.1 GCF_012184385.1 Lentzea indica
TCACCCGAGTCCGCGCCAGCCCCGAACAGGTCACCCACTACGCCCGCGCCATCCACGTCCTCGAACAACAGACTCGATCATGAGGATGGAAAAGGCTCAGTACTTGCAGACGCCCCAAAAAGGACTCAGAAGGTGCGCTGAACCCGATCAGCGACCAGCTTCACGAACCGCGACGGGTCGGCCAGCTCACCGCCCTCTGCCAGCAACGCCAGCCCGTAAAGCAGCTCCGCGGTGTCCGCCAGCGCGTCGCGCTCCCCCGCGCCGAACGCCTTGTGCAGGCCCTCCACCAACGGGTGCGTGGGGTTCAGCTCCAGGATCCGCTTGATCTTCGGCAGCTCCTGCCCCATCGCCTTGTACATCTTCTCCAGCGTCGGAGTGATGTCGTGGGCGTCACCGACGACACAGGCGGGAGAGGTCGTCAAGCGCGAGGAGAGCCGGACCTCCTTGACGTTCTCCTCCAACTGCGACGCCATCCACGTCAGCAGGTCGCCGAACTCGGCGGCCTTGGCCTCGTTGGCCGACTTCTCCTCCTCCGTCTCCAGGTCCACCTGCCCCTTGGCGACGGACTGGAACGGCTTGCCGTCGAACGCAGGAACGGCGTCGACCCACATCTCGTCGATCGGGTCGGTCAGGATCAGCACCTCGAAACCCTTGGCGCGCAAGGCCTCCATGTGCGGCGAGTGCTCCACGGCCGTGCGGGAGTCGCCGGTCATGAAGTAGATGTGCTCCTGGCCTTCCTTCATCCGCGAGACGTAGTCGGCCAGCGTCGTCAGCGAGTCCTCGGAGTGGGTCGACGCGAACGAGCAGACCTCGAGGATCGCGTCACGGTTGTCGTGGTCGGAGAGCAGGCCCTCCTTCAGGGCCGCGCCCACCTCGCTCCAGAACTTCGCGTAGTCGTCGGGACGCGACGACTGCAGGGACTTGATGGACGACAGGACCTTCTTCACCAGACGGCGGCGCATCAGCTGGATCTGGCGGTCCTGCTGCAGGATCTCGCGCGAGACGTTCAGCGAGAGGTCCGCGGCGTCGACGACGCCCTTCACGAAGCGCAGGTACTCCGGCATCAGCTCGGCGCAGTCGTCCATGATGAAGACGCGCTTCACGTAGAGCTGCACACCGCGCTTGCCGTCCCGCATGAACAGGTCCATCGGGGCCTGTGTCGGCAGGAACAGCAGGGCCTGGTACTCGAAGGTGCCCTCCGCCTGCATGCGGATGGTCTCGAGCGGCGCGTTCCAGTCGTGGCTGATGTGGCGGTAGAACTCGGAGTACTCCTCCTCCGTCACCTCGGAGGCCGGGCGCGCCCACAGGGCCTTGCGGGAGTTGATCTCCTCGCCGCCCAGCCGCACGGGCCAGGTGATGAAGTCCGAGTAGCGCTTGACGATCTCGCGGATCTTCGCGGGCTCGGTGTAGTCGGGGAGCCGGTCCTCGTCGTCGGACGGCTTGAGGTGCAACGTGACCGAAGTGCCCTGCGGCGCGTCGTCGACGTCCTCGATCGTGTACGTGCTCTCGCCGGTCGACTCCCAGCGGACGCCCTTCTCGGCGTGCGGGAACCTCGTCACGAGCGTGACCTTGTCGGCCACCATGAACGACGAGTAGAAGCCGATGCCGAACTGGCCGATCAGGTCGGACGTGGAGGACTGCTGATCCTTGAGCTGGCGCAGGAACTCCGCGGTGCCGGACTTCGCGATCGTGCCGATGAGCCGCACGACGTCCTCGCGCGTCATGCCGATGCCGTTGTCCCGCACGGTCAGCGTGCGTTCTGCCGGATCGGACTCGATCACGATGTGCAGGTCGTCGACGTCGACCTTCATGTCCTTGTCGCGGAAGGACTCCAGCCGCAGCTTGTCCAGCGCGTCCGAGGCGTTCGACACCAGCTCGCGCAGGAACGTGTCCTTGTTCGAGTAGATCGAGTGGATCATCAGCTGCAGCAGCTGACGGGCCTCGGACTGAAATGCCAGAGTTTCCATGCTTCCCCACCGAATGTGAAACGGATCGAACAGCACTACAACTTAGCGACCCACAACTGTGAGAGCGCCTGGGACCGTGCGAACTGAGACGGGCAACGCTTCCAGACGCTCGCCATCGGCGTAAGCGATCCAGTCGTTGCCACCGGACAAAGTCACTTCACGCGCGCGGAACGTGCGCACGGCCGGATGCTCGGTGTGCTTGCCCGTGCGCAACGTCGGCAGCATCCGCATCAGCATCGAACGGCTCGCGTGCTCCACGACCGTCACGTCGAACAGGCCGTCGTGGGCGTCCGCCCCCGGGCACACGGGGATGCCGCCGCCGTAGTTCGGCGTGTTCCCCACCGCCACCAGCGTCGCGTCCAGCGAGAACGTCTCGGACTCGGTCGCCACCATCAGCGGCGCCGAACGCAACGACGCGAGCTCGGCCAGGATCGCCAGGTCGTAGCGGCGCGGACCGGCGGGCCAGCGCATCGCGTTCGCCCGCTCGTTCACCGCGGAGTCGAACCCGGCGCACAGCACCGTCGCGAACCACTGCCCGGTCGACAACCGGCCCAGGTCGAGCGTTTTCCTCGTGCCGTGCACGACGTCGTCGACGGTCGCAGACCCGATGGCGTTCGCGAGGTCGTTGCCGGTGCCCGCCGGCACGATGCCCAACGCCGTCGAGGTGCCCGCGCAGGCCTGAAGGCCCAGGTGAGCGGCACCGTCACCGCCTAGCACGACCAGCAGGTCGACACCGTCGGCGACGGCCTCGCGGGCCATCGCCAGCGTGCCCTCGGCGTCGTGTGCCACGAGCTGCGTCAACGAGGAGACGTGCGGACGCAACGCGGCGGCGGTCGACCCTGCCATCCGGGCCGCCCGCCCCTTGCCCGACGCCGGGCAGACCAGCAGGGCTGCCCTGGTCACGTGGCGTCGTCGTAGTTCACGCGCTTCTCCGGCTCCGCGGCGACGGCCTTCTCGCCGGGCATGTCGCCGTCCGCGTCGGACGGCGTGTAGTCGAACGGCGCCGCCTCGTTGTCGTCGAGAGCGTCCCAGCCCTCGGCCGCACGGAGCTTCGCCTTGCGCTTGTCGTGGATCCGCGCGAGCTGGATCGCCATCTCGAACAGCAACGACAACGCGATCGCCAGCACGACCATCGAGATCGGGTCGGTGCCCGGCGTCGCGATCGCGGCGAACACGAACAGGCCCATCAGCAGGCCCCGCCGCCACTTGGCCAGCCGCTCGTACGACACCACGCCCGCGCGGTTGAGCATCACCACGACCAGCGGCAGCAGGAAGCTCACGCCGAAGATGAACAGCATGGTGATCACGAAGTTGATGTACTTGCTACCGGTGAGCGCCGTGGTCCAGTTCTCGCCACCGAAGCCGAGCAGCACCTTCAGGCCCTCGGGCACCACCAGGTAGGCGAGCACCGCGCCGGCCACGAACAGCAGCGCGCCCGCACCGACGAACACCCGCGCGAAGTTGCGTTCCTTCGTGTACAGGCCGGGCGTGATGAACGCCCAGATCTGGTACAGCCACAGCGGGCTGAGCAGCACCGCACCCGCCGCCGTGCCGACCTGCAGCTGCACGAGGAAGATCTCGAACGGCTCGGTCTGCAGCAGCGCGCAGCTGCCGTCACTGGTGATCTTGGCCCGGTACTTGTCGAGGTCGGGCTGGCAGTACGGCCCCGTCAGGATGTCGCCCAGCGACGGGATCGGGCCGAGCCGTACCTGGAACCAGATGAAGCCGAAGATGGCACCGACGGCGATGACCAGCATCGCCAGGCCGAGGCGGTACCGCAGCTCGTAGAGGTGCTCTTTGAGCGACATCGTGCCGTCGGGGTTGCCCCGACGGCGCCTGCCGCGTTCCCGGCGCTCGGCGAACCACCGGAACGGACTTGCCACCTCGCTGACCGTCCTTACAAGTCTGCGACCAGAAGGTCAGTTAGTTGGCCTTGTTCTGCGAGGTCTGCTCGATGGGCGGCGCGACCTGCGGCTGCTGCTGAACCGGCTGCTGAACCGGCTGCTGCACCTGCGGCTGGGCCGGCGGAAGCTGCTGCACCGGCTGCTGCACGGGCTGCTGCGCGACGGGCGCGTCGTCCGTGGCGTCGGGATCGCGCAGGCCCTTCGTCTCGGCCTTGAAGATCTTCGCCGACCGGCCGATCGACCGGGCCATGTCAGGAAGCTTCTTCGCACCGAACAGCAAGATGATCACCACAGCGATGATGATCAGCTCGGTGGGTCCGAGGTTAGGCATTGCTGGTCCTCCTGTCTGCCCCGCGACGTCGATCGTACGCGGGGTTTGCCCTGGTGCGGGCCTGTCCTGAAGGCCGTCGTTCGGCGAAGGCCACCTTCAGCGCGGCTCGCCGCGCCTTCAGCAGACCGACACCGTTGCCGACACTGTCCCCCACCAGAGTGCGGGCGCTGGCGAATCGACGCAAGGATCGGATGACTCGGACCGCGATCACGACCAGCGCGATCAGGCCGAGCGCGATCAGCGCCAGGGTCGGTGTAGACGGCACGAGCACACGTTATACGTCTTAGGTGGACAACAGGTGATCTGCCCGGCGCAACGCTTCCCGAGCTTGGCGCGTCACCTCGTCCGCGAGCTCCGCCGGCTGCTCGACGTGCACGTCACCGCCGAGCCCGAGGAGCAGGCGGACCATCCAGGACGAGTCGTCGTAGCGCATGAGGACACGCGTGCGGCCGTCCGAGAGCTCGGCGGCGTGGTCGACCGGGTAGTACTCCGCGACCCAGTGCGCGTCCGGTTCGAGAAGAAGGACCGCGATCTTCTGATCGTCCCGCGGCTGGAACAACCCCTCCGACGTATCGGTCAGCCGGGCGTGCGGAGGGGGCGACGACTGCTCGTCGAGCACGTCCACCTCGTCGATCCGGTCGAGCCGGAACAACCGCACACCGAGCGCCGAACGGCACCACGCTTCGAGGTAGCCGCGGCCTTCCACGAGCAGCAGACGCATCGGGTCGACGACCCGATCGCTCATCGCGTCGTGCGACTGCGAGTAGTAGCGGATGCGCACGGCCCGTTCGCGCTTCACGGCGTCCTGCACGGCGGCACGGATCTCCGCGGTCTCCCCGCGCTCGAACGCGCCGAGCCCGACCACCATGCCCGCGGGCTGCGCCTTGCCGACCGCCGACTCGATCTTGGCCAGCGCCCGTTGCACCGCGTCAGTGTCGACGACTCCAGGCGTGTCCGCGAGGGCCCGCAACGCCACCAGCAGCGATGCCGCCTCGGCCGCGGTGAGCCGCAACGGCCGGTTCATGCCGGCGTCGAACGAAACGGTGATCGTCTCGCCCTCGAACGACAGGTCGATCAGGTCGCCAGGCCCGTAGCCGGGCAGGCCGCACATCCACAGCAGCTCGAGGTCCTTGCGTAGCTGCTTGGGCGTGATGCCGAAGTCGGCGGCGGCCTCCTTGACCGTGATGGCGGGCCGGTTGAGCAGGTACGGCACGAGTGCGAGCAGACGCGGCAGCCGTTCGTTCGACGCGGTCACCGCGCTCCTTCCAGTGCACCCTGCAGGCGGTCGCGCACGCTCTTCTGGAGGACCTCCGGCTCCAGCACCACGACGTCGGGCCCGAAGCCCGCCAGCCACTTGGCCGCCGAGTCGGGGAACTTCAGGTCGATCTCGACGACGTCGCCGCCGTCGCGTTCCTCGACGACCTTCGCGTGCCGGCGCAGGCCCTGCGCCCGGTCCTTCGCCACCCAGATCTTGGCAGGCGCCGTGTGGTGCGGATCCACCTCCGTGCGCGCGATGAGGCTCATCAGGTCGATGCCCTCCGGCACCCTGAAAGCGTTGGGCTTGCCGACGGTGCGCACCTGGCCGACGACCCTCGACAGCCGGAAGCAGCGCGTGTCGTCGCGGTCGCGATCCCAGCCGACGAGGTACCACTTGCCGCGCCAGGCGACCACGCCCCACGGCTCGACCGTTCGTTCCTTCTGCCCGCCCGGCGGCGGTTTGCGGTAGTCGAACGAGACCACCTGCCCCGCCTGCACGGCCTGCAGGAGCGGCGGGAACGCGGGCTCGTTCGCCCGCACCTTGGGTTCGACGGCGGCCGGCGCGTCCTGGTCGACGTCCACGCCCGCGGCCCTGAGCTTGATCAACGCCCCGTGCACCGCACCCGTGAGCTGCGGTGAGTCCCAGAGCCTGGCGGCCAACGCCACCGCGGCCGCCTCATCGGGTTCGAGGTCGATGTCGCCGAGCTCGTAGTCGCGCCTAGCGATCCGGTATCCGTCCTCCGCACCCTCCACGTTCGACTGCCGCCCGGTCTCCAGCGGCACGCCGAGATCCCGCAGCTCGGACTTGTCCCTTTCGAACATGCGGAAGAACGCCTCGTCCGTCGGCGCTTCGTGATAGCCGGGGACGATGGCGCGGATGCGCTCCGCTGTCAGGTACTGACGGGTCGACAGCAGGCACAGCACCAGGTTGACAAGGCGTTCGGCGCGTGCGATGGCCACGGACAAACCCTAACGCGTGCGCGCGCCGAAACCTCATCACCACCTGTCGTCAACGGTCCGTTCAGAGCAGAGTGCGCAATTCCCGGACCAGCTCGGCGGGTGCTTCCTCGGCCATGTGGTGCCCACAGTCGATGGCACGTACCTGCACGTCGTCGGCCCACTCGGCCCAGATTCCCGGCAGGTCCTCGTACAACTCCCCGAGGTCGTCCTTGGCCGCCCACAACGCCAGCACCGGACACGCGATCTTGCGCCCGTTGGCCCGGTCCTCGTCGTCGTGGTGGCGATCGACCTCAAGCCCGGCGCGGTAGTCACCGCACATCGCGACGACGGTCTCGGCGTCGTGGACGGCGCGCTGGAAGTCGGCCCAGTTCTCCACGCCCATCGCGAGAGGCGTGTCGTGGTAACGCCCGCCGTACCAGAGGTCGGGATCCTGGGTGATCATCGCGGCGGCCAGCTCCTGCCGCGCCAGGAAGAACCAGTGGTACCAGGACTGCGCGAACCGGGCGTCACAGCGACTCAAATGAGCACCGATCGGCAACGCGTCCAGCACGGCCAGCCGCGTGACCCTGCCGGGATGGTCCAGCGCCAGCCTGATCGCCGCGGCGCCACCCCGGTCGTGGCCGACGACCGCGAACCGCTCGTGCCCCAGCTCCCGCATCAGATTCACGAAGTCGCGGGCCATGGCGCGTTTCGAGTAGTCGCCGGGTTTGCTGGACTCTCCGTAGCCCCGCAGGTCCGGGCACACCACCGTGTAGTCATTGGCGAGCAACGGTCCGACGCGATGCCACGTCGTGTGCGTCCGAGGGTGGCCGTGCAGGAGGAGCACCGGTGGCCCTGCCCCACCGGTCCTCACTCGCAGCACGGCCTCGCCGACGTCGATGCGGCGCAACGAGAATCCCTCGAACACCCGCTAGAACTACCCCGGCTAGGAGCGGCCGACACGCCCCTTCTCCCCGGCTGCCCAACAGGTGAGACCGGCGCAGTCGACGGTGTCGAAGCTGCCCGTGTCGGCGACCTTCCAGCTCTTGCCGTCCTTCGAGACGTCCGTCCCCGACGGCCCGACCGCCACGAGCCCGTGGCCGCGATAGGCGATGCCGGACCGGTACCCGACAGGAGCCTGCGTTCCGGCCTTCCAGCCACGCCCGTCGTTGGTCGCGAACGCCGGCGTCGGATCGGTCGGCTTCAGGTAGTCGCCACCGATGGCCACACCCCGCCACGGCGTCTTGAACGCCACCGCGAACACCCCGGCCGCCTCACCACTCGGCATCGGCACCTCCGACGCCTTCCACGACCGCCCACCGTCACGCGACTCCAGCACCCGTGCTTTCGCGCCGCCGCCGGTCGCGATCCACGCGTGATTGCCACTAGTGGTGACGCACTGCCCGGACGCCGCGAACGCGAACTCGCCCGGCAACGCGTCCGGCATGCCCTTCGTGTCGTTGACGTGCCAGGAACGACCGCCGTCCCACGTCCGCAGCACCCGGAACTTGCCGTCGACCGGGTCGCTCAGCGCCAGCCCGCGGAACCGGTCGAAGAACGCCACGCAGTCGTAGAACGCCTTCGGGTGGGTGTTGCGGAACGACTCCTGCCACGTCTTACCGCCGTCCGACGTGCGGTAGATCCGCGACGACTCGCCCTCGCCGATCGACAGGGCCACGGCGTTGCGCGCGTCGAACGCCTCGATGTCGCGGAAGTCGAGCGCCGCGGTGTCCGGCGGCCCGACGGACTCCCACGACCGGCCACCGTTCACGGTCCGCAGGACAGTGCCTTTCGAGCCGCTGACCCACGCGACCTGGCTGTTGACCGCGGACAGCCCGCGCAGCCGGGCGTCCGTGCCGGTCGGTTTCAGCTCCCAGTAGGTGTCCGCGTGTGCCACCCCGGGAAGGAGCAGGAAAGCAGCGAGTGCCGCCGCGATGATCCTCATGCGACGGCACTCTGCCACTTCTCGTGAAGCCTCTAAAGCGACGAAATGAGCCTTTCGACGCGCTCGTCCACCGCCCTGAACGGGTCCTTGCACAGCACCGTGCGCTGAGCCTGGTCGTTCAGCTTCAGGTGCACCCAGTCGACGGTGAAGTCGCGCCCGGCGGCCTGCGCGGCGGCGATGAAGTCACCGCGCAGCTTGGCTCGCGTGGTCTGCGGCGGGGTGTCCTTGGCCGCCTCGATCTCGCCGTCGTCGGTCACGCGCTCGACCTGGCCCTTGCGCTGCAGCAGGTCGAACACGCCACGGCCGCGGCGGATGTCGTGGTAGGCGAGGTCGAGCTGGGCGATGCGCGGGTTGGACAGGTCCATGTTGTGCTTGGCCATGTACCGCTCCATCAGGCGGTTCTTGATGGCCCAGTCGATCTCGCGGTCGATCTTGGAGAGGTCCTGCGCCTCGACGGCGTCGAGCGTGCGGCCCCACAGTTCGAGGACGCGCTGCGCCATCGGGTCCGGCGAGCGCTTGGACACGTGCTCGACGGCCTTCTCGTAGTACTCGCGCTGGATGTCGAGTGCGGAGGCTTCCTTGCCGCCCGCCAGGCGGACGGTGCGGCGGCCGGTCAGGTCGTGGGAGATCTCGCGGATGGCGCGGATCGGGTTGTCCAGGGAGAAGTCGCGGAACTGGACGCCCTGCTCGATCATCTCCAGCACGAGGTTCGCGCTGCCCACCTTGAGCAGCGTCGTCACCTCGGACATGTTCGAGTCGCCCACGATGACGTGCAGGCGCCGGTAGCGCTCGGCGTCTGCATGAGGCTCGTCGCGCGTGTTGATGATCGGGCGGGAACGCGTGGTCGCGGACGACACGCCCTCCCAGATGTGCTCTGCGCGCTGCGAGAGGCAGTACACGGCACCGCGCGGGGTCTGCAGGACCTTGCCCGCGCCGCAGATCAGCTGGCGGGTGACCAGGAACGGCAGCAGCACGTCCGCGATGCGCGAGAACTCGCCGGCGCGAGCCACCAGGTAGTTCTCGTGACAGCCGTACGAGTTGCCCGCGGAGTCCGTGTTGTTCTTGAACAGGAAGATGTCGCCGCCGATGCCCTCGTCTGCCAGCCTGCGCTCGGCGTCGACGAGCAGGTCCTCGAGGATCCGCTCACCCGCCTTGTCGTGGGTGACGAGCTGGGCCAGGTCGTCGCACTCGGCCGTGGCGTACTCCGGGTGAGAGCCGACGTCCAGGTAGAGCCGGGAGCCGTTGCGCAGGAACACGTTGGACGAGCGTCCCCAGGAGACGACCCTGCGGAACAGGTACCGCGCGACCTCGTCCGGGGACAGACGACGCTGCCCGTGGAAGGTGCAGGTCACCCCGAATTCTGTCTCAATGCCGAAGATCCGCCGCTGCATCCCTCAACAGTAGGCGACTTCCGGCCGCACGCGGGTGATCCGTTCGGGCGGCACGCCGGTTGCGGTTTAGTGTCGAAGGGGTGTGGAAACGGGTCAGCGCTCTCGACAAGAAGCTCATGAGCTCCTCTGCCGGACTGCCTCCCAGCAGGCTCGACAGGGGTATGAAGAGACTTTCCCGCGCCGCGAACCACAGTGTGTTGTGGTTCGTCGTCGCGGCGATTCTGGCAACCGGGAAAGGCCCGTTCCGGCGGGGCGCGATGAGGGGGCTCGCGGCCATCGCCGGGGCCTCTGCCAGCGCGAACCTGGTCGGCAAGTCCCTTTTTCCGCGCCGTCGGCCCGCCGCGGATCTGCTCGCGGTGGCGCGCAGGCTGTCCCGGCACCCGACGTCGTCGTCATTCCCGTCCGGACATTCCGCGTCAGCTGCTGCTTTCGCCACCGCGGTGGCCATGGAATCGCCTCGCGCCGGAGTGGTGATCGCCCCGATCGCGGCTGCCGTGGCTTATTCACGCGTGCACACGGGCGTGCATTGGCCTTCCGACGTTGCGGCTGGTGCGGCGGTGGGTGCGGGGGCCGCGCTGCTGACTCGCCGTTGGTGGCCTCTCGGGCTGAACGAACCTGCTTCGGCCTACGAGCACGCCGAGCTGACGTCCCTGCAGGAGGGTGACGGGCTGGTCGTGGTGGTGAACCCGTACTCCGGGCTCGGGCCGGACCCCTCGCCGCGGATCGCCGAGGAGTGGCCGAAGGCGCAGATCGTGCCGATCGAGAAGCTGGAGTCGCTGCCGGACGCGAAAGCGCTGGGTGTGGCCGGTGGCGACGGCACCGTGGCCGCCGTGGCCGCCATCGCGGTTGAGCGCGACCTGCCGCTCGTGCTCATCCCCTCTGGCACGTTGAACCACTTCGCGCGCGACGTGGGCATCACCGGTCTGCACGACACGGCCCAGGCGGTCGCGGACGGCGTGGGCGTGCGCGTCGACCTCGCGCAGGTCAACGGGCAGTGGTTCGTGAACACGGCGTCGCTGGGTGGCTACCCGGACATGGTGCGGATCCGCGAGAAGCTGCAGAAGCGCTGGGGCAAGTGGCCCGCTGCGGTGATCGCGCTGGCCCGCGTGCTGCAGCGCGCCCGGCCGTTGGAGATGACGATCGACGGCGACAAGCACCTGGTGTGGCTGCTGTTCGTGGGCAACGGGCCGTACCGGCCCAAGGGGTTCGCACCGACGATGCGCCCGCGTCTGAACGACGGGCTGCTCGACGTGCGATATGTGCGGGCGGACCGGCAGTTCTCCCGGACCAGGTTCTTCCTGGGTGCCCTGCTCGGGGCGTTGGAGCACTCGCGCACGTACCGGCATCTCGAAGTGGCCTCGCTGAACGTCGAGGTGCACGGCGCACCCATCTCCATCGCGACGGACGGTGAGGTGCGCGAGAGAGGCAGGCACTTCGCGTTCCGATCGCGTGCTGCGGCGTTGGGCATCTATCGGCCATAAGGCGTTCGACATTGTCGAACATTCGCAGCTAGAGTACGTGCTGTGCCCGGACCCATTCAGTCCATTCAGCGCGCGGCGGAGGTCCTGAAGCTGCTCGCGCACGGCGGCGCGCACCAGCTGAGCGTCGGCGAGATCGCCCGCGCCCTGGACCTGGCGAAACCGACGGTGCACGGCATTCTGCGGACGTTGCACGAGGTCGGGTTCGTCGAGCAGGAGGTCGAGGGCGGCAAGTACCGCCTGGGTGCCGCGCTGTTCCAGATCGGCACCTCGTACCTCGACGGCAACGAGCTGCGCGCGAAGGCGTTGAACTGGTCGGACACGCTGGCGATGCGTGCGCGCGAGGCGGTGCGCATCGGCGTGATGCACGGCAAGCACGTGCTCGTTGTGCACCACGTGTTCCGGCCGGACAACAGCCGGCAGACGCTCGACACCGGCGCGTTGCTGCCGTGGCACGCGACCGCCCTCGGCAAGGCGCTGGTGGCGTTCGGCGAGTGGCCGGACAGAGACCTGCGGCGGTTCACCCGGCACACGCTCAGCCCCGAGGACCTGCACACCGCCATGAACGAGGTCCGTGACCGCGATTGGGCTTACGACCTGCACGAACTCGTCGAGGGCGAGGCTTCTATCGCTGCCCCGATCCGGGACAGGCGCGGCGTGGTCGTCGGCGCGGTCGGCATCTCGGGACCGGTCGAGCGGCTGTGCGAGTCACCCGATCAGCCTCCGCGTCTCGAGCTCGTGTCCTACGTACGTGAGGCAGCTCGCAGCGTTTCGAGAGAGCTCGGCGGCCTCTCTTGGTAGTAGTGTGAAACCGTTCGACAATGTCGAATGGTTCACACAGAGGAGTGTGCACGGTGAGCTACATCGCGGCGATCGACCAGGGCACGACGTCGTCCCGGTGCATCGTGTTCGACCAGTCCGGCGGAATCGTGTCGGTCGCTCAGCGCGAGCACCGGCAGATCTTCCCGAAGCCGGGCTGGGTGGAGCACGACGCGACCGAGATCTGGACGAACGTGCAGTCCGTCGTTCGTGACGCCCTCGCGCAGGCATCTCTCTCGCACGCCGACATCGCCGCGTTCGGCATCACGAACCAGCGCGAGACCACGGTCGTGTGGGACAAAGCGACCGGCGAGCCCGTGCACAACGCGATCGTCTGGCAGGACACGCGCACCGACACGTTGATCAAGTCTTTGGGACACGAGGACAAGTTCCGCGAGCGCGCCGGTCTGCCTTTGGCGACCTACTTCTCCGGCCCGAAGCTGCGGTGGCTGCTGGACAACGTCGACGGGCTGCGTGCCAGGGCCGAGCGCGGCGAAGTCCTGTTCGGCACCATGGACACCTGGCTCATCTGGAACCTGACCGGCCGCCACGTCACCGACGTGACGAACGCGTCGCGCACCATGCTGATGAACCTGGAGACCCTGGACTGGGATCCGGAGATGGTGTCCGCAATGGACGTTCCGCTCTCGATGCTCCCCGAAATCCGTTCCTCGTCAGAGGTTTACGGCACCTACGAAGGCGTGCCCGTCGCTTCGGCGCTCGGTGACCAGCAAGCCGCCCTGTTCGGCCAGACCTGTTTCGCGCCCGGCGAAGGCAAGTGCACGTACGGCACCGGCGCGTTCCTGCTGATCAACACGGGCGACAAGCCGGTGCACTCGCGGAACGGGCTGCTCACCACCGTGGGCTACAAGATCGGCGACGAGCCCGCCGCGTACGCGCTGGAGGGCGCGATCGCGGTGACCGGCGCGCTGGTGCAGTGGTTCCGGGACAAGGTCGGGCTGATCTCGTCGGCGGCGGAGATCGAGACGCTGGCGCGCACGGTGGACGACAACGGCGGCGCGTACTTCGTGCCCGCGTTCTCCGGCCTGTTCGCGCCGTACTGGCGAAGTGACGCTCGTGGCGTGATCGCCGGCCTGACGGGCTACATCTCGCGCGGACACCTCGCACGGGCGGTGCTGGAGGCGTCCGCGTGGCAGACGCGCGAGGTCGTGGACGCGATGAACGCCGACTCCGGTGTGGACCTCACGACGTTGCGGGTCGACGGCGGCATGACGGCGAACAACCTGCTCATGCAGTTCCTGGCGGACGTGCTGGACGTGCCGGTGGTGCGCCCGATCGTCGCGGAGACGACGTGCCTCGGCGCGGCGTACGCGGCCGGTCTGGCGGTGGGCTACTGGCCTTCGGCCGACGCTCTGAAAGCGAACTGGCACAAGGCGGCCGAATGGGAGCCGTCGATGGAACCGGCGGCGCGAGCCCGCGGCTACCGGAAGTGGAAGAAGGCGGTCGAGCGGACCGTCGGGTGGATGGACGAGGACGATGACTGACTTTTCTGCTCAGCGGGCTCGCGCCCGTGAGGAACTCCAGCACGGCAAGTTCGACGTCGTCGTGATCGGCGGCGGCATCCTGGGCATCGCGACCACGTGGGCCGCGGCACGGTCCGGGCTCAGGGTCGCGCTGGTGGAGAGCGGTGACTTCGCGGGCGCCACCTCGTCCGCGTCGTCGAAGCTCGTGCACGGCGGCCTGCGCTACCTCGCGATGGGCCCGTCGGCCGTGCCGATGGTGCACGAGAACCACAAGGAACGCCGGGCACTGGGCGACCGCCTTGCCCCGCACCTGGTGCGCCCGCTGCCGTTCCTCGTCCCCGTCTACAAGGGTGGCCCGCACAGCCGTTTCGTGCTGGGTGCGGGCGTCACGTTGTACTCCGCGCTGTCGGGCTTCGGCGACGGCATGGGGAAGGTGCTGTCGGCGCGCAGGGCTGTGGAGTGGGTGCCTGACCTGCGCGCCGACGGTCTGCGCGGTGCCGCGATGTACTACGACCACCAGATGAACGACAGCCGCGTGGCGATCACCGCCGCCCGCGCCGCCGCCGAGGCCGGTGCCGTGCTGCTCAACCACATCTCGGTCGTGGGCCTGCGCAAGACCGGTTCGAAGGTGACCGGCGTCGACCTGCGCGACTCGCTGGGCGAGCTCGGCGTCGACGCTCGCGTCGTCGTGAACGCCACCGGTCCGTGGCTCGACGTGCTGCGGCGCATGGAGGATCCCGCCGCCGACCCGTCGATCCGCCTGTCGAAGGGTTCGCACCTGGTGATGCGGACGTCGTCGGAGTGGAAGGCCGCGCTGACGATCCCGGTGGACGACGTGCGCGTGTCGTTCGCGATCCCGTGGGAGGGCCACCTTCTGCTGGGCACCACCGACGAGGCGTACGAGGGCGACCCGGCCGCCGTGTCCTGCACCGAGGCCGACGTCGACCAGATCATGTCCGAGGCGGGTGTCGCCGTCACCGGGCTGGACAAGAAGAACCTCGCGTACACGTTCGCGGGCCTGCGTGTGCTGCCCGGTGGCCCCGGCGACACCTCGCACGCCAAGCGCGAGACCGTGATCACCGCGGGGTCCGGCGGCATGATCAGCGTGGCCGGCGGCAAGTGGACGACGTTCCGCAAGATCGGCGCCACCGTCCTGGCTCGCGTGAACACCGAGCTCGGCCGCACGTTCGACGGCCCGCTCGACGGCGTCGCACTGCCGGGTTCGGCTCAGCCCGACACCGTCGGTTCGGTGCTCGGCCACGCCTGGGACGCGCTGCCCGACGACGTCGTGCGCCACCTGGCGACCCACTACGGCACGACGTCGCACGAAGTCGTCGCCCTCGGCCTGGAGAACCCCGCTCTGCTCGAACGCGTCCACCCGGACGGCCCGGACATCTGGGCTCAGGTCGAGCACGCCCGCCGCACCGAGTGGGCGTCCGAAGTGGACGACGTGCTGCGCCGCCGCACCACCGTGATGGTCCGCGGCCTCGACTCACCCGAGGTGCGCACGCGGGTGTCGGAGCTGCTCGCGTCCTGACCGTTCAGCACGCCATCCCGAGCTCGACCAGGTAGTCGGCGAGCTCGGGCGCGGAGTGGAACGCGCTGCGCAACGCCAACGACCCGTCGCAGCCCAGCACGACCTCCTCCCGTGACACCACGCGGTGTTCCAGGCGGAGCCCTTCCAGATAGGCGTCGATGATCTCCTCCCGCACCGGGGGCAGGTCATCGACCGCCATCCGCCCCTCCTGGGCCAGACCCACGAGCAGCTGACCCAGGTCGGAGCCCACCGGGAACGGGCACTGCCAGCCCACGTCGATCACCACGAACGACTCGGGGGCGTCGGCGGGCACGAGCAGGTTCTGCGGGCACGCGTCGCCGTGCCCGGTCGCCTGAGGCAACGCCTCCAGCCGTGCCAACAGATCTGGTATCCGCTCGGCGAGCGGCGGGCAGTCCGGCCGCAGAAACGCTTCCCTGACAAGCCTTCCCTCGTACAGCAACCGCATCGCCCGACCGGGCGCGCCACCGAACCGCCGCCCCGCCCACCTGCCGAGCCCGAGTGCCGCTCGCCGGAACCTCGGCAGGTCCCACGCCACCTCGGCACAGCGGACGTCCTCCAGCCACAGCCCGATGCGGTCGCCCAGGTCGTCCACGCGCAGCACGCGCGGCCGGCGCAGGCCCGGCGGCAACGGGAAGCCCGCCAGCAGGAACTCCGCCTCGTCCCGCCACGGGAACTCCCCGACCAGTTCGGCCAGCTCGCCAGGAAAACCGGGCCGCCGCAGGACTTTCACGAACACCAACTCACCCGCGGTCACGACGCGGTAGACCGCCGCCGTGGTCAAGGCGACCGGACTGAACGCCACCGGCACCACGCGGGTCAGCGGTACGGGTCGGTGATCTCGCCGAGCATCTCCAGGGCCTCGCGCAGCTGGCTCATGCGGCGCTTGCCGATGTGTTGTTCCCATTCCGCCTCGATTCTGGCCAGCTCCGCGTTCGCGACGGGGACGGCGCCCTTCGCCTTCTCGGTCACCCGCACGAGCCGGGCTCTGCCGTCCGACGGGTCCGGCACCCGTTCCACGAACCCGGCCTTCTCCAGCTGGTCCACCAGGAACCCGGCGGTCTGCTTGGTGACCTGGGCCGCCTCCGCGAGCACGGTCAGCCGCGTGCCTTCCGGGTCGACGCGCATGAGCACCCGTGCCTGCGCCTGCGTCACGTCGAACCCCGCCGCGTTGACCGCGGCCAGGACGCGGTTCTCCAGGGCGCGGTTCGGGATGAAGAGCAGCAGACCGATGTTCACGCGGGCTCCCGTTGCTTTTAGTCAGAGACTCTGATTAAAGTAGTCAGCCTATCGAATTAAATCAAGGGAGGACCACCATGGACGACACCCAGATCTGGCAGACGATCGACTCCGAACGCGCCGCGACCGCCGACCTGCTCGCCGGGCTGTCGGACGTGGAGTGGACCTACCCGTCGCTGTGCGACGGCTGGACGGTGCGCGAGGTCGCAGCCCACCTGTCGCTCGCGCACCGCATCTCCGTCGGCAAGGCGCTCGTCGCGTTCGTCAAAGCTCGCGGGAGCTTCAACCGCATGGTCGACCAGACCGCGCGCGACGAGGCACGCAGACCTGCAGGGGAACTGGTCGCGGAGCTGCGCGGCGCCGTCGGGTTCCACAGGCTCGCCCCCGGCCAGAAGCTCAAGGACGCGCTGATGGACATCATGGTGCACTCGCAGGACATCGCCCTGCCGCTCGGCATCGAACGCCACATGCCCGTCGACGCCGCTGTCGTCGCCGCGGACCATCTCTGGCAGATGGGCTGGCCGTTCCACGCGCGCCGCCGGCTGGCAGGGCACCGGCTCGTCGCCACCGACGCCGACTGGTCCGCGGGTGAGGGCAGCGAGGTCAGCGGCCCGATCGAAGCGCTGGTGATGGTGCTCGCCGGCCGCACCGCCACCATCCCGCGACTGACCGGCCTGACCGTCTAAGGGAGCACGCGGACCATCCGGCGACACACGTGGACGCGCTCGAACCGTTGGCGCAGCTCGGTTTCCCGCTCGATCCTGGCGTGCAGGAACGCCCCCATCGCCTCCAGCCCGTACTTCGCGCTCAGCACCGTGCCCACCTCGTCGGCTGACGCGTACACGTGCAGGTATCTGTAGTCCTCAACGAACCCGTTGCGCGCGAACCATCCCAGTGCCGGCTCGTCCTCACGAGTCCATGCCTCGATCTTGCGCACCCCGCACCGCTCCAGGCGTCGCAACGCCTCCGCGAGCAGCGCCGTGGCGATCCCGCGCCCTTGGTGGTCGGGGTGCACCACGACCGTGTCGATGGTGGCCTCAGCCCCTGGCACGGTGATGTCCAGAGCCCCGACGACGTTGTCATCGCCGAGCGCGACGAGTTCGAGATCGGTGCGACGCTTGGCTTGCCAGACGTCGTCGTAGTAGCTCGTCGTGACGAAACCCAGGACCCGGCACCGCAGCCACGACGCCTCGTCCGCCGCCTCGTAGTCCCGGACCTGCGCCGGCGCGACGCGTGCGCGCGGTACGTCCGATCGGGCCGGTGCCCCCAGCAAGCCCAGTCCAGTTCGACCCCGTGCGGCGTCGACCACGTCGTCCCCCAAACCCGCATCACGCCGGACGTCTCCGGCACCACCAGAGTTCCCGATGTCAGTCCTGCTCGCACGCCGGATGGCGCATCACCGTTTGCCAGGAACATACTCAGTATGCATACTCGGTACGCATGTCGGTCAAACACGGTCTGCTCGCCTTGCTCGAGCGCGGGCCCATGTACGGCTACCAGCTGCGGGCGGCGTTCGACTCGGCCACCGGCGGCACGTGGCCGTTGAACATCGGGCAGGTCTACACGACGTTGTCCCGCCTGGAGCGTGACGATCTGGTCGCCGCGCTGCCTGAGAACGAGGGCCAGCGACCCTACGAGATCACCGCAACCGGCAGGGCCGAACTCAAGAAGTGGTTCGCGTCGCCGGTGAAGCGCGGTGACCGGCCGCGTGACGAGGTGGCGATCAAGCTCGCACTCGCGATCACCACGCCGGGTGTCGACGTCGCCAAGGTCGTGATGACGCAGCGCACCGCCACGATGCGCACGCTGCAGGAGTACACGAGGCTGAAGACCGAGCCAGGAGATCTGCCGTGGCTGCTCGTGCTCGACGCGATGATCTTCCTGGCCGAGGCCGAGCTGCGCTGGCTCGACCACTGCGAGGCGAGCCTCGTCCGTTACGAGCCGCGCCCCGTTCCCGAGACGACGGACGTCGAGGTGCCGCGATGACCGTCCTCGAACTGCGCGACGTGCACCGCGTCCACGGCTCCGGCGAGACGGCGGTCAACGCCCTCGACGGTGTCTCCCTCATGGTGGAACCCGGTGAGCTCGTCGCGGTGATGGGCCCGTCCGGCTCCGGCAAGTCGACGTTGCTCAACCTCGCCGGCGGCCTCGACAGCCCGACCAGCGGGCAGGTGCTGGTCGACGGCACGAGCCTGCAGTCCCTGTCCCGCAAGCAGCTCGCCGCCTGGCGGCGCAAGCGGATCGGCTATGTCTTCCAGGACCTCAACCTCATCGCGAGCCTCACGGCCGCCGAGAACGTCGCACTCCCCCTCGACCTCGACGGCGTCCGCAAGTCACGCCGCCAGGCCGAACACGCACTGTCCGAAGTGGACCTCGACGGCTACGCGGACCGCTTCCCGGACGAGATGTCCGGCGGCCAGCAGCAACGTGTCGCGATCGCCCGTGCCCTGATCGGCGAGCGCCGCCTCGTCCTCGCCGACGAACCGACCGGCGCCCTCGACTCCCGCACCGGCGAGACCGTCCTGCGCCTCCTCCGGTCCAAAGTGGACGCCGGAGCCGCGGCCGTTCTCGTGACCCACGACGCCCGCCACGCCGCCTGGGCCGACAGGGTCGTCTTCCTCCGCGACGGTGTCGTGGTCGACGTGTCCCAGCGCGACCAGCCAGAAGAACTGCTGAGCACGCCGTGAACGGATGGCGCGCAGCACTGCGCATCGCCTGGCGCGAGGCCCGCAGGTCCCGCGGCCGCTCGGCCCTCGTGATCGCCCTGATCCTGGTTCCCGTGGCCGCGTTGTCGTTCGCGGCCATCGTCTACGACTCGACCGAACTGACCCCCGACGAGGACGCCACCCGCCACATGGGCGCGGCCGAGGCGCTGGTCAGATGGCCCCGCGGCGGCCCGGTCATCCAGCAGCCCGACCAGCTCCTCGGCATCCCGGCCGGCAAGGACGAGGGCCGGCAACCGTCGGAGGAACGCCTGAAGGCCCTCCTTCCCGACTCCCAGCTGCTCTCCGTCCAGCGCACCGGCATCAACATCCGCACCACCGCGGGCGTCGGCCGCGCCGACGCCCGATGATCGACCTGAACAACCCGCTGACCCGCGGCACGGTCACCGTGCTGGAGGGCCGCGCGGCCACCAGCACCGCCGAAGTCGCGTTGTCCCGCAAGGCGATGGACCGCACCGGCGCGCGCCTCGGCGGCACGATCACGACCGAGGACGGCCGAGGATTCACCGTCGTCGGCCTCGTCGAGGAACCAGGCGCCCTGGAGAGCACGACGGTCGTCGCTCTGCCCGGCACGTTCCCCAACGCCGACCAGACCTGGCTCGTGACCACCCCTCTCGACTGGGCGAAGGTCAAGGAGCTCAACAAGCTCGGCATCGTCGCGATGTCCCGCGCCGTCCTGCGCGACCCGCCATCCGCGGCCGACCGCTACCCCCAGCTCGAAGGCACCAACGAACTGCGTGCCGAGATCCTGGTTCTCATAGCGGGCCTGGCCGTCCTGGAGATGGCCCTGCTGGCGGGCTCCGCCCTCGCCGTCGGAGCCCGCCGCCGCAAACGCGACCTGGCCCTCGTCGCTGCGGTGGGCGGCGCCCCGTCCCACGTCCGCCGCATAGTCCTGGCAGACGGCGTGGTCCTCGGCGCGCTGTCCGCCCTCGGACGGCGTAGCGCTCGGCTCACGCTCGCCGCAGTCCTGAGCCGCCCGCTGATCGAGTCGGCCATCGAGGAACGCTACGGAGCCCAGCGCTTCTACCCCACCGCCCTCGCCGCGCTGGCGTTGCTGGCCGTCGTCACAGGTCTCCTCGCGGCCCTGGTACCGGCGTGGATCTCCTCCCGCCAGGACGTCGTGACCGCCCTGGCCGGCCGCAGAGGCATCACCCGCTCCCGCCGCCGCTGGCTGGTCCTGGGCCTGACCCTCGTCGCGACCGGCGTGGCGATCGGCGCCTTCACCGCGATCCGGATGGAGATCGCCGGCATCCTCATAGCCCTGATCGTCACCGAGGTGGGCTTGGTCCTCTGCACCCCGGCCCTGCTCGGCCTTCTTGCCCGCGCCGGCAGGTGGCTCCCGGTAGCCCTCCGAATCGCCCTGCGCGACGCCTCCCGCAACCGCACCGCCGCCGCCCCCGCCATCTCAGCCGTGATGACAGCCGTGATCGGCGCGGTGGCGGTGAGCGTCATGCTGACGTCCCAGGCCGAACAAGAAACCCGAAAACTGGCGGGCACCATGGGCGACGTGACGGTCCACCGCCTGAACGACCTGGGGAAGGCCTCCCCCACCTCAATCCCACCCTCGGTGGCCACAGCGATCCGCAACACCATGCCCGCAGCCGAAGTCCACGAGATCAAGCTCCTCTCGTGCAACGGCGGCTCGTGCTTCGCCCACGTCCGCCCACCGGCAGACCGCGAGTGCCCGTACTCCCGGGACGTGATCAACCGCGAACCCACCAAGGCCGAACAACAAGCAGCCCTGCAAGACCGCCGCTGCGACGGCGTGGGCCGCTCGCACAGCTACTTCGGCACGATCAGCAGCCCGAACGGCTTCCTGGTGGTCGCCACCCCAGACGCCGCCACCACCCTCTTCGACCTGCCGCACCAAGACATCGCACCCACCCAGGCCGCCCTGCGCGAAGGCAAGGTCGTGGTCAACGACCCCAACAAGGTCTCCAACGGCCAACTCCTCATCGCCACCGGCGCGCAGGCCACCACAACCCCGGCACCGGCCCACGCGGTCCCACCGTCATCAGCCCCACTGGCCATGATGACCGAGGAAACGGCCCGCACCCTCGGCTTCGGCGTAGCCGCCTTCACCGTGTTCGCCACCACGACCCGCATGCCCACCCAAGCCGAACAAGACGCCCTGACCGCAGCCCTGGGCGGCGGCCAGTACGAGGTGAACGTAGCCCGCCCAACAGAATCGGAAGTACAACGCTCCCTGAGCATCCTCAGCCTGGTGGCAGGCGTCATCACCCTGGCAGCAGCCGCCCTGGCCACCGGCCTGGCCGCAGCCGACGGCCGCCGAGACCTCACCACCCTCGCCGCCGTGGGCGCCACCCCAGGCCTGCGCAAACTCCTGTCCCTGAGCCAAGCAGGCGTGATCGCGGGCATCGGCGGCCTCCTGGGCACCGCAGCAGGCATCGGCTCAGCCCTAGCACTGCTAGCAGCCCTGAACGTCGGCTACGCCGACCGCTGGCCCCAACCAGCCCTGAACCCGTTCACAGTCCCCTGGCAGAACATCCTGATCCCCCTACTGGTCATCCCAGGCGTGGCAATGCTCGGCGCGGCCCTTTTCACCCGTTCCCGCCTACCGATCGAACGCCGCGAATAGGGTGCAACGATGACGACGTTCGCGATCGTGCACGGAGCAGGCGACGTAGGCTGGTCGTGGCACCTGGTGGCAGCAGCTCTGGAAGCCAAGGGCCACACCGTGATCGCCCCCGACCTCCCCACAGAGGACGAGTCGAAGGACCTGACGGACTGGGCGTCCACGGTAGTGGCCGCCCTCCCGTCCACTTCGGACGTGGTGGTAGTAGGCCACTCCTTCGGCGGCTTCGTAGCTCCCTTGGTCGCCGCACGCATCAACGCCTCGGCACTAGTGTTCGTGACGGCGATGCTCCCGCGCCCAGGCGAGGCGCCAGGCGACTGGTGGCAGAACACCGGCTACGCCGACAGCGGCCTGGAAGACCAGTTCTGGCACGACGTGCCAGCGCACCTGGCCGAGGAGTCGCAGAAGCGGGAACGCGACATGTCGGAGACCTCCATGGCAAAGCCATGGCCGCTGGAGGCTTTGCCCGCACTACCAACGCACTTCGTGCTGTGCACAGAGGACCGCTTCTTCACACCGGAATTCATGCGCAAGGTGGTCGCAGACCGCCTGGGAGTGGAACCCGTGGAACTGGCCGCAGGCCACTGCGCACAACTGAGCAAGCCCAACGAACTGGCAGAACTACTGGAGAAGTACGCCCGCTAACCCAATGCGACGCCACAGGCGAGCCACCGCAAACGCGACGGCGCAGCCGAGCCAACCGCGAAGGCGAAGCCGAGCAGCTTTCACACACAACGCCGGTGGGGTGGTCCCGTCACGAGTCGCGCTGACGCGTTGTGCCGCGCCCGAGGGGATAGGTCAAGTCGACACGCTTTTCGTCGACTTGACCTATCCCCTCGGGTGTGGCTGCCTCCGTGCGACTCGTGACGGGACCACCCCACACCCCAAACACCTACGCAACAGCACCCCGCCAAAAGCAACCGGCGTGCCATCAACCCACGCGCGGCGCTGGACCCCCGATCAGATTGCCGGGGGTCTGGGGGCAGAGCCCTCAGGGAAAGCACGCAACCGCAACCCGCCAACGCAACACAACCACCTACGAACCACAAGCGAACCCACCGAACCACGAACAAAGCAAAAAGCCCCCAGCACAAAGCCAGGGGCCTAAAGCAAACCCGAAAACTACTTCGACTCGTCGTCCGGAGGCAGCTCAACATCCTCAACACCCTTGCCACCAGCGTCAGGAGCCGGCAACAAAGCATCCAAAGCCGCCCCAGCAATCCGCCGAAAAGCCCGCCGAGGCCGAGCCCGCTCCAAAACCGCGATCTCCAACTTGTTGGCAGGCAAGAACTCAGGCCCACCGTTCCCAGTGGAAGGAGACCCGGCGGACAACGCCTTGACCGCAACCGGAACGGCTTCGGCCAAAGTCAGCCCGTCAGCAAAGGAGTCCTTCAGAGCCGTGTTGGGAGCATCAACAGCGCCACCCATCACGATGTACTGCGGCTCATCCACAATGGACCCGTCGTACGTCAACCGGTACAACGTGTCCGAAGCAGACGAGTCGCCGACCTCGGCCACGCAGATCTCGACCTCGAACGGCTTGATCTGCTCGGTGAAGTAGGTGCCGAGCGTCGTGGCGTAGACGTTGGCGAGAGACCGCGACGTCACGTCACGCGGGTCGTTCTGGTACCCGCGCACGTCCGCGAACCGGATCCCGGCCTGGCGGAGGTTCTCGAACTCGCTGTAGCGGCCGACGGCGGCGAAGCCGATGCGGTCGTAGATCTCCGAGACCTTGTGCAGCGTGCTGGAGGGGTTCTCCGCGACGAACAGAATGCCGTCCGCGTACTTCAGCACGATGACGCTGCGACCCCTGGCGATGCCCTTGCGGGCGTACTCCGAGCGGTCGCGCATCACCTGCTCCGCCGATGCGTACAGCGGCATCGTCATGGGTGGTGCTCCTGACGTCGAACCTGTGGGGGACTCAGCCTGCGGGGCGGGACCGGCGGCCTTCCACGACCGCGTTGGCGATCGTGGCGACCTGGGAGTCCGGCACCTCGACGGCACCGTCGGCGCCGTTGATCGTGACCACTACGGGGTAGAGGCGGCGGACCGGGTCCGGGCCGCCCGTCGCCGAGTCGTCGTCCGCCGCGTCGTACAGCGACTCGATGACCGAGCGGATCGCGGCGTCGACGTCCGCGTCCGGGTCGTAGAGCTTCTTCAGCGCCGACTTCGCGAACAGCGAACCCGAGCCGACGGCCTGGTAGCCCTGCGACTCCTCGTAGCGGCCGCCGGTGACGTCGTAGGACACGATGCGGCCCGCCCGCTCGGGGTCGGCCGCGGACGTGTCGTACCCGGCGAACAGGGGCACCACGGCGAGGCCGGCCATGGCCGCGTCGAGGTTGCCCCTGATCATCGCCGAGAGGCGGTTCGCCTTGCCGTCGAGCGACAGCGAAACGCCCTCGATCTTCTCGTAGTGCCGCAGCTCCACCGCGTACAGCCGCACGATCTCGATCGCGATGCCCGCGGTGCCGGCGATGCCGACTGCCGAGTGGTCATCGGTCACGAAGACCTTTTTCATGTCGCGCTGGGCGATGACGTTGCCCATCGTCGCGCGCCGGTCACCGGCGATCACGACGCCACCCTTGTACGTGGCCGCGACGATCGTCGTCCCGTGCGGGGCCTGGACGGTCCCGTCCGGGAGCTTCCGGGAGCTGGGCAGCATGTCGGGTGCCTGCGCCCGCAAGAAGTCCGTGAACGACGACGAGCCCGGCGTCAGGTACGCCGGAGGCAACGCCGCGGCCGGGTAACGCCCGGTCGAGCTGGTGTCCATGTGTTGGTTGTTCTCCCGTCCCCGAGATGGTCAGCAGGCCCCCGAAGGCCTACTGACCACCCTTTTGCACGTATGCGCGGACGAAGTCCTCCGCGTTCTCCTCAAGCACGTCGTCGATCTCGTCGAGGATCGCGTCCACGTCCTCGCCGAGCTTCTCGCGGCGTTCCTGACCGGCGCCGGCTGCGTCCTCGGCGCCGTCGTCGCCGTCGCCACCGCCCTGGCGCTGCTTCTGTTCCTGGGACATCTCGGCCTCCCGCTAACTCGCCTGACAAGAACACTACCCAGCGGCACCGACAAAAATCCTGAGCCACTCGGGTAGACGATCACCCGCGAGTCAGCGCGTCCACCAGTTGCTCGGCGGTGTCAGAGGCCTCCAGAAGGGCTCCGACGTGCGCTTTTGTCCCGCGAAGCGGTTCGAGCGTCGGGATTCGCACGAGGGATTCTCGACCGAGATCAAAGATCACCGAGTCCCAGGACGCGGCCGCGACAGAGGTCGGGTAGCGCTCCAGGCACCGGCCGCGGAAGTACGCACGCGTGTCCTCAGGCGGAGAGGTGATGGCCGCGCGCACCTCCTCCTCGCTGACCAGGCGTTTCATCGAGCCGCGCGCGACCAGGCGGTTGTAGAGGCCCTTGTCGAGCCGGACGTCGGAGTACTGCAGGTCGACCAGGTTCAGCCGCGCGGAGCCCCACGCGAGGCCGTCGCGCTGCCGGTAGCCCTCGAGCAGCCGCAGCTTGGCGACCCAGTCGAGCCGGTCAGCGCACTCCGCGGGGTCGCGGGCCAGCGCGTCGAGCACCTCGCCCCAGATCCGCAGGACGTCGCGGTCGCCGATGCCCTCCTTCTCCACGAACGCGGTCGCGCGCTCGTGGTAGGCGAACTGGACGTCGAGGCCGGTGAACTTGCGGCCGCCGGTCAGCTCGACCTTCGTCTTCAGCGTCGGGTCGTGGCTGATCTGGTGCACCGCGCGCACCGGGTCGACCAGGCGCAGGTCGTCGAACCGCAGACCGGCCTCGATCATGTCCAGCACGATCGACGTGGTGCCGACCTTGAGGTACGTCGAGTACTCGGCCAGGTTCGCGTCGCCGATGATGACGTGCAGGCGGCGGTACTTGTCCGCGTCCGCGTGCGGCTCGTCGCGCGTGTTGATGATGCCGCGCTTCAGCGTCGTCTCAAGGCCGACCTCGACCTCGATGTAGTCGGCGCGCTGCGAGAGCTGGTAGCCGGCTTCCTCGCCGGACGGGCCGATGCCCACGCGGCCGGAACCGGTGATGACCTGGCGCGAGACGAAGAACGGCGTCAGGCCGGCGATGACGGCGGTGAACGGCGTCGACCGCTGCATCAGGTAGTTCTCGTGCGTGCCGTACGACGCGCCCTTGCCGTCGACGTTGTTCTTGTACAGCTGCAGACGGGGCTGGCCGGGCACGGTGGCGGCCTTCATCGCGGCCTCCTCCATCACCCGCTCCCCCGCCTTGTCCCAGATCACGGCGTCACGCGCGTTGGTGACCTCGGGAGCCGAGTACTCGGGGTGCGCGTGGTCGACGTAGAGCCGAGCGCCGTTGGTGAGGATGACGTTCGCCGCGCCCAGGTCCTCGACGTCGGAGTCGGCGGGGTGCCCGCCGGGCGAACCCAGGTCGAACCCACGCGCGTCGCGCAGCGGCGACTCCACCTCGTAGTCCCAGCGCGCCCGCCTGGCGCGCGGTATGTCCGCCGCCGCCGCGTACGCGAGCACCACCTGTGTCGAAGTGAGCACCGGGTTCGCGGTCGCGTCGCCCGGCACTGAGATGCCGTACTCGACCTCGGTTCCCATGATCCGCCGCATACGCAACACCTTATGACCTGACCCCGGCAACAGCGTGAGGGGAGCTTCGCGTTGAAGCTCCCCTCACCCTATTCACCCGGATGCCCGTCCGGCGGTTCACCCAGACGCAAGTCCAGCAGCTGGACGGATCCTCGAAGCGCCCCGCGAAGGCCCGAATGCCGCGGCCACTGCCAGCACGACGACCGCCGCCGCGCCGATGACCAGCGGCAACACCACCTTCAAGCCCGGCAGCGTCATGTCGATGCCGGTCGACAGGATCGCGATCTCCGCGTAGACGAATCCGAGCACTCCGCCGCCGATGACCCCGACCAGCGCCAACATGATCGCTTCAGCGATGACTCCGCCCTGCAGTCCGCCCCTAGTGACACCCAAGGCGCGCCGTAGTGCGAGCTCCTTGCGGCGTTCCTGCACCGAGATCGTCAGCGCGGTGCCGATACCGGTCACCGCGACCGCCACGGACAACCCGAGCAGCACCATCATCAGCACGGTGCCGAGGTGCATGTACCGGTCCGCCTCCGCGCGCTCGTCCGCGTCCGTCTTCACGATCACCGTCGGGTTGTCCGGCAGCGCGGCCTGGAGGTTCGCCCTGAACTGAGCCGGATCCACCCCCGGCTTCAACGCGACCAGCACCTTTTCGGCCGGTCCCGAGGTCAGGCCGCCGATGATCGGCGTGTACCCGATGAGGGTGCCGGCCACCGTGCCCACGATCTTGTACTGCTTGCCGTCGTTCTCGACGAACGGCCGGTCCGCCCAGTGCTCCGGCACGATCGCGGTACCCGAGGTGAACTGGTCGGCCCCGGACACGTTCTGCGCCTTGAGCCAGGCCTTGAACTGCTCAGGATCGACACCCGAACCGTTCTCGGCCTTGTGCAGCACGACTCCGGCGGCCACCTCCGGCCGCGCGGGGATGACCGGCAACGGCCGCTCCCCCGCGTCCACCACCGTCGCGTCCGGGCGTTCCTCGTTGGCGTACGTGTTCGTCATCTCCTGCGCTCCGCCCAGCACGACCAGGAAGAACGTCACCATCGAACTGGCCAGCAGCAACGGCAGCGCGACCGAGGCCGACCGCTGCGGCATCCTGCGCACCTCGGCGCCCGCGAGCTTCCACTGTGTCCAACGAGTACCGCCGATCTTGCCGAACGCCCTCGCGATGAACGGCACCGTGACCGGGCCGAGGATCCAGAACAGGCCGGTGACAGCGGCGATCGCGGAGAACGTGACGGCGAGCGGAGCGGCGACGGTGCCCTTGGCCGCGATGGCCAGCATCGCGAGCAGCGCCGCGCCACCGGTGAACAGCACGCCGAACACCAGCCGCAGACGGCGGACGGAGCGAGGCGGCACCTCGTTCTCCGCCTCGCGCAAGGCGGCGAGCGGCGACACGCGCGCGGCGTTGATCGCGGGCCGGACAGCCGCCATCACGCTCAACAGCGCGGCAACAACAACTCCGAGGATCACGTACCCGAGCGACGGCAGCAGGTCCGGGCTCAGCTCCACCGCGCCGAACAGCGCGGAGATGCCGGTGACGTCGAACGTCCTGGCCAGCAGCCACGCCATCGGCCCGCCGAGCAACGCACCACCGACGCCCGCCAGCGCACCCGTCACGAACGCCTCGAACAAGCTCCTGCGCACCAATGGCCCGCGCTGGGCACCGATGCACCGCAACAACGCCGTCTGACGCTGGCGCTGGGCATAAACCGCACGGAACGTGGCCGCGGCGACGAACACGGCCGTGGCCAGCGCGAGCACGCTGAACGGCAGCAGGATGAACGTCAGGTCGTTGCCGATCTTGTCGGCGTCCGGAGCCGGGTCCCACACGACGTACGCCGCGCCCGCCGCACTGGCGACGGCATCGCGAGCCCCACCGATGACCCAGACCGCCAAGGTGTTCGGCCGCGGGTCGAGCTTGCGGGCGAGATCGGGGCCGGCGACCATGATCGGCCGCGAGTCCATCCCGCCCTTCTTCATGACACCGCTGACCGTCACGTCGAACGGCTTGCCGTCCGCGGAGGCGAGCTTGATCTTGTCGCCGGGCTTGAGCCCGCGTTCGTACGCGGTGATCTTGTCGACGGCGACCTCGTTGTCGGCGGCAGGCTGCTTGCCTTCCGCGAGCGGCCAGCGCACGAGATCCGGTTGCTGGACCTGCACCTCGGCCCGGTGCTCCCCCGCACGGCCGTTGCTGTCCAACAGGTCCGCCTGGGCTTCCCGCACCGGCACGGCCCTGCCGACCGCGGAGAGCCTGGCCAGCAACGCGTCGTCAAGCTTCGGGCGGTTCGCCTCGTCGGTGTCGGAACCGTACTCGGAGGGTTTGACGTTCACCACGTGCCCCACTGTGGACGGTGTGAGCGGCGCGCCCTCGTCGACCGACCTGGTGAGCGCGTCGCTCAGCACCAGGGCGGCCAGCAGGCACGCCACGCCGACCACGAGCGCGACTCCGGGCAGCAGCGCGCGGCCCGGCCTGGCGCGGAACTCGGCGACGCCGAGCCGCAGGGAAGTGGACACGAATCCTCCTCGGTGACGTCTGACGGTCACGAAGGTAGGAAGGAAGGCGATCAGCGGGCGTCGGACTGGGGTAGCAAGCTCGCGTACGACCACAGGAGGACACGGGGATGATCAACCTCTACGACGAGGACGCGAACGTGATCGGCGAGGTGACCCGCGAACGCATGCGCGCGGAGAACCTCTGGCACGGCTGCGCCACGATCGTCGTGCTGTCCCTGGACGGTGAGCGCGTCTACGTGCACCGCCGCACGGACACCAAGGACATCTTCCCCGGCCTCTACGACTGCACCGCCGGCGGTGTGATCGACGCGGGCGAGACCCCCGACGAGGCGGCCGCCCGCGAGCTGCGCGAGGAACTCGGCGTCAGCACACCGCTCACCCGGCTCTTCCAGACCACCTACGTCGACGACCGCACCCGCTACCACGCGTGGATCTACGAGACGCGCTCCGACGGCCCGTTCACCCACCAGCCGGAGGAGGTGGCCTGGGGCGGGTGGATGGACCTCGACGAGCTGCGCGGCAAGATCGACGACCCCGGCTGGCCGCTCGTTCCGGACGGCAGGGTCATCGGCCAGGAGTGGTTGCGGCGGACTAGTTCCAGCTGAGGGCGGCGCGAGTCTTCCAGTACTGCTCGGCGGGCTCGGCCAGGTCCGGCAGATCCACCCCGATCCGCATCGCGTCCACATTGGACCGCAGCTGCTCCGGGCTCGCCGCGCCCGACAGCACGACGTCCACCCACGGCTGCTGAGCGATCGCCGCCAGCGCGACCGCGTCCGGCCCGACGCCAAGCGCTTTCGCTTGCGCCGCAACCGCTTGCGGCGGCTCGACGACGAGCCGGCCGTTCGCCACTCCTTCCTTGATGATCACGCGCAACCCGGCGTCGTGCGCCTCGGCCAGCGCCGCACCGGCGGAGGTTTCGAGGACGTTCCAGGTGGACTGGACGGACCGGAAGATGCCGAGATCAAGGGCCTTGCGGATGGCGTCGGCCTGTCGCGGGCCGGACGTCGAGAAGCCCAGCGGGACACCGATAGCGACCATCGCCTCCTGCAACGCCTTGTCCTCGAACAGCGGGCTGTCGACGGTCAGCGAGTGCACCTGGTAGAGGTCGACGCGCGGCAGCAATGCACGAGTCTCCTGCCACTGCTGGGTGAAACGGGCCAGCGAGTGCTCCTTGACCTCGTGCACCTCGGCGTCGGGCCGCCAGTCCGCGGTGTAGGCGTACCCCCACTTGCTGGAGATCGTCACGTCGTCGTGGCCGGGCAGCCACGACGACAGGAACTGCTCGGAGAGCCCGTACGAGCGGGCCGCGTCGACCCAGCGAATCCCCAGCTCGTAGGCCGTGTCGAGCACGCGATGGCACTGCGCGCGCATCGAGTCCACGTCGCGATGAGCGGGCAACGCGTCCTCACGACCGAGGTTGATGTACGCGGGACGACCGAGCGACGCGAGACCGAGAGCGAGTTGTGCCATGCCGACAACCGTAAACGGCGGCCCCGAAGGACCGCCGTTCACGTGACCCGCCGGGGTCGGAACTGCTGACAGATCAGAAGTCGTCCGGCGTGCGGGTGCGCTCACGCACCCAGACACCGGCCGGCTTCAGCACACCGGTACCGCTGAAGTTGCTGCCGGAGCAGGTACCGCCCTTGAACACCGCACCGGAACGGCTGTCGTCGGAGAAGTTCCAGTTGGTCCACGAGATCTTCTTGCGGGCCATCAGGTCGATGAACTTCTGCGACGTCGTGAAGTCGTTCCCGCCGTCACCGGACGCGGTCTGCGTGCCGAACTCCGTCACGAACACCGGCACCTGGCTGGAGACCGTGTCGAGAGCCTTGACGTAGGAGTCCTTGTGCGAGTTCGCGTAGAAGTGGAACGTGTACATCAGGTTCGAGGCGTTGACCTTGTTCCGGCTGACCTCGTTGATGTCCTTGCCGTCGGACAGGCCGAACGTCGACCAGCCGTGCGTGCCGATGAGCACCAGGCTGTCCGGGTCCTCCGCGCGGATGGTCGGGATGACAGCCTCCGCGTACTGCTTGACCTTCGCCCACGACACGCCGTTCGGCTCGTTGGCCATGTCGTAGATGATGTTGGTCTTGTCCTTGTGCCGTGCCGCGATCTCCTTGAAGAAGGTCTTGGCGCGCGCGGTGTTGTAGTTCGGGTCGCCTGGCGAGAGCTGGTGGAAGTCGACCAGCGCGTACAGGCCGCGCTTGGTGGCTTCCTCGATGTAGCCGTGCACCATGTCGGTGAACTTGCGAGGGTTGGTCTCGTAACCACCCTCCTGCACATACATCGCGATGCGCAGAACGTCGGCCTTCCAGTCGTTCGCGAGCGCGTCGAGCGACGCGGTCTTGATGCACTGGGAGTACCACTGGATGCCGTGGGTGCTCATGCCGCGCAACTGGATCGCTTTGCCGTTCTTGTTGCACAGCTGCACACCGCAGACCTTCAGCTGGCCGTTGACCGCCGCGGGCGAACCCGGCGGAAGCGCGGCGGCGGAGACGTCACCCGCGGGTGCGGCAGCGACTGAACTGCCTGCCATCACACCGGTCAGCGGGAGCACGACTGCCGCGGCGAGCGCCACCACAGACTTCTGCCAAGCCATTCAGCGTCTCCTCTCGGACTTGCTGGCGGCGGATTAGTTAGGGAAGTTTCCTTACCGATTAAAGGTATAGATGACCATAAAGGGACCCTCAGAGTGCGTCAAGCGTCTCGTCGCAGAAGAGTCACCATTCCGGTACCGAGCGTCACCAGTACGTAAATGATCAAAGCTGCGACGGCCGCCACCGGACTCAGCGGCGCGTCCTCGACGACCCCCGCCACCTCGTAGACCAGGTACGGCACCATCACGCCGGAGGCGTCCATGTTCCACGGCTCCGGCAGCATCGGCGTGATCGCCGGCAGGCCCCACAGCAACACGCCGACCACCACGATCGCGACAGCCGTCGAGCGCAGGGCGAGGCCCAGCCCGAGGCCGATCAGACCTGTCACCACGATCGACAGCACCGCAGCACCGAACCACGGCAGCACGTCGCCCAGGCTCTCCCAGGGCGTGATCGGCGCGGGCCGGTCCCCCATGATCAGCCGGCTCGCGCCGATGCTCAGCGCGAGCGCGACGGCACCGACCACCACGGACGTGGTGGCGACGAGCGCGGATTTGGCCGCGAGCAAGCGTTTCCGGTCCGGCACGGCGGTCAGCGCGGTCAGCCTCGGGTCGGAGGTGGCCACGAGCGCGCCGAGCGCGGCGACGCAGAACTGGATGACCGGGTTGATCACCACGCTGGCGTCGGCGGAGGCGAACCGTGCCTGTTCCGAGGCTGGAGTCGTGTCGTAGTCCTGGACCATCAGCCACGAGATCGTCGCGCCGAACGCGATCATCAGGCCGATGGCCACCAGGAGCCCGTACGGCGCCCGTACCGTCCGGAGCTTCAGCCACTCCGCGGCGAACGCGTTTGTCACAGTCCCCTCCCGGAGGTGAGTTCGAGGTAGGCGTCCTCCAGAGAACCGTTCTCCGTCAACGCCTCCATCGGTGTCTGCTTGACCAGCTGTCCTCTTGCGACGATCACGACCTCGTCCGCGGTGAGCGCCATCTCGCTCATCAGGTGGCTGGACACGAAGACCGTGCGCCCTTCTTCGGCGAGACCGCGCATGAGGTCGCGGATCCACCGCACACCTTCGGGATCCAGGCCGTTGACCGGCTCGTCGAACATCAGGATCTGCGGATCGCCGAGCAGTGCGGCCGCGACGCCCAGCCGTTGCTTCATGCCGAGGGACAGCGCCCTGATCCGCTTGTTCCGCACGCCTCCCAGGCCGACCTGCTCCAGCAGCTCCACCACGCGCTGCTGGCTGATGCCGTTGCTCGCCGCGAGCCAGCGCAGGTGGTCCAGCGCCTTTCGCCCGTGGTGCACGGCCCCTGGATCCAGCAACACACCGACGTGCCGCAGCGGCTGGTCGAGGCGGTCGTACCGCCTGCCACCGACCAGCGCCTCGCCGCGCGTGGGCCGATCCAGTCCCACGATCATCCGCATCGTCGTGGACTTGCCGGCTCCGTTGGGCCCCAGGAAGCCCGTGACCAGCCCTGGCTGGACGGTGAACGACAGATCGTCGACCGCCGTCGTGTCCCCGTACCTCTTCGTCAGGTTCCGCACCTCGATCATGGCGACGAGCTTGGGCCGGATCGGTGTCCCGCGGATCGGACCGCGGTCCGACCTCCGCAATCGGACCGTGGTCCGAGGCGCCCCCGCGCCGGCGTCGTTACCGTCATCGGCGTGATCAGGAAACTGCACCTCTACCTCGTCGACGTGGCCGCCGCGCTGGTGATCGCGGTGCTCGTGGGGTACGCCGTGGTGGAACACCAGGACCGGCCCTGGTGGCTGGTCGTGCCCGCGGTCGTGGGTGTCGCACTGCCCGTCGCCGTGCGCCGGTTGTGGCCGGTGACGACGCTCGCCATGATCACGGCGGCCACGGCGGCCGTCGTGATCGGCCAGGTGGTGCCGGTCCAGGCGCTCGGCGCGCCGATCGCCGCGATCTGCTTCGCGCTGTACACCGTGGCGGTGGAGCGCGACCTCCGCTGGTCGCTCACCGGCCTCGCGGTGGCGGTGGTCGCG
>NZ_VSRL01000082.1 GCF_012184385.1 Lentzea indica
GCCGCCGCGGCGGCCGGGGGGCGGCGTTCCAGTTGTTCCAGGCGTTGCAGCAGGGCTGCTTCGGACTGGCTCACCGAGGGCAGGAGCATGCGGGAGACGAGGAGTTCGAGCAGGAGGCGGGGGGCGGTGGCGCCCCTCATGTCGACCAGGCCGGTGTGGACGATTTCGGCGTAGCGGGTCAGGGCTGCGGGGCCGATTCGTTGTGCCTGGGCCGACATCGTGGCCAGTTCGTCTTCTGGGGCGCTGACCAGGTTGCGCTCGCCTGCGTCCGGGACTGCGCAGAGGAGGACGAGGTCGCGGAGCCTGTCCAGGAGGTCGGAGGCAAAGCGGCGGGGGTCGTGGCCGGCTTCCACCAGGCGGTCGATGGTGCCGAAGACTGCGGCGCCGTCGCCTGCGGCCAGGCCGTCCACCACGTCGTTGATCAGGGCCGAGTCGGTCACGCCGAGGAGGGTGAGGGCGCGTTCGTACTTGACGCCGTCAGGGCCTGCGCCGGAGAGGAGCTGGTCCATCACGGACTGGGTGTCGCGGGCCGAGCCGCCGCCTGCGCGGATGACCAGGGGGAAGACGGCCGGTTCCACGGCCACGCCTTCCGCGGCGCAGTTGCGTTCCAGCAGGCTTCGCATCACGCCGGGCGGGATCAGGCGGAACGGGTAGTGGTGCGTGCGGGAGCGGATGGTCGGGAGGACCTTGTCCGGTTCGGTGGTGGCGAAGATGAAGATCAGGTGGTCCGGCGGCTCTTCGACGATCTTCAGCAGGGCGTTGAAGCCCTGCGTGGTGACCATGTGGGCCTCGTCGATGATGAAGACGCGGTAGCGGGCCTCGGCGGGGGCGTAGAAGGCCTTGTCGCGCAGTTCCCTGGCGTCCTCCACGCCGCCGTGGGAGGCGGCGTCGAGCTCCACGACGTCGACGCTGCCGGAGCCGTTCGGGGCGAGGCCGATGCACGAGTTGCACTCGCCGCACGGGTCGGGAGTCGGGCCCTTCACGCAGTTGAGCGAGCGGGCCAGGATTCTGGCCGAGGAGGTCTTGCCGCAGCCGCGCGGGCCGCTGAACAGGTAGGCGTGGTTCACCCGGCCCGCCGCCAGCGCGACGCGCAGCGGATCGGTCACGTGCTCCTGGCCCACGACCTCGGAGAACGTGGCCGGACGGTACTTGCGATACAGAGCGAGCGCCACGCCGGAAACAGTACCGGTGAGCACCGACAGTCCTGCGCGTCCCGCCACGGGCCTGCCGGTCGCGCGGATCGCGGGCAAAATAAGGGGACCCCGTGCACCCACCAGAGCCCGCTTATCCTTGCTGCCTTCCGGCCCTGGGGAGGTTCGCGAGATGTGTGCCGCACGAGGTCCTCAGCAAGTGTAGCGAACGGCCCGAATCGAACGTGTGTTCGAGTTACCCACAGCGTTGTCCCCACCTGTGGACAGCTCACGCAAGCCGGACTCGTCCTCGTGCACACTGGCACTCATGGCGAAAAAGGGCCTGCTGGTGGCCGTGATCGTGGCGGTTGCGGTGGTGACGGCAGGGATCTTGGTCTCGGGTGACGACGCGGTCCCGAAACGCGCCACGGACGTGAGCGTGTGGCCCACTCCGCGCATGATCGAGCGCGTGGGTGACGACGTTGCGATCCCCGCCTCGGTGACGATCGAGGGCGATGTCGAAGCAGTCACCCGGCAGGTGGTCGAGAAGGCGCTCGCGGGAGGCACCGGTAACGCCGGGCTGAAAATCCGGTTCCGCACCGACAAGGGGCTGCCGGCCGAGGCCTACGCGTTGAACGTCGCACCGGCCGAGGTCACCATCGCGAGCGCGGATCCCGCGGGTGCGCACCACGCCGCCCAGACGCTGCGCCAGCTGGTCAAGCAGGGCAAGGTCGCCGCCGTGAAGATCGACGACCGGCCGTCGTTGCGGCAGCGCGGCATCGTCGAGGGCTTCTACGGACGGCAGTGGACCTACGCCGAGCAGCAGGCCCAGATCGCCTTCGCCGCCTCCGTCAAGTTCAACTCCTACGTCTACGCACCGAAGGACGACCCCTACCACCGCGAACGCTGGCGGGAGCCCTACCCCGACGAGCGCCTGAACCAGCTCGGTGAGCTGGCGAAACGGGCCGCCGCCTCGCACATCGAGTTCACCTACTCGCTCGCTCCCGGCCTGTCGATGTGCTACTCGAAGGACGCCGACCGCGACGCGATCCAGGCCAAGCTCACCCAGCTGCACGGCGCGGGCATCAGGTCGTTCGCGCTGCTGCTGGACGACATCGACTACGCGAAGTGGAACTGCCAGGAGGACCTGGACACGTTCGGCAAGCCCAGCCAGGCGAACGCGGCACGCGCGCAGAACGACCTGCTCAACGACACCGCGCAGACCGTGAAGAACCAGATGCCGGACGCAGGGCCGCTGGTGACCGTGTTGACCGAGTACGGCGACATCAACCCGACCCCTTACAAGCGGGTCTTCCGCGATGACCTGGACAAGTCCGTCAAGGTCATGTGGACGGGGACCGCGGTCGTGCCCAAGGCGATCACCAGGGCCGAGTCGAAGCGCGCAGAGGAACTGTGGGGCCGCAAGACCCTGATCTGGGACAACTACCCGGTCACCGATTACCCGGACGCGAAGGGACGGCTGCTGCTCGGCTCGTACTCGGGACGCGAGCCAGGACTCCAGGTCGAAGGCCTCCTCGCGAACCCGATGAGCCAGGCCCACGCGAGCCGCGTCGCGATGTTCGAGATGGCCGACTACGCCTGGAACGACCGCGCGTACGACGAGGACAAGGCCGAACGCGCCTACGCGGAGCTGCTCGCCAATGGCGACGAGCAGGTGACGAAGGCGCTGCTGGCGTTCTTCGACCTCAGCTCGTGGACCGCACCGCGGCTCGCCGACCAGCTCGAAGAGTTCCAGGACCGGTGGAAGGCGGGCGACAAGAAGAACGCGGTGGCCGGGCTGCGGGTCCACGCCGACGTGCTCGCCGGTGCGCCGAAGCTGATCAGGGACCGGGTGTACAAGGGTTTCGCCGTCGACTCCGAGCCCTGGCTCGTCGCGTGCGAGCTGTACGGCAAGGCACTGCAAGCCACGCTCGACGGACTGGACGGCAACCGCGAGCGGTTCACCGACTCGTCCGAACCGGTACGGCAGATCGACAAAGGGGTGCGGCTGGGCGACGGGACGCTGGACAAGTTCCTCGCCCAGGCACCCGGCATGTGACATCAGATCGAACGTGTGTTCGACTTGCCCACAGCGTTGTCCCCAGCTGTGGACAACTGGCGTCCGGTGGCCAGCATCAGCAGGTCAGAGGCAGGAAGGTCAGGCACTCCCGACTCGCGGAAACGCTTGCGCGCACCCCAGAACGGGCTCTTCAGCACGTGCTCCAGGGCGGCCTGAGCGGGTTCGAGCGGCATGTCCCGAACGCGTCCGAGCGGGCGGGCGATGTCCTGACCGTGCACCAGGAAGTCGACCAGCGGGTCCATCGGGGCTGCACCGGGAGCGCGCTTCGGGGAAGCCGCCGTCTCGCGGATCTGGGCGATCAACTCCGGCCTCGTGAACCGTGCGGCGATCGCGCGCGCCATGCGGTCCTCCATGCGGTCGAAGCTGAACCCGGACGACACCGCACCCTTGATCGCGTCCCACCAGCCGGTGCGCGTCGACGTGGTCAGGTGGGCGGCCATCTCCTGCATGGTCCAGCCGGTGCAGAGAGTTTCTCGCTGCCACTCGTCGTCGGTCAGGTCCTCGAGGAGGTCGGCGACGCTCATCCGCTCGGCCTCCAGCCACTTCATGATCATGATTGCCCCTCGATGACGGTCAGCCTGCGGCGCAGGAAGTCCTGTTCGGATTCGGTGCCCGCGAGCGCGATCGCCTCGCGGTAGGCCTCCGCGGCCTCGGCGTCACGGCCCAGGCGGTGCAGCAGGTCCGCGCGGGCGCCCGGTACGGGTGGTAGTCGCGGAGCTTGGGCTCGTCGGCCAGCTCGTCAAGCAACGCGAGCCCTGCCGCGGCGCCGTCGCGCATGGCGATGGCGGCGGCTGTTCAGCGCGACCACCGGGGACGGCACCAGGCCGTCGAGAACGTCGTAGAGCGCGACGATCTGCGGCCAGTCGGTGCTCGCGAAGTCCGGCGCCTCGTCGTGCAGCGCGTTGATCGCCGCCTGCACGCCGTACGGGCCGTGCCCACAGGTCAGAGCCCGTTCGGCCAGCGCGCTGCCCTCGGTGATCATGTCGCGGTCCCAGAGCGTGCGGTCCTGGTCCTCCAGCAGCTCGGCGCGGGCTTCCCGGCGGGCGTGGATGAGCAGCATCAACGCCAGCAGGCCCGTGACCTCACGTTCGTGCGGCAGCAGGCCGCGCAGGATCCTGGCCAGCCGGATCGCCTCGTCGGCGAGATCCGTCCGCCGGGCCGCGTAGCCCTCGGTGAAGATCGAGTAGACGGCCTGCAGCACGCCGGGCAGGCGCTCCGGCAGCTCGTGCGGATCCGGCACGCGGAACGGGATGCGCGCCTCCTTGATCTTCTTCTTCGCGCGCACGATCCGTTGCTGCATCGTCGTGACCGGCACCAGGTAGGCCCGCGCGACCTCGGGCGTCGTGAAGCCGGCCAGGCAGCGCAGAGTCAGGGCACCGCGATCCTCCGCGGGCAACGCCGGGTGCGCGCACGTGAAGAACAGCTCCAGCCGCTCGTCCGGCAGTGAGTCCCCCGCCGGCGGATCCGCCCGGTCGACCTCCACCTGCAGCAACGCCAGACGCGCCGCATAAGCCTGGTCGCGGCGCAGGCGGTCGACGGCCTTGCGGCGCGCGGTCGTGAGCAACCACGCGCCGGGCCGGTCCGGCACCCCGTCCACCGGCCAGTGCCGCAGCGCCGCCTCGATCGCGTCGGAGGTGACCTCCTCTGCCAGGTCGAGGTCGCCGAAACGCTTGACCAGGGTGGCGAGCAGCCTGCCGCGCTCCTCACGGAACACCTGCTCGACGTTCATCTCGGAACTCAGAAGTCGAACTCTGCGATCGGCCTCACGACGACGGCCCCGCCGTCGCGCGAACCGGGACACTTCGCGGCCCATTCCAGTGCCGCGTCGAGGTCCGGCACGTCGATGACGTCGTAGCCGCCCAGCACCTCGCGGGTCTCGGCGAACGGCCCGTCGGTGACGGTGCGCTTGCCGTCCTGTCCGACCTGGACGGTGGTCGCGGTGACCAGGTCGGCCAGCGAGTGGCCGGAGACCAGGACGCCGGCGTCCTTCATCTCCTTCTCGTAGGCGATCCAGTCCTCGACGGTGCAGCTCGCCTGCTGGTCAGAGGCCGCGTAGATCAACAGCATGTACTTCACGATTGCCCTCCTCGGTCCGGTCTTACGGGATCACGACGAGCGGGCGGGCGCCAGATCGACACGGGCTTCCAAGATTTTTTGGAGACCTTCCCGAGACCCCCCGTTTTGGGTCCCGGAACACCCGTCCGGTAAGGTTCTCGACGGAGGATTCGCATAGCGGCCTAGTGCGCACGACTGGAAATCGTGTTGGGTTCACCCCCTCACGGGTTCAAATCCCGTATCCTCCGCCAGCTCAGAGGCCCGGACACTTCTTAGTGTCCGGGCCTCTGTCGTATGCGGGTCTCAGTTCGGGTCTCACATGCCCCTGTGGATCAGGCCGCGCCCACGGTCAGCGCACCGACCGCGGTCGGCTCAGGGATCGTCTCGCCGTGCTCGCGCAGGCTCTCCAGGTGGAAGGCGACGGCCTCCCGCATGAGCGTCACGCACTCGTCGTAGGTGGCCGCTGCCGCCGCGACTCCCGGCAGGTCGGGCGCCCACGCGCTGAACCCGCCGGCGTCGTCGCGCTCGATGATGATGACGTATCCGGTCACTACGGCCTCCCTTTGAGTCCGGCTTGCCTCAGGATGCTCGCCTCGGTGCGCGGGTGCAACGTGTCGCTTGGTTTGCCAGCGACCGTAACCGTGCCCGTTTTCGCCGGGTGGCGGTACTGCCGGTGACTCCCCCGCGTTCGATCCAACTGCCACCCGTCGGCCTCGATTTGTTTGATGATCTCGCTGACCTTTGTCGGCATCGGGCTACCTCCTTTCTACGCCGGGACCAGAGCGCTGCCGGGGCCGTCGTCGTCGTCCGGCAACACGTCGGCAAGCCGTTCCCGCCACCGATCAGGAAGCGCGGCAACGAGTTTGAGAAGCGCTGCCCGCTGTTCGTCGGTCAGCTCCTCCTCGTCGTCGTCCACGTCCGCCGCTGCCGGGGCCGCCCACATAAGGCCGCCAACCTGTGCGGCGATGTCATCCGTGAGTTCGTGCGGGATGTGCAGGTAGCGCGTCAACATGGCGTGTTCGGACCAGCCCATCACGCTCATGATTGCCCTGGGTGGCACCTTGAGAACGAGAAGCATGGTCGCTGCCGTGTGCCTCGCGTCGTGCAACCGCGCGTCCCGAACTTCCGCGCTGCGCAACAAGAGTTTCCAGTTCTCGTGATCCACGGTCGGATGCACTGGACGGCCAACGTAGTTGGCAAACATCCAATCTCCCTCGTCCCACAGTTCGCAGGCCTTGTCACGTTCGGCGTTCTGCGCCTCGCGGTGCTTCTCCAACGCATCGATCAGTTGGCGGGGAACACCGATCGTCCGGCGGCCGGCGCGTGACTTCACGTCGGTGACGACCACTCCCCCGCCGTGCCTCTGCGGGCAGCCAGCGCCGTACTTCTTGCCACAGGGGCGTTTCTCTGGGCAGCCGTGCCGCCACACGAGTTGCTGAATACCGCGCTTGATCGTGAGTGCGGCCGACTCGGTTTCCCGCTTGGCGCATACATGTGCCGCACGGTTCTTGCGGCACTTCGTGCCCTGTTCACACCCGTGCTGCCACTTCACCGTCAGGTCGGACCAGCGCAGGCCGAGAGCCTCACCACGCCGCAGGCCAAGCGTGAGAGCCACGATGAACCGTGCGCCGTTCCGCATGCCGCCCGCCGTGGCCATGATGCGCTGGGCCTCATCGACCGTGAACGGAACGATCTCCTCTTCCTCGACACGCGGAGCCTTGGCATGGTGGCCGGGTTTTCCACGAGGTGCCGTCGCCGAACAGCCTCATTGAGCGCGGCGCGCACCGTGCGGTGGACCAGGTGCGCGGTTCCCGGCTTCAACCCGCCCGCGATCATGCGGGCGTAGAGCTTCTCCAGGTGTTCCGGCCTCAAGCGGTCGATGCGGTGTGCACCGATGCCGGGGATGAGGTGCTTGTTGACCGACGCGCGGTAGCCGACCATCGTGGTTGCTCGAACCGTTGGCGCAGCAATGTTCTCAACCCAGTGCGTCAGCCACTTCTCGACTGTCCACACGCGACCGGCCTTCTTGACCTTTCCGCTGTCGCGCTGTCGTTCGAGGTCGCGGACGGCGGTGATGACCTCGGCTTCGGTGGCGCGCTTGACGTGTCGGCGGTCGGGCTTGCCGTTGTCGAGCGTGCCCATGGTGACGCGGCCGTGCCATTTGCCGTCTGCGCCGTGGTAGATGCTGCTGGCGCCGTTGGGGGCGCGGGTGCCCTCGGGTCGTTTCTTGCGTGGCATCGGGTGGTTCTCCTTCTGGTTGGTGGCGGTGGGGGTCAGGCGGCGTGCGGTTGGCCGGTGGCGAGGTGTTCGGCGTAGGTGGTGAGTGCTGTTGCGGGGACGCGGCGGAGGCGTCCGATCTGTACGGAGGTGATCGCGCCGGACTTGAGGAGGCCGAACATGGTGGTGCGGCCGATCGAGAGCCGCCGGGCGGCTTCCTCGACGCTGAGGAGGGTTCGCGGCGCGTCTGTCTCGTGTGGTGGGTTGGGGGTGTGTCGGGGCATGGCGATGTCCTCTCGGTCGTCGGTCGTGGTGTTCGGTCGTCAGCGCGGAGCGAGGCTCGAAGGTCGCGGTTCGCGGTCGGCGGGGGTTGTTGCTCCAACATGGGGGGCTCACAGGGGACTCGGATCGGTGAGGCCCTGGTCTGCCCGCGAGGCGTTCGGCAGGGGCGACCGAGGTGGAGCGGGCGCACGTCGTGGCGGTGGCCTGGCCGGGTTGTCGCCGGTGTTGTTTGTGCTGGTCGTCGCGACCGGGGCGGGTTCGGTCGCCGGACGGTCGGGGCGGCCGAGGGGAGTCAGTCCGGCGTCTGCGCGGTAGGTCGTCAGCGTGGTTCTGGGAGCGCTCTGAGTGGCCCGTTGCTGGTCTGTCGGTCGCCTGGCCTGGAGACGACCGAGTGGTGGTGTTGCGCGTCGGCAGGCGCGTCTGAGAGCCGCCTTGTTGTGAGCAGCGCCCATGTTGAAGCAATCCCGACGCGGCACACGGCGGGCTGGGCCTGACGAGAGTGGGGCGATGCGGGCAGTCGGCTTCGGGATGGAGGTCGCACCTCCAGCCGAGTCCGGCGAGTAGCGCGGGTTCGGCCCCGTCGAAAGTTTCGAAGTTTCGAACGTTGGCCCTGACCTGCGGTGTCGCCGGTTCGAAACTTCGAACCTTCGAAGTTTGGGATTCGTGTTTGCCCTGGTCAGGACCTAATTTCGAAGGTTCGATTCATTCGCGGGGGACGGCGGTGAAGACCTGCGCGCGTCGTCCCGATGTCTGGCCGTCGGCGCGGGGCCGGTTGCCGGTGGTGAGTTGGCCGTTGTCGACGAGCTGGGTGAGCACGTCGCCCAGGTTCTTGGGTGGTTTGTTCTTGAACAGATCGGTGGTGATCTCGGTTCGAGTGCGTCCTTCCTGCCCTGCTGCCGCGATGAACGCGATCAGTCGCGTGTCTGTTGTGTGCGGGCTAAGTACGGCGCGTGCTGAGGCGATCGAGTAGCGGATCAGCGCGGCGGCCGAGGCGAGGTGCGCCGGGGTGATGCGGTCGGTGCGGTCCAGTGCGGCGTAGATCGCGGCGATACGTACGCAGGTGACTCCAGCGCGGGAGACGAACTCCTCGACCTGGCCGTCGCCTCCGAGGTGGCGGCCGAACTCCAGTTGCAGCCGCCGCCACTCGAACTCTGCGGCGTCGGTGAAGGTGACCGCGCCCAGTCCGGACGCCTGCTGTAGCCGGTCGGCCAGTGACGCGCTCAGGTCGGAGGTCAGGGTGGTGTCGGGCAGTGGTGGGAAGTACTTGGACTGGGCGACCGCGATGGGCAGGAATCGGTTGTAGGTGCCGCCCGCCATGTCCGTTGTGGACACCTTCTCGCGGAACTCCTTGGGGGTGATGTGGGAGATGATGCCGATGTGGGATTGCCTGGCCATGCGGGCGTCGACGTTGAGGGTGGACAGGTTGCCGCCCTCCCAGGCGGAGCGCAGTGTGGCGGAGAGTGTGTTGCCCTCGCGTCGCATGCGGGCGATGACCGATGCCCATTCGGTTTCGACCACGAGTAGGCGGCTGTCGCCGTCGGGCAGAAGCCGCGGCTTGCCGCCCCGCTTGCCGCCCCGCTTGCCGTCCTGCTCGGTGTCGGTGGCGAACAACGCGGCCAGGCCTTCACCGCTGGACAGGCCGGAGTGCTTGTTGCTGGCCAGGAACTCGGGGTCGGCCTGCCCCAGCAGTTTCACCGCGACGTTGGTGGCGGTGCCCTTGCGGCCGATGCCGGTCGCGCCGATGAGCATGGGCCAGATCAGCAGCGGGTGCCGCTCTCCGTAGCCGAGTTGCAGATGCGGGCCGGGACCGAGGTGGACCCCGGCCACCCCGACGAGGGAGGCGAGCACGCCGGCGGGGTCGGCCTGGGTGTACGGGTCCATGCGGTCGGCCAGGTTGCCGAGGTAGCAGTCGAACGCGGCGTCCTCGACCGGCGGCAGCCACGCCCGTATCCGTGCGATGTCCTGCCGCGCACCAGCGTCCAGCTCTGCCGCCGCGCTGTCGATGCCGGTGTCCCGGACAGGACGCAGCCACCGCCCGGCGGGCGGCTGATCGGCTGGCGTCCTGCCCAGTGCGGGGTCCGGTGCCATGCGCGTAGACCTCTCCAAAATTGTGACCGAGGGTGATCGTCCGGAAGGGACGGAAGTTCGTCAGAACCGTTGTCAGGCAACGTCTGGCGCGCGCGACGCACGTACGCACACACACGCACGCGTAGGACGCGAGTGCGCGAGGATTCAGGCTCCTGACGTCAATTGACGTCAGACGCGCGCGCGATCACGCGGCGTGATCGCGCGGATCAGCCGGTGCGACGCAGAATCGCCGACCGCTCGCGCGAGTCACGCAACCCGTTGTCAGCGGTCAGGAACAGCTCGGTGACCCGCCGCTTGCACGTGATCAACCGTGGCTGGTCGACGCCGGCCGCGCGCGTCTCGATCGCTCGTTCCAGCCGCGCCTTGTCGGCCGCGACCTTGTTGGCACCGTCGTTGAGCAGCGTGTCGAGCACGGCTTCGCGGATGCGGTCGGCGTCGGCCAGCTGCTCACCGGTGAGCTCGCAGCTGTAGAGGATGGAGACCAGGTCCTCGAACCGCAGCGGGATGTTGAACCGCGCCGCGATCACCGTCGGGCCACGCCCACCAACACGGAACCGCGCCGACAGCTCGACACCCTCACGGCCCAGGTGCGCGCGCATCACGCCACCTCCCAGGGCGCCGGGCTGTCGACGGCCGGGAGCGTGCGCGGCGACCGTGGCGCGTGCACGCACAACCTCGCCGCGGCTTCCATGCAGGCCTGGTAGCGGTCCGCGCTGTTCCACCACTCCAGGAACAGGCCCCGGTCCTCACCGGTCGCCGTGCCGAGCGTGATCCGCTGGAACAGCGCCCTGGTGGCGAGATCGAGCGCCCTCGCGTAGTCCAAGCCCTCGCGCAGCACCCCGTGGAACGCCAGCGCCGCCAGCTCGTCCACGTCCTCGGGCAACGGCCCGACCGCCACGTGCAGCGCGACGGCGATCTCACCGTCACCGAGCACCAGCGGCCATCGGTGGCCGGTCGCGTAGAACCGCACCCGCCGCACCTCCAACAGGTACTCATCCAGCACCGGCCGCTCTCGCTCGTAGGCCGATAGCTCGACCTCGGGCACGAAACCCGCACTGTTGACCGTCATGCCGCCACCACCAGTCCGTGACCGCGTTTGACCGCCTGCACCAACGCTGATGCCGCGCCAGTGCACGCCTCCTCGCGGTGGTCCGGCCAGATCCGCCGCTGCAGCTTGAGCACCTCGGGCCGCATCGACGGCGCCACGTCCTCGTCCAGCACGTTCGCCATCCGGTCGATCAACGTCAGCTCCTGCACGCGCCGCACTCCGGCACGGCGCACACCCGCGATCGCCAGCCGCGCCAGCCGCTGCGCGGGCAGGTCGGACGTGACTGGCGCACCGGACAGGTTGAGTGCCATCGCGATCTCGCTGCTCGATCCCAGCACGATGACGTCCTCGGGCCGACCGGGGTTCTGGAACACCATCTGGAAGTCCGGGCCCAGGAACACCGAGACGGTCATCATCGGCGTGACGGGCGCCCGATGGCGCAGGGTGGAAGTCATCTCAGGCCACCCCCGCCGTGATCGCCGCGACCGGCAGCAGGCCGAACCGCTCCGGCTGGATGTCCAGCTGTGCCGCGACCCACCGCAGGTCGTCCAGGTTCTGGACGTCCCGCTTGCCCTTCTCGACCAGCGACACCCACTGCTGTGTGCGGCAGAGTCGTGCCGCCAGCTCCACCTGCGTCATACCCAGCTCGCGACGACGAGCGTGGATGATCCGCCCCACCATCGACCGCGCGCTCATGCCGTCACCAGCTCTCGCGCGACCGTGCGCTGACGCCGGCGGATGCGGGGCGCGGTGGCCGGGAACAGCTGCGTGACGCGCTTGCGGCACAACGTCAGCCACGCCCTGCGGCCGTCGCCCGCCTCCATACCCTCGATGTCGTCACGGACAGCCTCGACACGCGACAGGCCGACATTCACGACCGCCTCCACGACCAGCGATCGGGCCTGGTCGTCATCGGCGAGCGCGGTGCAGGAGTCGTCCAGGTTGCCCCACTCGAACAGGGCTGCGACCAGGTCGTCGTGGTCCATCGGCACCGACACGACCACGGTCGCCAGGACCGGGGTGTTCATGGAGCCGGGGCGGGTGCAGGGCGTGAACTCGGTGGTGGCGCCGTTGACGGTTGCGGTTGCGGTGTTCATCTCAGGCCACCTCCGCCACGGTTGCGTTCTCGTCGTGGTCGGTGGTCTCGGGCTGCTCGTCGCCCAGGACGAACGCCTGGTAGCCGGCCTCCGCGCACGCCTCGTCGAACACGCGCAATGCCTGCTCCGGGACTCGGATCGCGCCACCGATCTTGTAGGCGTCCAAGGCACCGGACTTGATTGCCCGGTAGATCGTGTGGACCGAGACGTCGTACCGCTTGGCAACCGCCTTGACCCGGAAGAACCGGGTACCCTCGTTCTGCATCGCTTGCTCTCCAAGGCTTCCGATGTGATGTCCGCCCCGGCCGGTGTTCCAGCACCGCCGGGGCTTTCTGTTGTGTCGCTGCGATCTCTGCGATGTGGGCAACGCTAGCGAACAGTTGCAACCCTGTCAACAGAGTTGCAACTGTAGAAGGGTTGCAACTGTGGCGGTAGGCTGGTTGACATGGGAAAACTCGACCCGAATGACTCGCGGGCACCGTTTCTCCAGGTGGCTGATCGGATAGCCGACGCCATCGGCAGTGGGGAGTACGCGCCCGGCGATCAGCTTCCGTCGCTGAACGAGCTTGGGGAGAGGTACGGCGTTGCGGTTGGCACAGTGCGAAGTGCGCTGAACGTCTTGCGAGACAAGGGAATGACCGTCACGCGTCCTGGTAGCGGGTCGTTCGTTCGAAGTGACCTGACCATTGGGGGGTCGTTGTCCCACAGCCGATCGAGCGAACTTGGCGAGGTTCTGCAGCTGCTCCACGAGATCAACGGCCGTCTCGCAGACATCGAACGTCGCTTGCCCGGGGAGTGAGTGGCCGGTGTCGCCGTGATGGCTGCGGTTGCTGGCTTTCATGCAATCAGCATCCGACCGGCGGGTACCCGGTGTCCAAAGACTGGTTGTCCTACCACGCGCTTGGAATGACTGCCTGGCATAAGTGCAGGTCAGGCGACTAACAAGAGGCAGGGGAGTAGATGGAAACCGATGGACAGTGGCTGTCCAGGCCGACGTCCGAGGCAAGCCTCAACACGGGGCTCCTGGCGGAAGTGTTGAAGGAGTACCGGCAGGCCAACGGCCTGAACCAGGGCGACCTAGCGAAGCTGCTGAACCTCGATCAGTCCTATGTCTCGAAGATCGAAACCGGACAGCGTCAGGTGCGGGATCTTGAGACTCTGTTGCGCATCGCCAACCGGCTGAACATTCCACCCAGCCACGTTGGTGTCTCGCAGGAGCTGTTGCAGCCCGTTGCGCCTCCCTCCGCTGGCGCGCTTGTAGATGCTGTGGACCCTGTCGAGGTGAGTCAAAGCGACTGGAAGCGCGGTCGTCGATTCCTGAATCGCCATCGCGGCGAACTGGCGCAATTGGCAAAGCAGCTCTACAGCCCAGAGTTTCACGTTGGCGACGACGTGACATTCATGGCCAAGCCTGAATGGATGCCCCAGAGGCCCCTTCCGCTTGAGGATATTAAGCTGCGATGGGCGGATGATCGAGTGCCCATTGAGGTGACCGGGGGCGAACCTGAAGCGGCAAGCGTCTTGCCTCTGCGTGCACCTGGCCGCAGGTTCGAGCGCTACACGTCCGCCATTCGATATCTCGACCGTCCATCGTTGTTTGAAAACCGCGCAAGCTATCGACTGCTGGACGCGAACCTCAAAGCGGGCGACGCTTGGCTGACCTTTGGTCTGGGTACGTACTTCGACAAGTTGGACGCCTCGGAAGCGGCGGCGCACGAACTAGCCGAGGTGGTGCGTGAGGGTCCGGCGGACGAGGTGCCGGACTGGTCGACATTGCCACTTCGTGCGCTAATCGGCGACCCGTTCGATTTGAACCGCCGGGGTGTGATGCCCGCGATCGAGACGCTCACTCTCCGGCGGCAGCGCGACACAGGACGCGCAACCTTCCTGCTTCATTGGCGTGACCCGGCAAAGGTGGCGACAGCTGCCGGAATCTACGGACTCATTCCGGCAGGCGAGTTTCAGCCGTCCAGCGTCGCAGCCTGGGATACGAAGAACGATTTCGATCTGTGGCGCAACATGGTTCGGGAGTACTCCGAGGAACTTCTAGGCGAGCCAGAGCGGGATGGCAGCCAGGGAGAGCCGATCAACTATGAGGAGTGGCCGTTCTACAGGGCGCTTGAAAAGGCGCGGGCTGAGGAACGTGTTTCGGCCTACTGCCTCGGGATTGGCCTCGACACACTGACGTTGACTGCCACATTGCTCACGGTTGTTGTCATAGACGATGACGTGTTCGATGACATATTCGGTAACACGGTGCAGATCAACGCTGAGGGCGCGCTGGTGACCGCGATTGAGTCGACGTCGGTGTCTGAGGGAGTGCCGTTCACGGAGGAGACCGTGCGACGGATGCTGACCTCGGAGCCGATGGCGTCACCCGGCGCATGCATCCTCGCGCGCAGCTGGGAGTTCAGGAAGGACATCCTGGGGTGAAGGGCTGCACGTCCCCTCCGGGCTGCTGACGAACTAAGTCCGGCGCGTCTGCGCAGGTCAACCGCTACGTGCCCCGGTGTCGCGTCCCTAATTCCCCCGCTTGGGGGACAGTCCTGAAATGGCGGCCACAGTGACAGCACGTCAGTCTCGATGGGCGTAGCCGGGGCATTCGGTGATCAAGCATCGGCGGGTAGGTGCGAGGAACAAGGAAGAACACAAGAGAGAAGTAGGAATACACATGGCACCCAAAAGAGGCTGGCATGGTAATTTCACCCAGGCGATTTCACACCCACTCGCGCTGATCATTCATGGGGTGATCAACGGTGGTGGGGCTCCAGTCCAGCACCATTCGCGGCCAATCACACTAAGCGTAAACCGCAGTCAGGCAGAAGAACTCAAGGCTGAACTCGACCGGTTCCTGGCAGGTCCAGGGTTGATAGGCCGCTGAGGAATTAGGTTCGGCGCGTTTGCGCAGGTCAACGGCTGCGCGCCCCGGTGTCACGTCCCCTTAGTTCGTCACCTACGAAGAAAGCCCACCCACGAAACCGCAGGTCAGCGGGCTTATTTCGTTAGTTCGTCAAGTTCGCAGCGTCCGCGCAGCCGAGAACCGCGCTGTAGCCGGAGGGGGTGTCACGTCGCCCGTCTGAGCTGGAGGTTTGGCGGCGACTCGGGACCCGAGGGCTGGAGCGGTAGAGGCACGCTGGACCAATCCGTTTGGTGTCGCAACGCTGCTCGATCGTGTGGGACGCGCTGACCTGCGCTTTGGTCGTGGCCGGCGATGCCCGCGGCGCAGCTGCAGGACGGGACCAATGCCTGACAGCGCTGAACACGGTTGGGGTGTCACGTCCCCTCGGTGACCGGGGAGGACGGCGGGGAGGACGGCAGGATGCGGGGAGTTCTCCCCGGTCGCCTCCCCGCGCTGCCTCTGCGGGTTGACCAGGGAAGACCCTCAGGCGGGAGGCGGGGAGGCACGCCACCGGAACCCGCGAACAGGCGGGAAAACGGCTCTCATTGGCCGCTGTGGTGGCCGTCGAGCGGCTGGAGCACGCGGGGTGGTGTGACTCTCGGTGGCCCAGAGGGGTCCTCCCGCCCCGTTTCAGCCGTTGTGGAGCCTCCACACTGGACGGCCTCTAGGCTCTAGGGCGCTGGTCACCCGATGTACCGGCGTCTAGACGGGGGTCTAGGTCTAGAGGGGCCAGGGTCTAGCCCTAGCAGCACTAGCGTCCCGGTCAGCGGCACCGCGCAGCCCTAGGCACGGACCCTAGAGCTAGGGCCACGACCACTAGCCCGAGTTAGGTCACCGCGACGGCCGAACACCACCTCCGGGTACAGCCGACCTTGCTTCAGCCTCGGGTAACCCGGCTAACCCGCTAACTCGCCGCAGCTCACGAGCGCGTCAGGCGGTGAGGTCGTTGGGTTATCTTTCTAACCCAGCAGAGACGATCTAACCCGCCGCATAGGGTCCCCACGCGTCCCGCTGGTCGTCGATTAGTTCCGGCCAAGCGCCCACATCAGCCCGTCAACCTGTGCTTGCTCCGCGATCTCGCTCGATACTGGACTACTCCCGTTGTGCACCCCGATCAGCAACCACACCGTGGCGTACTTAGTCGCGTTCTCGTGTACTCCACCTATTCACGCTGTTGAGGTGACGCTCTATGGAACCACCGCAGAACTACCACTATCAGCACGGCCCACAGCCTCCAATTCCAGGCCATTTCCCGCAACCGACTGGCTACACCTACTATCAGCAGCCGAGGCCTCCGGTGTATCCGGTGGTGATATGGACCGCACTCTTTGGTCTCTTTGGGATCATTGCGGCGGCTCTCCGCGCAGGCAGGGCGGCAAAAGGTGGGCACCCGCAGGGCCCATATTGGGTGGCGTGGGCGGTTACGTGTTTCGTTGGAATTGTTTTTTGGGCCGTGTTGATTAGCGCTGGGGGAGTGGGGAAGATTGACGCCGACACGGTGGAGCAACGGGTAACGAGTAGCGATATGAAATGGACTAACGGTGTGCGTGCCACGTCTGCACATTGCAGTCCGACAGACGTTGACCAGGATGGTGCGGGATTTTATTCGTGTTCAATCACGAAGGCGGACGGCTCTCACGGAACGCTGAACGTATGGGCTGACACCGATGGCAGTATCGAGAGCAAGTGACAACTAGAGGCGCGTCTCATCTCGCAACAACAGCCCTCATTGCCGAGGTGTCACGGTAACCCGCCACGCACCGTGGCGGCCGTGAGTCAGGTGATGCTTTCACCGAAACCACGTCCCGACATGCAGATTCTGCGGCCGTATCTCAAGAAGTGAGGTAGAGCAGGCGTGACCCAAGTAGACACACAAACCTCACAACATCGGAGACACGCAATGACTCACACTGTTCGCTCACTCGTTCTCGGTGGAATCGTTCTCGCCGCTTTGTCTGTAGGCGCTGGTGCCGTTCTCGGAACGAGCGAACTCGTTGGCACGGCCGTTCCAGTGACCACGGCTACATGGGACGCAACGCCCTACGTTCCTATTCCAGACGGTTCGTGCCGCGCCATGTGTGATGGCAGGATCAGCGCATACGAACTCTCCGTGTGGATGATTGACGAGGCTAAGGCAACGGGCGGATACATTGACTCCGCGACATGCTCACCTGTTGACGTGCTCGCTGACGGGCAGGGTAGCTACCGATGCACCGTTGTAGAGCGAGGGATGGCTTCCGCGACATTCGTCGGCGCGGTTTCGTACACGGTTCGGAACACCTTCACGTGGAAGGTAACGAGTCTTGAGAGCTTCACGCCTGCCAAGTAGTGACGCAGTAGAGCCGCAGGCGTGACGTAGCTCGTTCTAGCTCGACAGAGGCGAGTAACCGGCCTCATCGGGTCTCAAAGTGGGTCTCAGTCCGGGGTTTCGCTGGGAGTCTCTGCTGTTGCGCGCGAAGCCTTCTACCAGGGGAAACGTACCTACACGGACCACCTCGGACGGCGGGGAACGGAACTGGAAATCGTGTTGGGTTCACCCCCTCACGGGTTCAAATCCCGTATCCTCCGCGCAAAGGCGGCGAGTGCTCGTGAAGAGCACTCGCCGCCTTCTTTTGTGCCATGCGGGGACACCCCGCACCCCGGCGCGAAGGGCGCCGAACTTCAACGTTCGGCGCCCTTTCGGCGTTAACGTTGCATGATGCTGCCCGAAGACCTGATGCTGCTGTTCCTCGACGAAGAGGACGGCCGCGTGTTGATGGACTCGACGTCGATCCACAACGCTCTAGCCGGGGCCGTGCTGCTGGAACTGGTCAAGTCCGGGCGGGTGGCGTTCGAGCCGGACGGAAAGAAGCTCGCGGTCGTCGACCCCTCGCCGTTGCGCAACGAGTTCCTGCAGGAGTCGCTCAGCAGGATCACCAAGCCGATGAAGCCGCAGCGCGCGGTCGAGAAGCTCCGCAACCACGTGCGGGACAACGTGATGGCGCAGCTCGAAGGCCAGGGTGTGCTGACGGTCGAGAAGTCGAAGACGCTCGGGATCTTCCCGACGAAGCGCTACGTGATCCGGGACCACCAGGCGGTCAGCGAGATCCGTGACCTCGTGGGCAACGTGGCGCTGGGGTACCGGGCGCCGGACGAGCGCACCGGAGCGCTGATCTCGTTGCTGTACGCGGTGAAGGGCCTGCACAAGGTCTTCAAGGGCGACAAGCGCGAGATGAACGCGCGGGCCAAGGAGATCTCGGCTGGGAACTGGGCCGGGGTCGCCGTGAAGAAGGCGATGGAGGCGGTTCAGGCCGCGGTCACAGCGGCGGTCGTGGCTTCGACGGTGGCGGCCACGTCGGGGGGTTCCAGCTGATGCTGCACGAAGACTTGATGCTGCTGTTCATCAACCAGCAGAACGGCCGTCTGCACGCCGACTCCTCGTCGGTGGAGAACGCGCTCGCCGGCGCGGTGCTCATCGAGCTGGTGAACTCGGGGCGCGTCGATTTCGAGCCGAACGGCAAGAAGCTCCAGGTCGTCGATCCGACGCCGCTGAAGAACCAGTTGCTGCAGGAGTCGGTGTCGAGGCTCAACAAGCCCATGAAGTCGCAGCCGGCAGTGGAGCGACTCCGGAAGAGTTTGCGCGACAACGTGATCGCGGACCTTGAAGGCCGTGGCGTCGTGCGGGTGGAGCCGCGGACGGTGCTGGGGATCTTCCCGGCGAAGAGCTACCCGATCGTCAAGGAGGCCGTGTCCGACGACGTGCGGAAGGCCGTCGGAGAGGTCGCGCTCGGGTACCGGGGAGCGGATGCGCGCACAGGACCGTTGATCACGCTGCTGTACGCGGTGAACACCCTGCACAAGGTGTTCGACGGCGACAAGCGCGAGATGAAGCGGCGGGCCAAGGAGATCGCGGCCGGCAACTGGGCGGGCGATGCCGTGCGCAGGGCCGTGGAGGCGATCCAGGGCGGCGTGACTGCCGCGGCCACTGCCGCCGCGTCGGGGGAATGACGCGGCGGCAGCGGATCGCGCTTACTTCTTCAGGCAGTCGAGGATGTCCTCGAGAGCGAACACGATCTTGTCGACGTTCGCGTCACCCGTGGACGGGCGGGCGCGGACGATCTGCGGGTCGTGGTCGCTCGCCTGGTCGGCGAACTCGGCGTTGATGTGCACCACGTCGTAGCCGAAGCGGGTGATGTTCTTGCTCATCACGATGTGGTCGAGCGTCTGCGAGTTGCCCTCGAAGACGTAGCTGTACCGCTCGTTCGCGGGCAGCGTCTCGATCAGCGCCTTGAGGTTGCCGTCGCCGGTGAGGGCCTTGACGGCGGGCGAGAACTGGTAGTCGTTCAGGTCGCCGGCGAGGATCACGTTGGCGCCCTTGTCGATCGCGCGGATCTGCTCCGTGAACGCCTTCAGCGCCGCCGCCTGCTTGGCGCGCTGCACCTCGGAGGAGCGGTTCGGCGGCTGGTTGCGGCCGTGGATGGCCTCGTCGCCGCCCTTGGAGTTGAAGTGGTTCGCGACCACGAAGACCGTGCGGCCGCGGAACTTGAACTCGCCGGCGAGCGGCTTGCGGCTGTTCGCCCACGCGTCGTTCAGCGGGTCGATCCGGCCCGGTGACACGGAAAGCGCGGCGCGGCCGTTCTTCTTCACGACCTGGACCGGGGTCTTGAAGTCGCCACCAGGACGGTCCACGAAGGACACGCGCTGCGGGTTGAAGAAGAAGCCGACGCGGATGTTGCCGCCGGGCTCGCCGCCGTCCTTGAGGTTCTCCGGGTCGATCTGACGCCACTGGTAGCGAGGGCCGCCCTTGGCGACGATCGCGTCGGAGAACTTCTGCAGCGTCTGGTCGGCCGCGACGACACCGTCGTTGGTCGCACCGTTGTTGTCCTGGATCTCTTCCAGCACAACGACGTCCGGGCTGCGCAGGTTCGTCGTGACACCCTCGGCGAGCCGGTCGAACTTCGTCTGCGGGTCGGACGGGTCGAGGTTCTCGACGTTGTAGGTCGCGACCGAGAGCTCGGACTCCTTCTGCTGCGCGGTGATCTCGCGCTGCAGGTTGGCGGACGTGTGGGTGCCGAGCTGGAGAGCCGCCAGCGTGTAGCCGCCGAAGTTCGTGTACTCGATGGCACCGACGGTCGCGCCGGCGAACACGTCACCGACGTTGGACGCCGGCAGCGGCGTGGCCTTGATCTTCAGGCGGCCGCTGTTGGCCTGGTCGTAGGCGGTGTAGGCGGTGCCGCCGCGCTGGTTCTTGTTCTGGTCGGGGTTGACCGTGACCCAGGCCTCGCCGAACGCGTTGCTCGGGCCCACCACACGGGCGTCGTTGACCTGCACCAGCGTGCCCTCGAGGGACTCGAAGTGGTCGAGGCCGTACTTCTCCGGCTCCAGCGGAAGCTGCTCGATGCTGCCGCCGGGCGCGGGCAGGTAGCCGTTCGGGATGTTCTTGACGATCACCGGCGCCGGGACGGGGTTGCCCTTCGAGACCGTGATCGTGGTGGCCTGGGTGATCTCGGTGAGGGTCTGGTTGGAGCCCGTCTCACCGCCAGGCCGGTACTCCGCGATCGTGCCGCTGACCAGCACGTTGTCGCCGACGGCCACGGTCGGCGCGCTGCCGGCCGTGTAGACGAAGACGCCCTCGCTGGTGCGCGGGTCGCTGTCCGGGCCGACCGTGTCCTGGATCCAGAAGCCGCGGTCACCCGTGGCGCGCGTGCCGGTGACGACGCCGGGGACGTTGGTGACCTTCTGGCCGAGCAACGGCGAGATGCGCGTGACGCCCTGGATGTCGTGGATGCGCTTGTCGCCGGGCACGGGGTCGGGGTCGGGATCCGGGTTGCCGCCGCCCGGCGTCTCGCCCTTGGAGTTGGTCGGGTTCGGGTCGCCGACCTTGAAGTCGACGGAGTTGTCGTCGGTGTCGGCGAGCTCGATGTTGCGGAACGCCGAAGCGGTGTTGCTGAGGGCGTTCGTCCCGGTGCCCTCACGCACGACCGCCGCGCCGTAGCCGACGAGGTCCTTGATGCGCGAGTCGGCAGTGCAGTCGGCCGCCGTCTTGCAGGTGAGCGGCGCGCTGCCGTTGACCAGCGCGATGGTGCCGCCGGTGGCGCTCATGGCGATCGTGCCGGTGGCGTCCGGGGCCGGCAGGTCGACGGTGCCACCGGTGCCCTTGGCCTCGGCGACGAGGAACGTCTTGCCGGGCGCGATCGAGCCCGCGAGCGGGGTCACCCCCCACTGCGTGGTCGCGCCGGGGCTGGCCGAGATGTACTGGACGCTGTAGCCGTCCAGGCTGATCGCCGACGCGCTCTTGTTGGCGAGCTCGACGAAGTCCTGCTTGAGCGTGGCACCGGAGTTGCCGCCTCCTCCGTAGACCTCGGAGATCAGCGCGTCTGTGCTGGGTGCTGCGACTGCGGGTACGGCGGCGAATACGAGCGCCGCCACCGCTGTCCCGATGCCGGGCAGGGTGGCTCTCAAAACTCCTCCAGGGGGATGCGGCGGACCGACGCATCTTTCCTCGATCGAGTGAGGTTTGGTAGCCGTTGTTACTAACGGTTAACCGGTTGGCCTGCCAATCATCACTCGAACAAGTGTTCGATCATGGTGTATGCTCCGTTTCGGAACGCTGGCCGGTGGTCCCCTCCCAGGCACCGGCCAGCGTCCCTACGTTGGGGGCATGTTGAACTACGAGCGCCGCTGCGCCGAGATCATCAACCAGACCTCGTTGCTCGTCTCCTCACTGGACGGCGCCGACCTGAGCATTCAGGTGCCGTCGATCCCGGACTGGACGCTGAACCAGCTCGTGCGCCACGTCGGCCACGCGCACCGGTGGGCGGACCTGATGATCCGCGAGAAGGTGAGGGAGATCCCGTACGACCGCAACGGGGCACAACAGCTGGCCTCGTACGTCGGCGAGAAGGCCTCCGACGTCGTCCCATGGCTGCTGGAGGGTGCTTCCTCGTTGGCGGAGGCGCTGTCCGAGGTGGACCCGGACGAGATGATCGCGGTGATCGGAGGTCATCCCGGACCACGGGTGTGGTCGTGGCGGATGGCGCACGAGACCGTGATCCACCGCTGGGACGTGGTGAACACGCTGGGCGTGCCGTTCGAGCTGGATCCGGAGGTCACGCGCGACACGCTGGCGGAGTGGACGGCCCTGGCGCTGCCGTACGCGTTCATGCGCTGGCCCGCGGAGACCGCTCCGCTGCTCGGGCCTGGCCGCACGGTGCACCTGCACGCGACCGACGTCGACGCCGAGCTGGTGATCGATCTCACCGGCTCGCGGCCCGTGGTGCGGAAGGGCCACGAGAAGGCCGCTGTGGCGTTGCGCGGGCCGGTCGTCGAGCTGGTGCTGGCCGTTTATCGGCGGCGGCCGGTGGACGGGCTCGAGGTGTTCGGAGACTCGGAGCTGCTCGACCTTTTCCTGGACCGCGTGCGGTTCTGAGCAACCGAGCGGGGGTCTGGGGGCTTGCCCCCAGGGCGGGGCGTGGGGGCTCCGCCCCCACAAGACACCCGACAAAGCAAAAGGCGAGTGCTCTTCACGAGCACTCGCCTTCCAGCTTTGGCGGTGGCGTGGGATTTGAACCCACGGAGGCTTGCACCTCACACGCTTTCGAGGCGTGCTCCTTCGGCCGCTCGGACACGCCACCGGTAAGAACAATACAGACCCAGATCCACTGGGTTAACGCTGGGTCCGGAAGAAGCGTTCGAGCAGGTCAGCGCACTCAGACTCGAGCACACCGCCCTGAACCTCGGGCCGATGGTTGAGCCGGCGGTCCCGAACGACGTCCCACAGCGACCCCACCGCACCCGTTTTGGGCTCCCAGGCGCCGAAGACGAGACGTGACACACGCGCCAGCACCAACGCCCCCGCGCACATCGTGCACGGTTCCAAAGTGACCGCGAGGGTGCAGCCGTCGAGCCGCCAGCCGTCGCCAAAGCCAGAAGCCGCCGAGCGCAGAGCCAAGATCTCAGCGTGCGCGGTCGGGTCGCCCAACGCCTCACGGGCGTTGCAGGCCGAAGCCAGTACCTCACCGGACGGCGAGAAGACGACGGCGCCGATCGGGACGTCCGTGCCGGAACCCGCGGCCGCGCGCAGAGCGACCCGGATCATGTCCTCTGAGGAGATCACGCCTGGATCGTGTCGAGCAGCTTCGTGAGCTCGTCGATGAAGCCGATGCGCTGGGCGATCATCTGGAGCTGCTCGTCCGGGTAGAGGTCGACCTCGTCGACGATGATCTGGAGCTCGTGCGAGGGCATGCCGAGGTCGGACAACACGCCGAGATCGCCTTCAGGCCAGAGCTCGGTGTCCTCTTCGTCCGGAGGGTCGACGCGGAGAAGATCCAGCACGTCGGCTGCGATGTCGTAGTCGAGGGCGGCGGCCGCGTCCGAGAGCAGCAGCGCGACGCCGCCCGGCACGGGACGCAGGATGATGAAGAACTCGTCATCGACTGCCAGTAGCCCGAACACGGCGCCGGTCGACCGTAGTTGGCGCAACTGTGTGATCGCCGCGTCCAACTCCGACAGCGCGGAGCTGTCCATCCTGCTGCACCGCCAGCGGCCGTCCTCTCGGACGACCGCGACCGCGAAGCCGTTGACCGGCTCCTGCTGTGTCATGTGCACACCGTAGGGCCCAGACGACCTTCCCGGTAGCTGAGGTGGTGCGACTATCGAAGGATGAGCACAAACACGCCGGACCCCCGTTTCGTCGGACTGCTCGAGGGGGCGCGCTCGATGCAGCCCCGCACCGTGGCCCTGCGCAGGCAGATCCACCGCCACCCTGAACAGGGACTTCAGCTCCCGCACACGCAGGCGGCGATTCTGCACGCGTTGGAGGGGCTGCCGCTCAAGGTCACGAAGGGCGAGTCGACGACCTCGGTCGTGGCGGTGCTCGAAGGCGAACGTCCCGGGCCGACCGTGTTGCTGCGCGGCGACATGGACGGGCTGCCGCTCCAAGAGGACACCGGGCTGTCCTACGCGTCCGAAGTGGACGGGAACATGCACGCCTGTGGGCACGACACGCACGTGGCGATGCTGGCGTCGTCGGCCCGGCTCCTCTCCGACCGCAGGGACGCGCTCAGGGGCAAGGTCCTGTTCATGTTCCAGCCGGGCGAGGAGGGCTACCACGGCGCCCGGTACATGATCGAGGAAGGCCTGCTCGACGACGGCGTGGAGAAGGCGTTCGCGCTGCACATCACGTCCACGACGAAGTCGGGCGTGGTGACGAGCCGGCCGGGGGCGATCATGGCCTCCGCGGACGCGTTCCACATCCACGTGAAGGGCCGCGGCGGGCACGGCGCCATGCCGCACAACGCGCTGGACCCGGTGCCGGCCGCCGCGGCGATGGTCGGGGCGGTCCAGACGATGCTCGGACGGCGGGTGAACGTCCACCAGCCGGCCGTGGTGACGGTCGCGCAGATCAAGGCCGGTACGACGACGAACATCATCCCCGAGGTCGCGACGCTCGACGGGACGATCAGGACGTTGTCCGAGGCCACGCGCAAGCTGGTGCACAAGGAGCTCAAGCAGGTCGTGAAGCACACGGCCGCCGCCTACGGGTGTCACGCCGAGGTCAGCATCGTGCCGGGGTATCCGGTGACGGTGAACGACGACGTCGTCGGGCAGCACGTCGTGGACCTGGCCGCCAAGGCGATGGGGCCGACGTGGAGCGAGCCCATGCAGGATCCGCTGATGGGTGCGGAGGACTTCTCTTACGTGCTGCAGCGGGTGCCTGGGGCGTTGGCGTTCCTCGGGGCGTGCCCCCGCGGCATCGACCTGGAGGAGGCCGCGCCGAACCACTCGAACCGGGTGCTGTTCGACGAGGCGGCCATGGAGCACGGGGTGGCGACGTACGCGGCGTTCGCGCTGGACGCCCTCCGATAGGTCCGAGCACGTGTCGCACGGAATGATGGACGCGTGCGAGACGTGTGCGTGATCGGACTGGGACTGATCGGCGGCTCCGTGCTGCGGGCCGCCAAGGCTGCCGGGCGCACCGTGTGGGGTGCGACCGCGAGCAAAGAGGACGCGGACAAGGCGCGCGCTGAGGGCTTCGACATCACGACCGTTGACGAGGCCCTCGGCAGGAACCCGGAGGCGCTCGTCGTCCTCGCCGTGCCCATGCCCGCCCTCCCGGACCTGCTGCGCAAGATCCCCGAGGGCACACGGCTCACGGACGTGACCAGTGTGAAGGGGCCCGTCCACGACGCCGTGCACCGGTACGCGCCCCAGGTCCGCTTCGTCGGCGGGCACCCCATGGCCGGCACCAGCGAGAGCGGCTGGGACGCGGGCAGCGCGGCCCTCTTCCGAGGAGCGGCGTGGGTCGTCACTCCCGAGGAGGCGGACGACCACCTCAACGACGTCATACAGCTCGCGCTCGACCTCGGGGCGCACGTCGTGCCGACCACGCCCGAGGAACACGACGAGGCAGTGGCGCGGATCAGCCACCTGCCGCACGTCATGGCGGCGATCCTGGCGGCGGTCGGGGCCGACGGCGGTCCCATGGCGATGGCGCTCGCGGCGGGCAGCTTCGGTGACGGCACGCGGGTCGCTGGCAGCAGGCCCGAGCTCGTCCGCGCCATGTGCGGAGGGGAACCGGGACGCGCTGCTGACGGCCGTCGACGATGCGCTCGGCAGGCTCGGGGCGGCGCGTGGATCGCTGGCGTCGACCGGTGGGCTGGCCAAGACGATCGAGGCCGGGCACGACGGGCGGAACGCGCTGGTCAACCAGCCGCAACGCACCAAGGTGACCATCGACCTGACCAAGCCGGGAGCGCTCGCGGCGCTGCGGAACCTTGGGTCGCGTGGCGGACGCGTGGTTGGGCTGAACGGCAGCACCGCCGAAGCGGAAACGTCGTAGGGTCGCCGGGTGGATCGACGGACGCTCGCCGGTGGGCTCGGTGGACTCGCGCTCGTCATCGCCGCCGTGGTGGCACTCCGCACGGGCGACGCGCCGGACACGTTGAAGCGTGAAATCGCCGACGGTGTCGAGGTCGTCGCGCTGCAGGAACCGACGAAACCGACCAATGCCAGGGCTCAGGCGCTCGACGCGGACGCGCTGCAGGTCACGTGGAACGGCTCGGCGTCGGCCTACGAGGTGCGCTGGAACGGCAACGAGCTGCTCGTGCCGGGCCCCGAGGTGGAACTCCCCGGCCTGAACCCCGACGACCAGGTCGAGGTCGAGATCCGGGCGGTCAACGCGACCGGCAAGCGGTCGGAACCGCTCAAGATCGCCGCGACGCCCAAGGACCTCTACAACGACAGGTGGGACGACCAGCTCGTCGGTCAGACGGAGAGGTTCGACGGCCCGGAGTCGCTGGATCCGCGCAAGTGGCGGGTCGAGGCGGAACCGGACTGCCTCGGGCTGCGGCCGTTCGGGCCGAGCAAGCGCATCGACGTCGACTGCCCGATGGCGGCGTTCCAGTCGAACACGCCCATCAGGTTCGGAGTGCCGGCCAGTGATGGCGCGACCGGCCGGGCGATCATCAGCGTCGCGGGTGCCGTGGAGTCGAGTCACGTGCGGCTGACGCTGCTGCCCGACCCGTGGCAGTACGTGAAGGAGAACGACGTCCAGCCGCTCGGCGCGGTGAGTCTCGACATCACGACCCAGGGCACGCGGATCATCGCGGACCCTGACCTGCCCCGCACCGCCAAGCAGGTCACGCTGGGCGACTCGCAGATCACCGGGCTGGTGGCGGGCGTGCGGCACCGGTGGGAGATGCGGGTGCTGCCGGACGCGGTGGTCGCGCTGCGAGACGGCGTCGTGGTCGCTTACGAGTCCGTGGCGATCAAAACGCCGTTGGTCCACCCGCGAATCCGGATCGACGGTGGCGGTTTCCTGGACTCGTTCGGCGTCGGCGGCGTGCCGGAACGCGTCGTGCCCACCGAGGTCATCCCGCTCGTGAAGGAAACCGAGGTGCCGCAGGACGCGGTCGCGGCGAAGATCGTCACGCCGGAGCCGGCCAACCAGGTCAAGGTCGTCGACATCCCGGTCAGCACGAGGAAGGTCGCGGCCGCCGACCCAGCCCAGCTCGTGGTGATCCGCAAGCCGGAAAGCCGTCCAGGCACCCTTCCGAAACTTGCGGACAGGCCGGGCGGCATCAAGACCGGCGGGCCGCGACTGCACGTGATGCACGAGGACGGCACGAAGCCCCCTCAGCCGATCCCACCCCGCGGCCGCATCCTCGTCACGGCCGAGATCAACGCCATCGGGCATCGCGGCATCGAGCTCGAACTCGACGGCAAGCGGATCGTCGCGCTGCCGACGAACGAACAGGGCTCCGCGGTCCCCGGCAGGCACGAGTTCTGGCTCGACGCGAAGAACCTGACCCCGGGGTCACACGCTCGGCTCAAGCTCAGCGTCCTTCCGGCGGACCATGGCGAACCCGTTATCACCGAAACCGTGTTCGAGCTGGGTACAACGCCTTAGCGTGACCCGCATGAAGCGGGTCGCCTTCGCTGTAGCAGGCCTCGCGCTGGTCGTCGGCGTGATCTTGCTGCGCGACACCGGCGGTGGCGGCTCAGACCTGCCCACAGCTCCCCCGCCGCCGACGAAGCTCAAGCCGTTCGTGGCGGAGCAGGTGCTGGTGCCGAGCCCGCAAGCCCGTCCGGCCACACCCACGAACGTCGTCGCACGCGCAGGCCACCACAAGATCCAGCTCAACTGGACCGGCGACGCGCCGGCGTACGAGGTGCGCTGGGGCGAGCGGACCAAGCTCGTGACGCGGCCGGGCACCCAGCTCAACGGCCTGCAGAACGACCGCGAGCAGCAGATCGACATCCGCGCGGTCGACTCGTTCGGGCAGCGCTCCCAGCCCGTCCAGACCAAGGCCACACCGCGCGCCGACAACGCCCCGTACACGTTCGTCGACCGCTTCGACAGCCCGGACGAGCCTGACCTGCAACGATGGCGCCTGTCCAAGCGCACCGACTGCGCCCGCGCCACCTCTGGCGACGAGGAAGACCACGACCGGCTCGTGATCAGCAGCAGCTGCGGCACCCGCGCCGTGACGCTGAGGTCCCGCACGCCGTTCGTCCGCGGTGACGACGAGAGCCGGCTCGTGATCGAGACGGACGCCCCGAGCACCGGCGGCAAGCTGCTGCTGGACCTCGTGCCGGGACCGGTCAGCGTCCAGGGCGACCCGGTACTGCCGAACACGATCCGCGCGACCGTCTCGACCGACGTCTCCGGCAACTCGGTCGTCGAGCTCGTCCCGAACGGCACGGCGGTCAAGCCCGTGCCCGCCGCGCTGCCGGGCGTGACCGTGCGCTGGGAGATCGTGCTCACCGGTAGCGGTGTCCAGGTCGTGCGCGACGGAGACGTCCTGGCCACCTCACCGTTCGTGCCCCAGTGGCGCGAGGCGACGGCGCTGGTCGGGGTCGCGGCGCTGGCGGGCGACCGGATCCGCGCGGGCATCGACCTGATCGGCTACCGGACCGCCAAGGCCGACGCACCGCCCGCCGTTCCCACGCCGCAGGTGCGCGTGGACGGCCCCGCCAGCACCAGCGCCCACCCGATCGCGGACGTCACCGCAGGTCAGCTGCGCATCGCGATGATCCCGTCTCGCGAGAGCGACCCGGTCACGGCCGTTCGGATCAACGGCGTCGAGGTGCCTTTGCGTCCCGCCGTGGAGGGCACGCCCTGGAAGCCGGGTGCGGAGTACCCGGCCGTCGCCGGCCTGCCCAAAGAGGCCTTCACCGACAACCTGAACGTCCAGCTGGTGACACAGGAACGCATCCAGGTGACCCACACCGACGTCGAGCTCACCGGCCCCAAGAGCTCGCCGCAACGCCAGGCAGGCACGCCTCTGGTCGACGCACGGCCGACGCTCGCCGACCCCGTCCCCGAGGTCCTGGACGCAAGCGGCCAGCCCATCGAGAACGGTGCCGCCTTCAACCGCGGCCGGGTGGTCCTGGAAGTCCGCATCAACGCCCTCGACGCGGCCGTGGCGGGCCTCGCCGGGTTCGAGGTCCGGCTCGACAGCAACCACATCGCCACCGTCCCCACCACGGCCGACGGACCTGCCGCCGCAGGTCGGTGGCGGATTTCACTCAACACGGGGTCGTTGGCCGCCGGTGCGCACGCCATCGAGGTGAGGGCCTTCAGCACCGATTCCCAGGTGCACCCCGAAACGGGTTACGTTCCCTTCTTGCTGAAGCCGTAGTGCAGGTCGCGGCACTACTGGCCCAAGATGGGGGTATGGCACGCGCACTGATTCTCGACGCCGCCCGTACGCCGTTCGGCAGGTACCGGGGAGGTCTCTCCGGCATCCGGGTGGACGACCTCGCCGCGCTGCCCATCGTCGATCTGCTGCGCCGCTTTCCGTCGCTCGACCTCGCCCGCATCGACGACGTGATGCTGGGCGACACGAACGGCGCCGGAGAGGACAACCGCAACGTCGCACGCATGGCCGCGTTGCTGGCCGGCCTGCCGGTGTCCGTGCCGGGCGTGACGCTGAACCGGCTGTGCGCGTCCGGTGGCGAGTCGATCATCCAGGGCGCTCGGGCGGTGGCCTCCGGCGATGCCGATCTGATCATCGCGGGTGGTGTGGAGGGCATGAGCCGGGCGCCGTTCGTGACGGCTCGGCCGGACAAGGCCTTCCCCGACCGCATGGAGACGGTGTCGACGGCTCTCGGCTGGCGGCTGGTGAACCCGCGCATGCCCAAGCACTACACCGTGCCGTTGGGACTGGCCGCGGAGAACGTGGCCGCGGAGCTGGGGATCACGCGCGACCAGATGGACCACTACGCCCTCCGTTCCCACCGTCGCGCCGCTGCCGCGTGGGACGCGGGCGTGCACGAGGGGTTCGCGTTCCCCGTGCAGCTTCCGGACGGAACAGCGATTCGGCGCGACGAGAACGTCCGCGCTGACACGAGCATCGACAAGCTCGGAAAGTTGAAGCCGGTGTTTTCGGAGCACGGCTCGGTGACCGCGGGCAACGCGTCGCCCCTGAACGACGGTGCACTCGCGGCTCTCCTCGGTACGGAAGCCGTTGCGGCCGAACTGGGTGTTCAGCCGTTGGGCGAGGTGCTCGGTTCTGCGACGACCGGCGAGGAGCCGCACCGGTTCACGATCGCGCCGGTGTCGGCGATCCGGAAGTTGTTGAAGCGCCTGCACCTCGACGCTGCTCAGGTCGACCTGTGGGAGATCAACGAAGCCTTCGCCGCCATGGCGTTGTCGGTGTTGCACCACCTGCCGGAGATCGACCGCGAGAAGGTCAACGTCCACGGTGGCGCCATCGCTTACGGCCACCCGCTCGGTGCGTCGATGCCGCGCGTGATCATCGACGTGGCACGGCATCTGCGTGCGCGTGGAGGCGGCGTCGGTGTCGCGGCCGCGTGTGTGGGCGTCGGACAGGGCGTGGCGGTCGCCGTTCGCGTCTAGGGCGTCGGGTTCAGGATGTCGCGGGCCTGCTCGGCGGCGCGGACGATGCTCTCGGAGACGAAGTCGAGGAACCGCGCGATGTTCTCGAGGCGGGTGGCGGCCGGGGTGCCCGAACCGAGGACGTTGACGCCCTGTCGCGCGGCTTCGGCGAGCTGGGTGGTGCCGGCTGCGCTGGCGATCATCGACTGGTACCAGATGTCACCGTCGTCGACGACGTAGCGCTCGCGGCGGCGTTCGTCGCGCTCCCTGCCGATCAGGCCCTGAGCTTCGAGGTACGCCATCGCCTTGGAGACGGACGCCGGACTGACCTGCAGGTGCCCGACGAGTTCTGACGCGGTCAGGCTGCCGGAGTCGGTGGCGTAGAGGCTGGCCAACGCCCTGGCCGTCATCTTGGGCAGACCCTGCGCGATGAAGATGCCGGAGAACGCCTCCTCGAACTCGCGCACCGCCTCCGGGTCGCGTCCGTCGGCCCGTTCGAGCGCCTGCCGGCCGCGCGGCGCGGCCTGCTTGCGTCGCTGGGCACGGCGTTCGGTGGCCATGTGGGCGAGATCGGCCTTGTAGCCGGCCGGACCGCCGTTGCGCATCACCTCGCGCGTGATCGTCGACGTGGGGCGGTCGAGCGATCTGGCGATCTCCGCGTAAGCGAGGCCGTCGGCCAGGCCGATCGCGATCTGCCGGCGCTCCTGCTGGGTCAATCGGCCTCCTGGCATGCCCGGAGCATAGCGTTCACCTTCATGTCATTGCAACAAACAGGCTTGATCGTTGCATTAGATCTACGGTCCATTGCAACAATCTATGGCCTTTTACCTGCAGATATACCGATCTAACGCAACAAGCTTGTTGGCGGCATCCATGAACGCAACGTAGCTTTTCGTACATCAGAAACAACGAGCTACAGGAGCCAGAGATGCAGAAGTTCGCCACCTCCGCCCCAATCGCCGCAGTCCTCGACTTCCCCGCGGGCCGGGTCCAGTTCATCGCCGCCGACCGCAACGACACCGCGGTCGACGTCCGGCCCGCGAACGCCGCCAAGAGCCGCGACGTGAAGGCCGCCGAGCGGACCGAGGTCGAGTTCGCCGACGGCGTCCTGCGGATCACGGGCGAGACGAAGAACGAGATGTTCGGAGCCTCCGGGTCCGTGGAGATCACCGTCCAGCTGCCGGCCGGTTCGCGCGTCGAGGCCAAGGCCGCCAGCGCGGAGTTCCGCGGCGTCGGCAGGCTCGGCGACATCGCCTTCGAGGCCGCGCAGAGCGAGATCAAGCTCGACGAGGCCGCGAGCGTGCGGCTGTCCACGCAGGCCGGTGACATCGCGGTCGGCCGCCTCACCGGTTCCGCGGAGATCACCACCGCCAAGGGCGACATCACGATCGCCGAGGCCGTGCGCGGCGCGGTCGTGCTGAGCACGCAGGCCGGTGACGTGTCGGTCACCGCCGCCGCGGGTGTGTCCGCCTCTCTGGACGCCGGCACCTCCTACGGCCGGGTCCAGAACTCCCTCAAGAACAACGGCATCGCCGACCTGACCATCCACGCCACCACCGCGTACGGCGACATCTCCGCGCGCAGCCTCTGACAACCACACACAGCACTGGGGAGACGAAACCATGACCACCGCCGACAACTACCAGGCCGCGGAAAAGCTCCTCCGCCGCTCCGCCAGCCCCGGCGATCTCGTCGTCGGCGACAAGGTCCGTCCACAGTGGATCGACGGCGGCACCCGGTTCTGGTACCAGGTCCGCGACGGCGCCGACCGCCAGTTCGTCCTGGTCGACCCGGCAGCGGGCACCCGCACGCCGGGCATCGACCCCACCCCGTTCCTGTCAGCCCCCGGCAACCCGCTGGAGGTGTCCTCCCCCGACGGCAAGGTCGCGGTCTCCCGCCGCGGGCACGACCTGTGGGCGCGGTCCGGCGAGCGCGAGTGGGCGCTGACCACCGACGGCGAGCAGGACCACGGGTACGGCTACGGCCCGGACGCCACGAGCTACGGCACGCTGATGCGCAAGTTCGGCCTGCCGCACCTGCCGCCCGCGCTCGCCTGGTCGCCCGACTCGACCAAGGTGCTGGCCCACCGGACAGACCAGCGCAACGTCCGGCAGACCCACCTGATCGAGTCCAGGCCCGCCGACGACAGCCCCCCGCGAGTGCACACCCAGCGCTACGCCTACCCCGGCGACGCGGACATGCCATTGGCCGAGCTGGTCGTCTTCAACGTCGCGGACGGCACAACGGTCCGCGCGCAGACCGAGCCGCTGCTCATGCCGGAGTTCTCACCGATCATGCTCGGCTGGGCGTGGTGGGCTTCGGACAGCTCGGCGGTGTACTTCCTCAGCAGGCCGCGCGACCAGCACACCCTCACCCTGAACGAGATGGACGCGGCGACCGGCGACGTCAGGGTCGTGGTGAGCGAGACCGGATCCAACCGCGTCGGCCCCAACCAGTGGATGTACGGCCTGCCGATCGTCCGGGTGCTGGCCGACGAGGTGCTGTGGTTCTCGCAGCGCGACGGCTGGGGCCACCTCTACCGCTACGACCTGCACACCGGCGAGCTGCTCGGCCAGGTCACGTCGGGCCAGTGGCTGGTGCGGGAGATCCTGCACGTCGACGAGACGGACCGGTTCGTCGCGTTTGTCGCCTCCGGACTGGTCGCCGAGGACCCGTATCGACGGACGGTGTGCCGGGTCGGGTTGGACGGCACCGGGTTCGCCCGTGTCACGGACGACTCGCTGGACCACGTGGTCACGGTGTCGGAGAACAAGGAGTACTTCGTCGACTCGGCGTCCACTGTGGACACCGCGCCGGTGACAGTGGTGCGCGACTGGACCGGCCGCGTGCTGGTCGAG
>NZ_VSRL01000083.1 GCF_012184385.1 Lentzea indica
CGCCCGGCGCCGTGTCGTGCCGGTGCGCACCCTCGTCGCCGACCTGTGGGAGGACCCGCCGGACGGAGCGCTCGGCGCGGTCCAGACGTTCGTGGGGGCGCTGCGCAAGCGCTCGAACCTGATCGTCCACCTCGGACTCCGTCGACGCTGCTGGTCACCGAGGGTGCCGGCTACGCGTTGCGCGCCGAGGACGTGGACGCCTGGCGGTTCGAGGAGATGCTCGGCGGCGATCTCGCCGTCCTGGACAATGCGCTGGCGTTGTGGCGCGGTCCGGCCTACGCCGAGTTCGCCGGCGAGCACTGGGCACGGGCCGAGATCGACCGCCTGGAGGAGCTGCGGCTCGTTGCGGTCGAACGTCGCGCCGAAGCCGCGCTGGCCGCTGGACGTGCGGCCGGTGTCGTCGCGGATCTGCGCGCTCACCTCGCCGAACACCCGTGGCGGGAGAAGGCGTGGAGCCTGCTCGCGCTGGCGCTGTACCGCGAAGGACGTCAGGGCGACGCGCTGGAGGCGGTGCGGGCGGCACGCCGGGCTCTCGTCGAGAACCTCGGTGTCGATCCGGGTCCTGAGCTCCGCGCGCTGGAGTCGGACATCCTCACCCAGTCCGCCCGCCTGATGCCTTCGCCCGAGTCGCCGCTGGTGGGCCGGTCGGCGGAACTGGCCGCCCTGGACACCGCCGTGCCGAGGGCGGGGGCTGGGGATCGCGCTCGTGAGCGGCGAGGCGGGGGTGGGCAAGACGGCGCTCGCCGATGCGTTCAGCGAGGTGCTCGCCTCCCGCGGCTGGACGACCGTGTGGGCGCGTTGCCCGGAGGACGCCCCGGTGGCATGGCCGTGGCAGCAGGTCGTGGAGGCGTTGGGGGAGAAGCTGGTCGCCTCCGATCGCTTCCACCTCCGCCGGGCCATCGTGTCCACTGTGGAGTCGGCGGCGCCGGTGCTGATCGTGCTGGACGACCTGCATCAGGCGGACGAGGAAACTATGGCGGTGCTGGCCGCGTTCACCACGACCAGGCTCTCCGGTCGTGTGTTGATCGTCGCGACCACGCGCACGTCGGTGCCGTCGGAAGCGCTGGCCCGCGCGGAACCGGTCCGTGTCGAGCTCGGCGGTCTGGGGGAGGAGGCGGTCGCCGCGCTCGTGCGGCCGATCGGCGGTTCTCCCGACGTGCGGGTGATCTACGAGCGCAGCGGCGGCAATCCGTTCTACGTCAAGGAACTCGCCCGGCTGTTCGCGGCCGGTGGCGATCTCCGTTCCGTTCCGCCAGGCGTGCGGGACGTCATCCGGCATCGCCTGACCGCATTGCCCGCTGAGGCGCGCACAGTGTTGCAGCGGGCGTCGGTGCTAGGACGTGACGTCGAGGTGGACCTGCTCGCCGCGCTGGCGGGCGACGACGTGCTCGACGCGGTGGATCTCGCGCTCGGGGCGGGTTTCCTCGTCGAGGTGGCACCCGGCCACGCCCGGTTCACGCACGCTTTGGTGCGCGACACGGTGTACGAGGACGTATCGCTGACCAGGCGTGCGCGTTGGCACGCCACCGTCGCATCGGCGCTCGAATCTCTGCGCCCCGATGACGTTCAGCTGCTCGCCCACCACTATGTCCTGGCAGGGACGCGAAGTGCTGCCGCGGTCAGGGCGCTGGCAGCGGCCGCGGAGGCCACCCGCTCTCCACGTGACGCGGTGCGCCTGTGGCGAGCGGCGATCGCGGCCTCCGGCTCCACCAGGCTCGACCTCGTGACCGGGCTGGCCACGGCACTGGCCGTCAGCGGTGACCTCGCGGAGGCTCGTGCGCAGCGGTCCGTCGCGTTGCGAACGGCCGGTGACGCGCAGGAGATGGCGACCGTGATCGGTTCGTTCGACGTCCCCGGCATCTGGACCACGAACGACGACCCCACCCACTCCGCCGGGCTCGTCTCCGCGGCCGAACGCACACTGGCCGCGTTCCCCGGCCCCACCTCGACCCGTGCCCGCCTGCTCGCGACGATCGCGATGGAGGAGCGCGGTACCTGCAATCGCCTGGCGGAAGCCACGGAGGCCGAGGCCATCGCCCGTGACCTCGGCGATCCCGCGCTGCTCGCGTTCGCGCTGAACGGCCGCTTCATGCACACGTTCCACCGCACCGGCCTCGCCCCGGAACGTGCGGCGATCGGCCGTGAACTGGTCGCGCTGGCCTCCGAGCACCACCTGGTGACCCACGAGGTGCTCGGCCACCTCATCCTGGTCCAGGCTCATGCCGCACTGGCCGAGTTCGAGACCGCGGACCAGCACGTGGCCGCAGCAGATGACCTCGCGCAACGCCACGATCTGCCGTTGGTCGGGGTGTTCACGGACTGGTACGCCGCGTTGAAGCTGGCGGCGGCGGGACGCGTCGCGGAGGCCGACCGCGCGTACCGTGCCGCAGCCGCCCGCGTGCGGGGGACGGGCATGTGGGGCATGGAGCGCGGCCTGCTGCTGTTGGCCCTCCTGAGCCTGCACGGACCGTCCACAGTGGACCTGTCAGACGACTGGGGTCCCCACCTGGACTGGGTTCGCCCGCTGGTGCTGCCTCACGACGAAGCGCTGGCGGCCGCACGAGCGTTGCCGCCAGGGCCGGCGGACCTGCTCGCCGAGGTGCGGGCATGTCTGCTGGCCATGGCGGCGACGCGCTTGCGGGATCAGGAACTACGCGAACGTGCCCGCTCGTTGTTGCTTCCTGCGAGGGCCGAACTCGCCGGCGCGGGTACCGGCCTGTTCACGTTCGGCCCGGTCAGCCGTTATCTCGACGAACTGTGACGGTCACAGCGGCAACCGGCGCAGCGCGGGTTTGAGGACCTTCCCTGAACCGGTGCGCGGCAGCTCGTCCACCACCTCCACGTGCACCGGGATCTTGTACTTCGCAAGGCGCGGCAACAGGAACTCCCGCAGAGTCGTGGCGTCCACGGCAGCACCGGTCCGCGGTCGCACGAACGCACGACCAACCTCGCCCCACCGCGGGTCCGGCACCCCGACAACGGCGACCTCGGCCACGTCCGGATGGTCGGTGATCGCGTTCTCCACCTCGGCGGGATACACGTTCTCGCCACCCGAGATGAACATGTCCTTGAGCCGGTCGACGACGTACAGGTGACCGTCGTCGAGCCGCCCGATGTCGCCGGTGCGGAACCACCCGTCCTCGGTGAACGCGGCCGCTGTGGCGACCGGGTCGTTCCAGTAGCCGGGCGTGACGTTCGGCCCCTGCACCAGGATCTCGCCGGTTTCGGCCAGCCGGAGGTCGCCGAAGAACACCGGCGTCCCCGCCGAGCCCGCCTTGCGCACGCTGTCACCCGCCTCCAGGAAGGTGGCGCCGGGCGCGGTCTCGGTCAGGCCGTAGCCCTGGCAGAACACCAGCCCGCGGTCCTGGTAGGCGTGGATCACCGCATCCGGTACCGCCGCCCCGCCGCAGATCAGCACCCGCAGCGAGGACAGGTCGGCGGTGGGCCAGCGCGGCGACGCGGCCAGGTCGGCGTACATGGTGGACACACCGAACATCCACGTCACGCGGTGTTGCTCGATCAACGCGACGCACTCGTCGACGTCCCAGCGCGAGGTGATCACGCTGCGCCCGCCCTTGATGAAGGTGGGCAGCAGCGTCTGGGTGAGCGCGGCGACGTGGAAGAGCGGGGCCGCGACCAGCGCGACGTCGTCGGTGGCGACGTCGATGCCGATCATCAGGTTGAACGTGTTCCACAGCAGGTTGGCGTGGCTGAGGACCGCGCCCTTGGGCCTGCCGGTGGTGCCGGAGGTGTAGAGGATCAGGGCGGGGTCGTCGACGGCGACCGGCACGTCGAGCAGTTCTGCCGAGCCGCCCGCGAGCCAGTCCTCGTGGTCGTCGAGACAGATGGCTCGCGGGTGTTCCGCGCGGTGTGACGGCGCGTGGATCAGCACATGTGCGCCGCTGTCGGCGAGCTGGTAGTTGATCTCCGCAGGGGTGAGGCGGAAGTTCAGCGGTACGAAGACGGCGCCGAGCTGGTGGGTGGCGAACATGGTCTCGGCGAACGACGGGTGGTTGGGGCCGAGGTAGGCGACCCGGTCACCGTGGCGCACCCCGAGCTCCTCCAACCGGCGCGCCAGCTTCGTCGTGCGGACGGCCAGCTCCTCGTACGTGGTGGAGACTCCGTTGCAGGTGAACGCTTCACGCTTCGGCGCCATGCGCGCGCGGCGGTGTGGCCAGCTGCCCAGTCCCGCGTTCCGCATTCCTGTCTCCTGTCAGGCTCGTGCGGCTGGTCTCCTGCAGTGCGACCGTGCAGACCACGGTGAGCAGGCAGAACGCCGCGAGGATGAACGGGATGGCCGCGGTGCCTGCCAGGCTCTGCACCTGCGCGAAGAGCAACGGGGCCAGGCCGGCGCCCAGGCCGGCGAGCTGATAGCCGAGCGAGGCGCCGGTGTAGCGGCTGCCGGTGCTGAACAGCTCGCTGTAGAGCGCGGCGAGCGGGCCGTACATCATGGGGTGGATCACGGCCTGGCCGAGCACCAGTGCGATGACGATGAAACCGTTGTCCACCAACGGGAACAGTGCGAACCCGAAGGCGGCCATCAGTACGGCGCCCGCGAGGACGACAGGCCTGCGGCCGAACCGGTCCGACGCCCCGGACCAGGCGATGATGCCGATCACCGCGAGCGCGGACGACAGGGTGAGCGCGTTGAGGATCGACTGCCTGCTGTTGCCCGCCTGGACTCCGTAGGCGAGCACGAACGTCGTGAGCGTGGACTGTGCGACGAACGCCGAGAGGCCGACACCGACCGCGAGCAGCAACGTGCGCGGGTGGTTGCGCAGCACGTCGACCAACGGCGCGGAGGTGCGCTTCGCCTGAGCTTGGAACACGGGCGTTTCTTCGACCTTCATGCGCACGAACAGGCCGATGCCGAGCAGGACCACGCTCAGCAGGAACGGCACCCGCCAGCCCCAGTCGAGGAACGCCCGCTCACCCACCAGTGCCGCGGTGCCGGTGAGCGCGGCGGTCGACAGCACCATGCCGCACGGCGCCCCCGCGTTGGTGAAGCTCGCCCACAGTCCGCGCCGTGAGGTGGCGTGCTCGGCGGACATGAGGACCGCACCACCCCACTCGCCGCCGACGGAGATGCCCTGCACCACCCGCAGCAGGATCAGACCGGCGGGAGCGAGCCAGCCGACCTGGCCGTAGGTGGGCAGCAGGCCGATCAGGAAGCTCGCCACACCCATCAGGCTCATGGTGAGCACGAGCATCTTCTTGCGCCCCAGCAGGTCGCCGTAGTGTCCGAAGAGGACACCGCCGAGCGGGCGGGCGAGGTAGCCGGTGGCGAACGTGCCGAAGCTCGCGATCGTGCCGACCAGCGGGTCGAGCGAGGAGAAGAAGACCTTGTTGAACACGACCGCGGAAGCGGTGGCGTAGAGCAGGAAGTCGTAGTATTCGATCACGCTTCCGAGGAAGCTCGATGAGACCGCACGGCGTAACTGCGTTGTTGTCGCCATGACTTCACCTCACGCGTAGTGACGGTAGACGGCGCGTGCGACGCACGCGGGCTTGTCGGAACCTTCGATCTCGACCGTGAAGTCGACGGTGATCTGCACGCCGTTGCCCGCGACCTCGTCGACGGACGCGACCTTGCCCTGGAGGCGGATCTTGGCGCCGACCGGTACGGGGGCGGGGAACCGGACCTTCTCCAGCCCGTAGTTGATGCTCATCCGCACGCCCGAGACGTCGAGCAGCTCTCCCATCAGCGGGATGAGCAGCGCCAGCGTGAGGTAGCCGTGTGCGATCGTCGTCTTGAACGGCCCGGCGGCGGCGCGTTCGGGGTCGACGTGGATCCACTGGTGGTCGTCGGTCGCGTCGGCGAACGTGTTGACGCGGCCCTGGTCGATCTGCAGCCAGTCGGTGTGGCCGAGATCGGCTCCTCCCAGGGCCTTTAGCTCTTCGAGTCCGTGCACGGCGGTGGTCATGCGTCCTCCTTGACGAGTCCGAGCAGCCGAGCGGCGTTGTGCTTGAGGATCTTGGGGCGGACCTCGGCCTTGATGTCGAGCTTCTCGAAGTCGGCGAGCCAGCGGTCCGGGGTGATCACCGGGTGGTCCGAGCCGAAGAGAACCTTGTCCTGCAGCACGGTGTTGGCGTAGCGCACGAGCTGCGGCGGGAAGTACTTCGGCGACCAACCGGAGAGGTCGATGTACACGAACGGCTTGTGCGTGGCCACGGCGAGTGCCTCGTCCTGCCAGGGGAACGAGGGATGCGCGAGCACGATCTTGAGGTGCGGGAAGTCGACAGCGACGTCGTCGACGAGCATCGGGTTGGAGTGCTTGAGCCTGATGCCACCGCCGCCGGGCACGCCGGCGCCGATCCCGGTCTGTCCACTGTGGAACAGCGCGGGCACGCCGAGCTCCTCGATCACCTCGTACAGCGGGTAGGCCATGCGGTCGTCGGGGGAGAAGTCCTGCAGGCTGGGGTGGAACTTGAAGCCGCGCACGCCGTGTTCCTCCACGAGCCTGCGCGCCTCCCGGGCCGCCGTACGGCCCTTCCACGGGTCGACGCTCGCGAACGGGATCAGCACGTCGGCGTGCTCGGCGCAGGACGCGGCGATCTCCTCGTTCGCCGATGCGCGGGTGCCCGGTGGCGTGCTCCGCGTCGACCGTGAAGATCACCGCGGCCATCTTCCGCTCGCGGTAGATCTGCGCGGTCTCGGCGATCGTCGGCTGCCGGTGGGCGGCCTTGAAGTACTTCGCGGACGCCTCGATCAGCGCGGGGCTGAGCGAACTGTGGCCGTCGCCGGAGATCTCCGCGTGCGTGTGCACGTCGATGGCGACCAGGCCGTCCACATCCATTGTGGGCACGTTCATGGCGCCACCGGAACCGGGATGCCGTACGTCTCGGCCTCGAACTCGTTCCACCGTTCAGCGATCGCGGGTGCGGTCCAGCCGCCGTCCGCGAACTGGACCTGCTTCTCGGCGGGGTGCGACCACAGTGCGAGCCGGTCGCCACCGATGCCGATCGCCTGCCCCGTCACGCCTTTCGCCGCGTCCGAGGCGAGGTGGACGATCAGCTCCGAGACGTCCTCCACGGTGCCGAGCCCTTCGTCCCGCCGCACCCAGGCGGGCAGTGGCGCCCCGGTCCGTTCGGACTCCTCGATCAACGGCGCGAAGGCGGGAATCGTCTTGGTCATCTCGGTCGCGGCGACCGGGACGACCGCGTTGACGGCGATGTCCGACCGTGCGAGTTCCAGCGCCCACGTCCGCGCCATCGCGGTGATCCCCGCCTTGGCCGCGGCGTAGTTGGTCTGCCCGAAGTTCCCGCGCTGCCCGGCCGGCGACGAGATCAGCACGAGGCTGCCGCCGGTTCCCTGCTCCCGCATCCGCACCGCGGCCGCGCGGGCGCACGTGAACGTGCCGCGCAGGTGCACGTTGATCACGGCGTCGAAGTCGTCGTCGCTCATCTTCCACAGCACGCGGTCGCGCAGAATGCCCGCGTTGGTGACCAGCACGTCGAGCCGTCCGAACTCCTCGACGGCGGTGTCCACCAGCCGCTGCGCGGTCTCGGCCGGCCCGACGGGCGCGATCACGGCCTTGCCGCCGATGAGGGCGGCGACCTCCTCCGCGACCTCGTCCACGTCGTTGACCACGACCTTGGCGCCGTTGCGGGCCAAGGCTTCCGCGTACGCACGCCCCAGTCCGCGGCCGGCGCCGGTGACGATCGCGACCTTTCCCGACAGCTTCATCCGACGAGTTCCTCTCCGTTGGGGTCGTCGCCCAAAGTACGCCACAATCGTGACGCTCGTCTAGATTCTGCCCAACATGTATCGTGACAGCGTGACGCCGCAGTCCTTGATGCTGAACTTCCTCGGCCTGTACGTGCTGGGCCGCGACATCGCCGTGTACTCGGGCAGCGTGATCGACGTCTTCGGTCGCGTGGACGTCTCCGAGGAGGCGGTGCGCTCCACCCTGACCCGGATGACCTCCCGCGGCCTGCTCTCCAAGCACCGCAACGGCCGCAAGGTCTACTTCGGACTCACCCCGCGTGCGACCGACGTCCTGGAGGACGGTGGGCGCCGCATCTGGCAGCGCGGCGCCGTGAACAGGGACTGGGACGGCACCTGGACCCTGGTCGGCTTCTCCCTGCCGGAAGGCCGCCGCGGCGACCGCCACGACCTGCGCTCCCAGCTGCAGTGGGCAGGCTTCGGGCCCGTGCAGAACGGCCTGTGGATCGCCCCCGGCACCCGCGACGTCACCGAGATGGTCGCCGACCTCGGCCTCACCGAGAACGTCACCGTCTTCACCGCGCAGCACGCCAAGCCGACCGAGGCCGCGGACCTGGCCACGCGCGCGTTCGACACGGCCGCCATCGCCGCGCGCTACCAGGACTTCCTGGCCCGGTGGCGCGAGCCGCTCGACGCACTGCCCGACGACCTGGCCCGCCAGCTGGTGCTGCACGCGGACTGGCTCGACCTCGTGCGCCAGGACCCCCACCTGCCGGCCGAGCTGCTCGCAGGCGACTGGCCGGCCATCGAGGCGGAGCAGCTGTTCAGGACACTCGCCACGCGCTACGCCGAGACCGCGGCGCCGCTCGCGCTCGCCGCCATCGAGTCGATCGAGGTCTGACCCGTCAGCTCGCTGAGGACACCAGGGCAGGTCCGATCCAGCGGCGGACCAGCTTCCGCAGTTCATCGTCGGTGAGCGCCGGTTCCGACGGATAGCGCAGGAACGACAGGAAGAGTCGCATCAGGATCTCGGCCAGCCCGGCGAAGTCCTCTTCGGTGGTGACACCGGCGGAAGCCCAGTCGACCGGTACGTTGCGGAGAATCCGCGCGCCCAGCGCGAGCCACTCGCGAGACGTGACCGCGCCGGTGAAGAAGTCGCCTTCACCCGCCTGCAGAAGCAGGCTCAGGTAGGGCTCGTCGGGGACGGCCCTCACGCCGAACACCACGGACTCCACGGCGACCTCGGCAGGGCTGCCGAACGACGTCAGGTGGCGTTCCATCCGCCCGGCGAACTCCTCGACACCGGCGATGGCGACGGCGCTCAGGATGTCGGCCAGCCGCGGGAAGTAGCGGTAGATGGTCTGCCGGGTCACTCCGGCCTCGGTCGCGACGTCGGAGAGACTGGTCTTGGCGAGCCCGGCACGATCGAGGCACGCCGTTGCCGCGTCGACGATCCGGCGGCGTGCCTCGTCCTCGGTGCCGGGTGGGTTGCCCCTCCATCCGTGGTGCCCCATGAGCACCATCTTTCCTCAAACGGAAGCGGGCACCGCGCGCCGCGCCCGGTGGAGCCGCATCAGCACCAGGCCGGCACCGACGAAGCAGGCGAGCGCGTACAGGCCGCTGCCGATCGGTGTGCCGTCAGCGGTGACGCCGTTCTCCGCGGCGAGGTACTGCGGCAGGGCGCTGATCCAGAACACCGCCATCACGCCGAGATAGCAGGCGGGGTAGAACCGGGCGAAGGCCGGCAACGGCTCGTCGGGAAGTCCTCGTGCCGACACGATGAGCCACGCGCCCGCGCCCCAGATCAGGGCCAGCTCGATCCCGAGCACCCAGGCCTGAGCGGTGATGTTGGTACCGAACAAGCTCGACGGGATCCCCGCGATCATCATCGTCAGCGGGGTCAGCGCCCCCGCGACCACCGCCCGCATCCTGCCCGGCAACCGCACGACCAGGTAGGTCATGGCACCCAGCGAGACGGAAGCGAACAACAGCGCGCTCTGCAACGGCACCGAACCCATCGCGGGTTGGTTGACGATCTGGTTGTCCGGGTTCCACGCCCACCATTTCAGCTGCGGTCCAATGTGGTCGAACACCTCGTAGAACACCTGGCACACGAACGCGACGGCCACCGACCCGGCCAGCGCGCCGCGATCGCGGAAGATCCCGAGCGAGCGCACGACCTCGTAGGCGAGCTGGCTGATCATCGGGTAGAACGCCACGATGTAGAGGGGCAACCGGTCCCACATGAACTGCACGGTGAACTGGTTGTGGGCGAAGATGAAGCCGTAGATGTCGTCGAGTCCGAACCACTCCGGGAAGTACAACGGAGGCTCGATCACGAAGAGGTAGACCAGCGACGCCCACCACAGCGCCAGGTTGACCGGGTCGCCCGCGCGCCGTCGGCGAAGCGCGTGCATCAGGGCGAAAACGGCACCACCGATGACGAGCACCTCGAGCACCGGCATCGTCCAGTGCGCGAGATCCCAGGGCGGCCGGACCGAGACCACGGGGGAGACGTCGTGGCAGTCGAACCCGAGACCACGGGCGACCGCCTCCGCCTCCATCCCGCACTCGGTGATCATCGCGCCGCCATCGTCGAGTAGTCCGTCGCCGGCGGCTCGGCCAGGGGATCGAATCCGAACGGAACCCGTTGCCGTCCCAACGCTGTGCGGACCCGGTGACGAAGCAGTCCCGCGATCACGCGCGGGTTGGTCATCATGTCGCCCAGCGACTCGTCCAGGTTGAACACCTTCGCGAAGTGCTCGTCGATCACCGCGTCCTCCCGTGCGGCACCGACGATGAAGCTGAACGCCGGCCCCGACACCGCCGCGACGAGCCTCCGCCTCCACTCGGGCAGCTTCTCCGTGCCCTCCGCGCACTCGTAAGCCTGATCCCTGGCCATCGCCAGGCGCCACGGCACCGTCAGCAACTTCCGCTGTGCCGCGAGGAATCGCGACGAGAACTCCACGTCGACCCGCTCGGCGTCGGCGAGATGCCCGCGCAGCAACAGCGCCGAGCTCGCCGCGGAGCTGATGCCCTGTCCGTAGAACGGGTTGAACGCGCAGATCGAGTCACCGACGAACGCCAAGCGCCGCGGCGGCGTCTTCCACCGGTCGTAGCGCCGCCACTTGTTCCCGGTGGACCGCGTCAGGTGCACCTCGGAGGTGGGCGTGCACCGGTCCATCGCCTCCGCGAACAACGGCGTCCGCACCCGCTTGGCCGACCCGGCGAACGCGTCGGCGGTGCGGGGCATCTCGAGCCCCCACGACCCCATGCAGGCGATCGCCCGGTTGCCCTCGATCGGGAAGAAGTTGACCAGGAACTCGTGCTCGGGCGGATGCTCGCCCTTGTGCAGGGTCGGCATGACCACGATGTGCCGCCACCACCACGACGGCGGCGGCTCGGCCGGGAGCTCGTACCAGCGCGAGGTGTAGGTGACCTTGGCGTCGAGCGTTCGCACCTCCGGCTCCGGCCAGCCCGCCGCCACCAGCCAGTTGCTGACAGGGGAGCCCCGCCCCATGGCGTCCACCACGAAGTCGGCCTCGACGTGCTCGTCCCCGGCGGAGACCCCGGCAACCTCGCCGCCGCGGCAGGTCAGCCCGCTCACGGAAACACCTTCGCGCACAACGACGTTGCCCAGCTTCCGCACCTGGTCGCGCAACACCCGCTCGATGAGGATCCGCGAGCTGTAGATCATCGTCATCGACGCCCGCTTGCGCGCCGACCACCCCTCGCCGTCGAGGTAGGCGGCGTCCATGGACGGCATCAGATGCAGTCCGCCCGCGGCGATGAGCTCGTCCTCGAAGCCGGGGAACAGCGCCCCGATCGCACGACGTCCCGAGTTCAGCAGGAAGTGCGGGTGTTTGCTCTGCGGCACCCCGCGCCGGTGCTCGGCCTCCGCCGGAAGCTCGTCGCGTTCCAGCACCACCACTTCGTCGAAGTGCGGGGCGAGCGCGCCCGCGGCGCAGAGGCCGGCCGCACTGCCACCGAGAACGACCGCGGTCCTGCCGAGCCGCATGCGGACCAACTCCCCGGTGAGTCAATCATACAAAGTTCCCTTGAATGTATGAATGACTGGTGCGGGTGTCAAGGAATCCATTGGCCGCGAACAGGTTTTACGCGATCACGTCAGCGCAGCTCATCGCCGCGTCAGGTGCGGTCTCGCCATGGGTACGCCGAAGGTGGGCCTCACCCCACACCCGGACTCCTTCGACGACGGGCAGGACGGTGGTCCCGTACGGAGTGAGCCGGTAGAGGACGGGCGCCGGGACCGGTCCGGTCTCGACGCGTTCGACGAGCCCGTCGGCCTCGAGCTCGCGCAGCTGCTCGGCCAGCACCTTGGGTGTGATCGGCGCACCCCGTCGGCGAAGCCCGGCGAAGTGGGACTCTCCGTGGGCGAGCCAGTACAACAGTGTCAGCTTCCACTTCCCGCCGATCGCGGCGAACGCGGCGGCCATCGGGCAACCGGGCAGCGGGTTGGGGCGGGAGGGGTTACCCGCAGGTGCCTTCTTGTTCATGGTCGGGCTCCGCTCGGATAGTCGAGCCATGACGATGTCATGCAGACGAGTACTGGCCGCGGGCTTTTCGGCCTTCCTGATGCTGATCGCGACGGCGGTGTCGGGCGACGCCGCACCGTCTCCCGCGACCGTCGCCGACGGTCAGCGGGACTTCGACTGGGAGATCGGCAGCTGGCGCACCTCGGTGCGCGTGCTCGCCGACCCGTTGTCGGCGACCCCGGACGAGTGGCTCGAGTTCACGGGCACGAGCGTCGTTCGTCCTTTGATGGATCGGCGGGCGAACGTCGTCGAGCTCAAGGTCTCGGGGCCGAGCGCTCGCATCGACGGTCTCAACCTGCGGCTGTACGAGCCGCAGGCGCAGCGGTGGAGCCTGACCTTCGTGAACATGCGCGACGGTCTGCTCACTCCGGCCGTCTACGGCGGCTTCCGCGACGGCGTGGGGGAGTTCTACGGCGACGACCAGCTCGGCGGCCGTCCGATCAAGGTGCGCTTCCTGATCTTCCGGCTGGGCCCGACAAAGCCAGGTTCGAGCAGGCGTTCTCCGACGACGGCGGCACGACGTGGGAAACGAACTGGATCGCCGTGGATCGGCGGGTGCCCTGATTCCGCCGCGTTAACACTGGCCGTGCAGCTGTCTCAACTGGTGGTTGACGGTTGACAGTCGAACCGGGGTGGATTACTCAAGCACCTGAGGTGGGCGGGGCCACCTGACCAACATCGTTGGGCAACTGAGGTGGCGAATGACAGTGGAGTTACCGGAGATCCCCGGCTTCCGGTACGTCAGACCGCTCGGCAAGAACGTCCATCTGTACCGCGGTGGGGACGGCGAGGTGGCGGTGAAGCTGCTCGTCGACCCACCGCGCGCGGCCGAGATGAGGACGGTGCTCGGGCTCGGGCACCCCGGGATCGTCACCGTGCACCGCGCCGGCCGGACCCGCGCAGGACTGCTGTACGTGGTGATGAAGCACTACTCGAACGGTGACCTCGCCGCCCTGGCGCCGTTGCCGTTCGAGCGCGTGGTGGAGATCGGCATCGAGATCGCGGACGCGCTGCACGCCGCGCACCAGGCCGGCGTGGTGCACCGCGATGTCAAGCCGGCCAACATCCTGCTCGACGAGCACGGACACGTGTGCCTCACCGACTTCGGCGCGCTCGGCCGGGACCGGTTGCCCTGGACGGCGCCCGAGGTGATCACCAGCGGCTCCTACAGCGTGCGTGCCGACGTCTTCTCGCTCGGGGCGACGTTGTGGCACCTGCTCGTCGGGCACTCGCCGTTCGTGGTGCCACGCGGTAACAACACGCACGCCGCTCTGCAGCAACGCATCCTGCACGGCGGTCCGCACTCGACCGGCCGAGCACCGCAGTCGCTGGAAGTACTGCTGCACCAGGCGATGGCAGCCGACCCGGCCGCTCGTCCGGTGTCTGCAGAGGACTTCGCGCGACGGCTGCGGGGGATCCACCGCGAGACTGTGCCGGCGGCGTCCACTGTGGACGTGGTCGCCGTCCCGGCGGACCCGCTCCCGCGCAAGCGGACGCGCTGGCCGGTGTACGCCAGTGCCGCCGCGGTCGCCGCCGGTGTGATCGGCACCAGCGGTGTGCTGTTGCTGAAAGACGAGACCCTGCCGAAGTCGGCAGAGGTGGTCCAGCCGCAGAGCGCGCCAGGCGGCCCGGACGCCCTGTCCGGCAAGGCGACCGTCAGCGTCACCCGCGTCAACTCCGAGACCCTCCGCTTTTCGTGGACCTACCCGTCACCGCTGGCCGGTGACACGTTCGCCTGGCGCACCAACGACGAACTGAAGACGGGCAAGGTCGAGACGCCTTCGGTCGAGCTCTATGCGCCGGGCGCGCTGTGCGTTCAGGTGCGGGTCGTGCGCGCCGACGGCAGCAACGCGAGTGATCAGAGTTGGTCGCAGGAGGGCTGCGGCACCTGACGTCCCAGCATCACGTTCCGGTAACGGGGTGCAACGGTGTCCGGCATCCCGGCCACCCCTGAGCAGCACGATCGGCTGCTTGGGGGTTCAAGCTGTGCGTAAACAGGTCATCGGCGTACTTGTCGCCGTGTTGGTGGGCGCGGGAACGCTCCCTGCGGCGGCGCAGGACGGCGCCGAGGTCGAGATCTTCTGGGACCGCAACCGTGACGGCGTGCGGCAGGACGACGAACCGCCGTATCGCCATGCGGGGTTCAGGGTCACCCAGCCGAACACCCAGGGCTATCCGGCGTACACCGACGACCACGGTGTGGCCAGGCTCGAGCCCGGCAGGTGGACGGTGATCTTCGACGACGAGAGGTTGCTGGTCACCACGACCGCGAGCGCGGTGGTCGACCCCGCAGAGGAGGACAGGCGGAAACTGCTGATCGGGGTGCACGGCGCGTCGATCTGCGGGACCGCCTGGCTCGACGAGAACGCCGACGGGCAGCGGCAGGACGGTGAGCGCCTGATCGGTGGGCACGAGATCCACATGGCACAACCCGGGCTTGTCGGGGGCGAGCGCAACGTGGTCACGGCCGACGACGGTTCGTACTGCTTCCTGGACGTGCCCGTCGGCGACTACCAGCTGACGTCCGCCGACCGCATGGGCGTCGACAAAACGACGTGGGGCGTCGCCCACTGGCGGTCCGATGACGCGGACGGTGACCAGGTGTCGAAGTTCGACGTGTCGGACGGCAAGTCCAAGACGTGGCACGTCGACACCCCGGTCACCGAGATCCGCGGGTTCGACACGGCGTTCGTCAAGACCTACGACAGGGACGGCCAGGCCCTGGAGATCACCGTCGTCAACTCCGACGGGTCGATCCACCCCCGCGAACTGCGGGTCGGTGAGCGGATCAAGGTCATCGGCCGATATCGGGTGTCAGGCACCGCTTACGACAGCTACAACGCGTCTCTCTTCCTCCCCGAAGGCTTGAGGGTCGTGGGAACCGAGGGCACACCGTCGAAGGTCGAGGACAGGCGAGTCGACGCCGGGTTTCCCGAACGCCGTGCTCCTGAGCAGGAGGAGCAGATCATCGTGGTCGCGGAGGTCGAGAAGGCTTTCGAGCACAGCGAGATCAGCCTCAGCAGCCTCGGCACGGACGCGAACACCCAGAACGACCGTGTCGCGGTGAAGATCCGGGCACTCGCGGTGGATCCTGCGCGACAGCCTGCGACCTGGCGGTGGGACCTGGTGCTCGGGCTCGTCGTTGCTCTGGTGCTGGTGACGGCGTTCGTGGTCTGGCGGCGGAAGGTCGTGAAGTGAGGGCGCTGCTACTGGCCGTGTTGGTCGTGATCACGTGCACGCCCGTCGCGTTCGCGCAGGAGGGTGCCCTGGTCACCGTCTTCTGGGACCGCGACGGCAACGGAGTCCGCGGCGAGGGTGAGCCCGCCTACAAGCGCCCGGAGATCGCGATCCGGGACGACGCGGGGTTCGACGCCGTGGTGCGCGGCGGGGAGGACGGCACGTACCGGCTTCCGCACGCCGGCCGGTGGCAGGTCAGCCACGACGAGGACCCGTTCGTCACCACCACGCCGACGGTCGTCCAGTCCGACGGCCAGGACGTCGTCTTCGGGATTCGTGGCGCTTCGATCTGCGGCACGGTGTGGCTGGACGCCAACACCGACGGCAAGGTCGACGAGGCCGAGAGCCGCATCGCGGGACACCGGATCGCCGTGGAGCACTACCAGTGGGCGGACCGGGAGGCGACGACGGCACCGGACGGCACCTACTGCCTGCAGGATCTCCCGTCGGGAGCGCTCACACTGCAGTCCGGCGATCGCGGCGGCATCGACGGGACCGCCTGGGGCTACACCGCGCCCGACAACCCCATCATCAAGACGTCGTCGAAGTTCGACTGGACGTCCGGCCGGACGCGGCCGGTCCTCATCGAGCCCGGTGCGGAGATCACCGGCTACGACTCGGCGTTCGTCCAGCCGAAGGGCATGGACGTGACTGCGCGAAGGGTCAGGATCGACAACGTCCGGTACGACGGCGTCCACGTCGGGATCGGCTCGATGTCATCTGCGAACACGAGGTGATGGGCAACGTCCCCGAAATGCACAGGGCCACCCTCACTTTGCCGGAGGGCCTGAAGATCCTGGAGACCCGGATCATTCGCGATGTTCCGGCGAAGGTGGACGGCCAACGTGTGGTGCGGGACAACCCCACGCACCTCGCGCCGCACGAGAAGTCGAACCTGATCGCGCATGTCGAGGTGGAGCGGGCGTTCGCCGGCGAGGAGATCACTTGCGAGGCCCTTCCGGGGCCTCTCGGCGACAGCACCGCAGAGAACAACGTGGCCAGGCTGGAAATCGGTGCGACCAGTGGGGTTGGGAGCGGCACGACGCCCATCTGGGGCGGTGTCCTCGCGGTACTGCTCGCGGGCGGGGGACTCTTCGTGGTGTGGCGGCGCCGGCGTCGCGCGTCACACCGCTGATCTTCACGCCGTGGACTCGCGCACGACCAATCGGCACGGCTGCCGCACGACACCGGTCGCCGGCCTGCCGTCGATCGCCGCGAACAGGTGCGTCACGGCGGTCGTGCCGAGCTGCTGGAGGTTGAGGTCGATCGTGGTCAGCGGCGGTTTGCAGTCCGCGGCGAAGATCTCCCAGTTGTCGTACCCGACGATCGCGACGTCGTCGGGTACGCGCCGGCCGAGGCCGGTGAGCGCCTGGGTGACGCCGCTCGCGATCTGGTCGTTGCCGCAGAAGATCGCGTCGACCTCGGGTGCGGTGGCGATCAGCAGGCGGGCGGCGTGCCGTCCCCAGCGTTGCGACCATTCGCCGTGCAGCGGCTGACCTCCGGCGAGTCGCAGGTCGTGTTCGGCCAGGACGGTGTGCACGGTGGCGGCGCGGTCGCGGGCGGCGCGGTAGGACTGCGGGCCGGTGATGTGGGCGATGTGCTTGCGGCGCAACGCGATCAGGTGCTCGATCGCCAGCCTGGCGCCACCCTCGTCGTCGGAGACCAGGCAGAGGTCGGCGGGGTTGGTCGACCGGCAGTACACGTACACCGCGGGCACAGGGATGTCCGCGGTCAGTGACGCGCGGACGTCGTTGCTGTCGCCCACGACGATGAACCCGTCGACCTGGCGGGCCAGCAGCGTGCGGATGTGGTGGTTGCGGCGGATCGCGTCGCCACGCGTGTCGCACAGCAGCACCGACATCTCCTGGTTCGACAGCGCGTTCTCGGCGCCGAGCAGGATCGGGATGGCGAAGCGGCCGTCGAACTCGTCGGTGAGCAGGCCGATCGCACGGGTGCGGCCGGCCACGAGGCCCTGCGCCAGGATGTTGGGCTGGAACGACAGCTCGGCCGCCGCCCGCAGCACCCGTGCCCTGGTGGCCGCGGCGACCTCGCCGCGGTCGTTGATCGCCTTGGACGCGGTGGCGATCGACACGCCCGCCCGCTTCGCCACGTCCCCCAGTGTCACCGTTTCCGACCGCCGTCTGCCCATCGAAAACCTTTCGAAAGCAATTCGACTGCACGTTCGACAATTCCTGCTCCTGATGGCGCATTGTCGAAATCGTTTTCGGGCTCCAGAGTGCGTTGTGTGGCACAGATGCGCAACACCCAGTCGATCCGCGGCCCGGTGGTCCCGTCCCGCGGACCGCTGCGTCCACTTGGGACGGACGAGGTGCGCATCACCGGTGGCTTCTGGGCGAAACGGCAACAGGTCAACGGCGAGGCGACGCTCGGCCACGCGCTGGCGTGGATGGACGAGCTCGGCTGGACCGGCAATTTCACCACCGTCGCGAACGGTGCCGGATCGCCGGTGCGGAAGGGCCGGGAGTTCTCCGACTCCGAGGTCTACAAAATCGTCGAGGCGATGTCGTGGGAACACGGCAGGTCCGCGAACGACGACCTCAACGCTCGGATCGATGCGCTCACGTCCACGTTCGCCGCGGCCCAGGCCGGCGACGGCTACCTCAGCACGGCGTTCGGCAGGGACTGGCAGCGGCCGCGCTACCACGACCTGGCCTGGGGCCACGAGCTCTACTGCGTCGGGCACCTGCTGCAGGCCGCGGTCGCCAGGACGAGGACAGCGGGCGACGGGCCGTTGCTGGACGTCGCCCGCCGCGCCGCCGACCACGTCTGCGAGGTCTTCGGGCCTGGCAGCACGGGCGTCTGCGGGCATCCGGAGATCGAGACCGCGCTGGTGGAACTCGCCCGGCTGACGGGGGAGCAGCGCTACCTGGACCAGGCGGCGCTGTTCGTCGACCGGCGTGGTCACCGCAGCCTGCCTGCGCACGAGTTCGGGTGGTCCTACTTCAGCGACGACGTCCCGGTGCGCAAAGCGACAGTCCTGCGCGGGCACGCGGTGCGTGCGCTGTACCTGGCGTGCGGTGCCGTGGACGTCGCGGTCGAGACCGGCGACGACGACCTGCTGGACGCGGTGGCGGCGCAGTTCGACCGGACGTGGGCGCGGCGCACGCACATCACCGGCGGCATGGGGTCACGGCACCAGGACGAGGCCTTCGGCGACGACTTCGTGTTGCCGGCGGACCGGGCGTACGCAGAGACGTGCGCCGGTGTGGCCACGGTGATGCTCGCGCAACGACTGCTGCTCGCCACCGGCGACAGCCGTTACGCCGGTATCACGGATCGCGTGCTGCACAACGTGATCGCGACGGCGATCGGCGACGACGGCCGGAGTTTCTTCTACGCCAACACGTTGCACCAGCGCACTCCGGCGCGGCCCAACGACGACGGCGAGCGGCTCGACGTCGGTGGCGGGCTGCGGGCGCCGTGGTTCGAGGTGTCGTGCTGCCTGCCCAACATCGCCCGGCTGCTGGCGAGCCTCTCGTCCTACCTCGTCACCGCCGACGACACAGGGCTGCGCCTGCACCAGTACGCCGACTGCGACGTCGAGACCCGGCTCGCCGACGGACGCCCTGTTGGCATCGAGGTGCGCACGTCGTACCCGGAGGGAGGAGACGTGGCCGTGCGGGTGACCAGGAGCGGCGCGCCCTGGTCGATCACCTTGCGCGTCCCCGACTGGGCGACCGGGGCGGTGCTCGACGTGGATCACCAGCGCCACCCGGTCGCACCAGGAGACGTCGTCCTGACCAGGGAGTGGGCCGTGGGCCAGGAGATCCGGCTGGAACTGCCGATGCGGCCGAGGTTCATCCGGCCGGACCCGCGCATCGACGCCGTGCGCGGTTGCGTCGCCGTCGAACGCGGGCCGCTCGTGTTGTGCGCTGAGTCGTTGGGAGAGAACGACCTCGACGCGCTGCGGGTCTGCACCGGGCACGATCCGGAGCAGACAGGTGACGGCGCGGTGGTGCGGGCGCGGTTCGACGCCGCGCTGGACTCCTCGTGGCCGTACGGCGAACCGTCGGCCAGACCCGGCACTCCCGTCCCGCTGCACCTCACGCCCTACCACCGCTGGGCCCGCCGTGGCCCGTCCACCATGCGGGTCTGGCTTCCCACTGCCTGACCACATCCTGCCTGGCCACCACGTCTCAAAGGAGAGACCGTGAAAGCGAAGCTCGCGGCAGTCGCGCTGCTGCTGGCCACCGCGGCGTGCGGTGCGGACGAACCCGGCGCCGCCGACGACGGCGCGACCCTCACTCTGTGGACCCGCGCGGCGACCGAGGCGGTGTCCAAGGCCTACGCCGACGCCTACAACGCCTCCCACCGCAACAAGATCGAGGTCACCGCGTACCCCAACGAGGAATACCCGGCGAAGCTCGCCTCGGCCGCGGGCGCGAAGTCGTTGCCGGACCTCTTCGCCTCGGACGTGGTGTTCGCACCGCAGTACGCAGCGCAGGGCCTGTGGGCCGACGTCTCCGACCAGTTCAAGTCCTTGCCGTTCAAGGACTCCGTAGCCCCCTCCCACGTCCGTGCGGGCACGTGGGAGGGCCGCAACTTCGCGGTGCCGCACACGATCGACTTGTCGGTGCTGCTGTACAACAAGGACCTCTACGTCAAGGCCGGTCTCGATCCCGAGAAACCGCCGCGCACGCTGCGCGAGTTCGCCGAGCACGCCCGCAAGATCGACCAGCTCGGCGGGGACGTCAACGGCACGTACTTCGGCGGGAACTGCGGCGGGTGCGTGGAGTTCACGCTGTGGCCGTCGGTGTGGGCCGCGGGCGGTGAGGTGCTGGAGGCCGACGGTCGCAGCGCACGGGTCGACTCCCGCGAGATGGCCGAGGTGTTCGCCCTGTACCGCGACCTGTACGACCAGGGCGTCGCGTCGCCCGCGTCCAAGGGTGAGGCGGGCCCGACGTGGCTCGGCGCGTTGCAGGGCGGGAAGGTCGGCATCGCCCCTGGGCCGTCGGTGTGGCTCGACGCCATCGAGGCCAAGGGCGTCAAGACCGGCATAGCGCCGATCCCCGGGATCAACGGCGGCGAGTCCACGTTCGTCGGCGGTGACGCGATCGGCATCGGCGCCACGAGCGGGAAGACCCAGCAGGCGTGGGACTTCCTGGCATGGACGATGTCGGACGAGGCCCAGGTCGAGGTGATCGCGAAACGCAAGGGCGTGCCGGTCCGCACCGACCTCGCCGCCAACAAGCACTCCTCGGCCGATCCACGGCTCGTCACGGTGAACGGGTTGGTGGCCAAGGGAAAGACGCCGTACGCCCGCAACTTCAACGCCACGTTCAACGACCCGCAGGGGCCGTGGCTGACCACCGTTCGCGGCGCGCTGTTCGGCGACGCCACCGCTTCGCTCATGGCGGGCAACGAGGCGATCACCAAGTCGCTGCGGCAGGAGTGAGCCGTGCGCAGGCGAGCGGTGTCCGGAGCCCTCTACGCCACACCCGCGGCGGTGCTGGTGGGGCTGTTCTTCGTGGTTCCGCTGCTGCTCGTCGTCTGGATGTCGCTGCACCGCTGGCCGTTGCTCGGCAAACCGAGGTTCAACGCCCCGGACAACTACACCGCCGTCGCGGATCACGCGTTGCTGAGCTCGGCGGCCTGGTTCACCGTCAGGTACACGGTGCTGATCACCCTGTTGCTGTTCGTCGTCGCGTTCGGGCTCGCGTTGCTGGTGCAGAACCGCAGGCCGGGGGTCGGGTTCTTCCGCACCGCGTTCTTCCTGCCGATGGCGGTCGGGTTCGCCAGCGCCTCGCTGCTGTTCCTCGGCCTGTTGAGCGAGGAGATCGGCCCGGTTCCGCTGACCGGGGACAGCCCGGCGCTGGGATCGGCCGTGCTGCTGGTGCTGTGGCGGTTCGCGGGCTTCAACATGCTGATCCTGCTGACGGGTCTGCAGGCCATCCCCGTCGACGTCTACGAGGCCGCGCGGATCGACGGCGCGACCCGCTGGCAGATGTTCCGGCGGATCACCGTGCCGTTGATGCGTCCGACGATCGCGCTGGTGCTCACGATGATGATCACCGGGTCACTGCTCGCGTTCGACCAGTTCTGGATCCTCACCAGGGGAGGCCCTGACAACAGCACCACGTCGCTGGTGATGGTGATCTACCGGGAGGCGTTCGTCCGGCTGGACCTCGGGTCGGCGGCGGGGATCTCGGTGGTGTTGCTGGTGCTGCTGGCCGTGGTCAGCTCGGTCCAGCTCGCCGTCCTGCGCAGGCGGTCGGCATGAGCAGATGGAGCTACTACGTCACCGGGACCGCGCTCGCGATCCTGTTCCTGTTCCCGCTGGTGTGGAGCGGATGGGCGTCGGTGCGCACGGACACCGGGTTCGGTGCGGAGAACTACGCGCGGCTCTTCAGCTCCGCCAACGGGATCCGTGCGGTGCACGTGCTCAACAGTCTCATCGTCAGCGCGCTGACCGTGACCGGCACGCTGATCGTGGCGACGCTCGCGGGTTATGCGTTCGGCCGGTTCCGCTTTCCCGGCCGTGACGTGCTCTTCCTGCTGACGCTCGCGATCCTGATGGTCCCGTACGCCACGATCCTGATCGCGCTGTACGTGCTGCTCGGCTGGCTGGGGCTGCAGGACTCGCTGGTCGGCCTCAGCCTCGTGCTGATCGTCTTCCAGCTGCCGTTCTCGGTCTTCATGATGCGCAACAGCTTCGAGGCCGTGCCGATCGAACTGGAGGAGTCCGCGCGCGTCGACGGGTGCTCGAGCTTCGGCACGCTGGTGCGGATCATGCTGCCCGCCGTGCGGCCCGGTCTGGTCACCGTGGGGCTGTTCGCGTTTCTCACGTCGTGGAGCGAGTTCTTCGCCCCGTTGATCCTGCTCAACTCCACCGGCAAGTTCACCGCGATCCTGGCCGTGGTCAACATGCGCACCGCGAGCCACGGCTCGATCGACTACGCGGCGCTGGAGGCGGGCGTCGTGTTCATGGCGGTGCCCTGCCTGGTGCTCTTCGCGTTCATGCAACGCAGCTACGTCCGAGGGTTCACCTCGGGTGCCCTGAAAGGCTGAGGAGGTCGGCATGACCCGATTGTGGAAAGGATTCGTGGCCGCGCTTTTCGCGGCGGTGATGACGGCGAGCGTGGCGTCTCCGGCGAGAGCGGACCACGGATGGACACCGCCGGCGAACCTGGTGACCCCGCTGAACCAGGTGTGGCAGCACGTGGAGAGCACCTACGGGAACCTCTACGGCTTCCGCAACTACGGATGGGACCAGATCTTCACCAACGGCGGCTACCTGAACTTCTGCGTGCGCTGGGACTCCCCGGCGTCGGTGACCGCGGCCCAGCGCGACGCGATCCACGCCCAGCTCGCCCGCCAGTACAAGAAGTGGATGGACGCGATGGCGGGCCACAACCACTTCCCGTACGCGTCCGTGCCGATCAAGGTCGTCGGCTGGGCGGTGCGCGACCGCAACCAGTTGCAGTGGAACGACAACTCGGTCGACATCTACGTCAATGACATCCGCGAGAACGCGCCGCAGTGCTCGGAAGGCTGCGGAAGGTTCTTCAACCGCAACGGCACCTATCCGCGTTGTCCAGGTGGCATCGCGCGGCACTACGACCAGTCGCTCTGGCTGACGGCGGGCTTCGGCGGCGGGCATGGCGGTGACTGGGGCCAGCGGATGGGCAGCGAGTACTTCATGGGCCAGCTCAACGCTTCCGATGTGACGATCCTGCTGCACGAGATAGGCCACACCTTCGGCCTGGACGACTTCTACGACTGGACGCCCAGCGGAGTCGACAGGTTCATCATGAAGGCGGGCAGCTCCGCGGTGATCACCGAGTTCGACAGGTGGATGCTGCGCGACTTCTGGCGGCACCTGAAGAACCGTTACGGGTTCTAGTGATGAACCTCCCTTCTCGACGCACTGTGTTGCGTGCGGGCGCGTTCGCCGCTGCGGCGGCGGCGCTGCCCGCACGCGCGCTCGCCGCGGCACGTCCCGACATCGGGGTGTCTGCCGAGCTGTTCCCGCTCGGTTCGGTGTCCCTGCTGCCCGGTCCGTTCCGCGACAACACCCTCCGCACCCACACCTACCTCAAGTTCCTCGACCCCGAACGCCTGCTGCACACGTTCCGGCTCAACGTCGGGCTGAACTCCACCGCCGTCCCTTGTGGAGGATGGGAGTCGCCCTCGACCGAACTGCGCGGGCACTCCACCGGGCACGTGCTCACAGCGCTGGCCCAGGCGTACGCGAGCACCGGCGACACCGCGTTCAGGACCAAGGGCGACCACCTCGTCGCCCAACTGGCGATCTGCCAGGACCGGGCCGCGACGGCGGGCTTCACCACCGGCTACCTCTCGGCGTTCCCGGAGAGCTTCATCGCCAGAGTCGAGACCGGCCAGCAGGTGTGGGCGCCCTACTACACCCTGCACAAGATCCTCGCCGGGCTGCTGGACATGCACCTGCTGGCGGGCAACGCCCAGGCGCTCACCGTGCTGACCCGCATGGCGGCCTGGGCGGGGGCGCGCAACGGAAGGCTGACCTACGCCCAACGCCAGAGCATGCTGCGCACGGAGTTCGGCGGCATGAACGAGGTGCTCGCCAACCTCTACCAGCTCAGCGGCGACCAGGCGCACCTCACCACGGCCCAGTACTTCGACCACGCGGAGATCTTCGACCCGCTGGCGCAGAACCGCGACGCGTTGAACGGCTACCACGCCAACACGCAGATCCCGAAGGCGATCGGGGCGATCCGCGAGTACCACGCCACGGGCACGACCAGGTACCGCGACATCGCCGGCAATTTCTGGGAGTTCGTCGTCGGCGCGCACAGCTATGCGATCGGTGGCAACTCGAACGGCGAGTACTTCAAGGCACCGGGCCGGATCGCGTCCGAACTGTCGGACAACACCTGCGAGTCCTGCAACTCCTACAACATGCTGAAGCTCACCGCGCAGTTGTTCCGCACCAACCCTGGTGACGCGCGGTACTTCGACTTCTACGAGAAGACGCTCTACAACCATCTGCTGGGCGCCCAGAACCCGAACTCCAGCCACGGCCACCACAGCTACTACACGCCGTTGCGGCCCGGTGGCATCCGCACGTACAGCAACGACTACAACGACTTCACCTGCTGTCACGGCACCGGCATGGAGACCAACACCTGCCACACGGGCCGCATCTACGCCCACTCCGGCACGGCGCTGTATGTCAACCTGTTCATCGCCTCAACTGTGAACTGGCGTGGTTTCACCGTGCGACAAGACACCTCGTTCCCGGAGACCGCGGCCACGAAGCTGACGATCACCGGCTCCGGTACGTTCGAGCTGCGTGTGCGCGTCCCCACTTGGGCCACGGGGGCGCAGATCCGCGTCAACGGAACACCGCAGGCGTCGGTCACGCCGGGTTCGTACGCCCGGATCAACCGAACCTGGTCGAGCGGTGACGTCGTGGAGATCAGTCTGCCGATGGCGTTGCACCGCGAGTCCACACCGGACAACCGCGCGGTGCAGGCGGTCCGCCACGGGCCGATCGTGCTGGCCGGTGCGTACGGCACGAACAACCTGCAGTCGATGCCCGTGCTGCAACCGTCGTCCATTCAGCCCACCTCGACGCCGTTGCAGTACACGGCTTCCGCGAGCACCGGCCTGGTGACGTTGTTGCCGTTCTACAAGATCTACGGGCAGCGCTACACCGTCTACTGGACCGTCGCCTCAGAGCCGCCACCGTTCATCGCCCATTATCCGTTCGACGGCAACGCGAACGACGCCACGGGCAACGGCCTGACCGCCACGCTCGCGGGCGGTGCGGCGTGGACGACCGGCCGGAGCGGGGGAGCGGTCGACCTGTCCGGTTCCGGCGCGCACGTCGTGTTGCCCTCGGGGCTGCTCGCCGGCGCGATGGCGTTCACCGTGGCGACCTGGGTGCGGCTGGACACCGTGACGACCTGGTCGCGGGTGTTCGACTTCGGGTCCGGCACGGGGGCCTACGCCTTCCTGACCCCGCGCAGTTCGGCGGGCGGCACCCGGTTCGCGATCACCACCAACGGTGCCGGCGCGGAGCAGCAGATCAACGCACCGGCGGCGCTTCCGCAGGGCGTGTGGACACACGTTGCCGTGACGCAGAACGGTGACCTCGGTGTCCTGTACGTCAACGGTCTTGAGGTCGCCCGCAACTCGGCACTCACGTTGCGGGCCGGCAGCACCACGCAGAACTGGATCGGCCGCTCCCAGTACGCGAACGACCCGAATCTCGACGGCGCCGTGGACTCCTTCCGGGTCTACGGCCGCGCCCTCACCGCCGCAGAGGTCGCGAACCTCCACTCCACCGGTACATAAGGAGAATCGATGCGCGCCACCCTGCTGGGCGCCGCAATCGCACTCGTAGCGGGCGTGGCCGTGGCCATGCCCGCGAGCGCGGCGAACCCGATCATCACCTCGGTCTACACCGCCGACCCGGCGCCGCTGGTCGTCGGCAACACCATGTACGTCTACGCCGGACGGGACGAAGCCGCGTCCGGCCAGCAGAACTTCCTCATGCGCGAGTGGCGCGTGCTGTCGTCGACCGACGCCGCCTCCTGGACCGACCACGGTGCCAAGGCGAACATCGGCACGTTCCGCTGGGTCGGCGCGGACGCCTGGGCCAGTGAGGTCGAGCCCCGCAACGGCAAGTACTACTGGTACACCTCGGTCAACGGCAACGGCCCCGGCTGGATGGACATAGGTGTGGCGGTGGGCGACAGCCCGCTCGGGCCGTTCGCCGACGCCAAGGGCGGCCCGCTCATCAGCGACAGCACGCCGAACTCGTCCGGGCTCAACATCGACCCGACGGTCTTCACCGACGACGACGGCCAGGCCTACCTGTACTGGGGCAGCTACTGGGGTGCGCGGGCGGCGAAGCTCAAGCCGAACATGATCGAACTGGACGGACCCGTCGTGACGCCTCAAGGCCTCGCGAACTTCTGGGAAGCGCCGTTCATGTTCAAGCGCAACGGCCTCTACTACATGATCTACGCGGCCAACGACACGAACGGCTGCGTCACGTCGTCGAGCTACGCCTGCCAGCGCTACGCCACCGCCACCAGCCCGATGGGGCCGTGGACGCACCGCGGCGTGGTTCTCGGCCAGGTCTCGTCGACGACGAACCACGCGGGTGTCGTGCAGTTCAACGGCCAGTGGTACATGGTCTACCACAACGCCCAGGCACCCGGCGGCGGCAACTTCCGCCGATCCGTGGCCGTGGACCTGTTGCACTTCAACGCAGACGGCACCATGCAGCGGGTAGTCCAGACGGTTGCCGGTCCGCCGCCGAATCCAGGTGGCAGTGGCAACGTCGCTTTGACCGCCACCGCGAGCACGTCGTACGTGTCGCCGTGGGAGAACCTCGCCGCGGTCAACAACGGCGCTACACCAACGAGTTCGGCGGACCGCTCGAACCTCGTCTACGGCAACTGGCCGGAGCAGGGCACGCAGTGGCTCGAGTACACCTGGCCGTCCGCGAGATCGATCAACCGCACGGCCGTCTACTGGTTCGACGACGACCAGGGCATCGACCTGCCCGCCTCGTGCCGCTTGCAGTACTGGACCGGCAGCGCCTACGCCGACCTGCCCGGCCAGTTCGCGACAGCGGCGAACACGTTCAACACCATCACGTTCCCCACCGTGTCCACGACCCGGTTGCGGTTGAACATCACCGCGAAGACCGGCCTCTCGACGGGAGTCCTGGAATGGCAAGCCTTCGCCGCCTGACGGCACCCGCGCTGGCCGTGGTGCTGGTCGCCGCCGGACTCGGTCCCGCGTCGGCCGCGCAGACCATCGGTTATCCGGCGTTCACCGGCCCGTCCATCCCCGCCCCTCCTGCGGGTTACAGCACCGGCAGCACCATGCGTGCCATCTACGACGCGGAGAGCGCCGGTACCGACTTCTGGATGGACCGGCTGCTCGCTCGCCCTGGCAATGACCCGGCCGGCAACTTCCTGATGACGCGCGGCCGCGGGTTGTTCATGTACACCCACAACCCCGGCGTGATCGGGTTCGGCGGCAGATCCGCCTACTGGGACGACATCAGCGGCCAGAACGCCTACTCGATCGCCGTGTCGCCCGGCTCGTTCACCGAGCAGGTGAGCAGCAGGGTGCAGAAACCGAGCCACTACCGGGGCGTCTTCACCAGCGGCTCGATCCGGGTCGAGATGACGAAGTTCATCACCCACAACAACGTGGCTGTGACGAACCTGGCGCTCGTGAACACCGGCGGCTCGCCGTCGACGCTGCAGCTGCGCGCCACCTCGCCGTACGCGACCACCGCGAGCGGGAGCGAGCTGACCGGCAGCCGGCCGGTGAAGAACAACCTCACCACGATCAGGCCGCGCCTGGCGGGTGACGGCTTCAGCGTGGGCAACGGCGGCCTGGACCGCGCGATCACCGTGGGCGCCGGCCAGACCGTCACGACCAAGGTGGTCATGGGCTTCCCGACCACCGAGATCCCGGAGTCGTCGACCGAGTACCAGTCGTACCGCGGCTACTCGCCTTCGACGGCGTTCGCCACCCACGTGCAGGCGTACAACCGTTGGTGGGCCGACAACATCCCGTACATCGACGTGCCCGACGCCGCGATCAAGAAGAACATCTACTACCGGTGGTGGCTGATGCGCTTCAACCACCTCGACGTCGACATCCCCGGCCAGGACTACCAGTTCCCGACCTCGATCGAGGGCGTCACCGGCTACAACAACGCGATCGTGCTGACCCAGCCGATGCACATCGACGACCTCAAGTACCTGCGCGATCCCGTCTACTCCTACGGACCATGGCTCTCGATCGGCCAGACGTCGCGCGGCGGCCGTTTCATGGACAACCCCGGCGACCCGGAGAACTGGTCCAACTCCTACACCCAGTACGTCTCCGAAGCCGCGTGGCGCAGCTACCAGGTCCACGGCGGCCAGCCCTCCATCGCGGCGCTGCTGGCCCGTTACGCGGAAGGCGATGCCAAGGGCCAACTGTCCTATTACGACACGAACAACAACGGTGTGATCGAGTACGACTGGGGTGCCCTCACCGGCAATGATGCCGACGCGGTGTCGTTCGACTGGCGTCCGGGCCGCCTCGACCGTGCGGAGACCGCCTACGTGTGGAGCGGAGCCGTTGCCGCTCAACAGGCCTACACGCTGGCCGGCAACACCGCGAAGGCCGCCGAGATGCAGGCGCTCGCCGACCGCATCCGTTCCGGCGTGATCAACACCTTGTGGAACCCGTCCCGGCAACTGCTCGAACACAAGCACGTCGCCACCAACGCGCACGTCCCGTGGAAGGAGATCAACAATTACTACCCGTTCTCGGTCGGCCTGATGCCGAACACCGACCAGTACAAGCAGGCGCTGCGACTCTTCGCCCAGCCGTCCGAGTACCCGGTGTTCCCCTTCTACACCGCGAACCAGAAGGACAAGGCGGAGGCGGCCGCGGCCGGTCACCCCGGCTCCAACAACTTCTCCACAATCAACTCGACCGTGCAGTTCCGCCTGTACTCGTCGGTGCTGCGCAACTACCCGAACCAGTGGATGACCGCGGAGGACTACAAGAAGCTGCTGTACTGGAACGCCTGGGCGCAGTACATCGGCGGCAACACCCAATGGCCCGACGCCAACGAGTTCTGGGCCGACTGGAACGGCAGCACGATCCAGTACCGCTCGTGGATCCACCACAACATCCTCGGCAGCAGCAACTGGACCGTCATCGAGGACGCCGCCGGCCTGCGTCCGCGTGCCGACGGCCTGATCGAGCTCTCACCGATCAACATCGGCTGGTCGCACTTCGCCGTCAACAACGTGCGCCACCGCAACGCCGACCTGAGCGTCGTGTGGGACGACCCGTCCGACGGAGTGACCCGCTACAACGGCGTCCCGCAGGGATATTCGGTCTATCTCAACGGAACCCGCGCCTTCACCGTGGACCGGCTCACCCGCGTGCTCTACGACCCGGCCACCGGATCCGTCACCCTGCCGTCCGGCGGCTCCGTGGTGCACCAAACCTCTGTGCCCGGCGTGCGCGCGCCACGTGACGTCGTTCAGAACAGCGCCCGCGTGGTCGACGTGTTCGCCAAGGCAGGCGTCGACCTGACCTCCACCCGCCCGAACCTGGCCCAGGGCGCGTCGGCGTCCTACACGGCGCCCGGTACCTCGGTCGCCGCCGCGGTGGACGGCTTCCCGATCAACGAACCGATCTGGGGCACCGCCGGCTCACCCAACGCGACTGACTGGTACGAACTGAACTTCGGTCAGCAGCGCCCGGTCGGCGAGGTCCGGCTGTACTTCCGCGACGACCGCGCGGGCAACCGCTACCGGGCGCCGTCGTCGTACCAGGTCCAGTACTGGAACGGCAGCGGATGGGCCGACGTGGCAGGGCAGACCAGAACACCGGCCTCGCCTCGCGCCAACTACAACCTCGTCAAGTTCACCCCTGTGAGCACCCAACGGCTGCGGGTGCTCATGACCCATGCCGGCGGGTTCCGCACCGGTCTCACGGAGATCAAGGCCCATTGACGTGATGGACGACAGTCGTCCTCGGATCGGCTGTCGTTACATCACCCGTTTGGGGTGTCCATCGATTCGGCGAATGCCACGGAGACCTTCGACCCTAGCGACGCGCGCCATTCCCGGATCACGCTCATTTGTCGTCAATGCGTGATGGGGAGGGACGATGACGCCACCCACCGAACCCGGCGGCGAAGTGACCGGCAGCGGCCAGTTCCGCGTCGGCGCCGAACCGCGGACCGGCCTGATCAGGACGCAGACCGAAGGCGTGAAGGCCGTCCAGTACACCATGGTCGACGGTGAGCCGATGGTCGAAGGCGACATCGTGCTCGACCTGGTGCAGGAAGGCGATGTCGAACCGGCGGGCGTGATCCTCCCTGGTCAGCAGTTTCGCTGGCCAGGTGGGCGGGTCCCCTTCGAGATCGACCCGAACCTGCCGGACCAGGCCCGCGTGCACAACGCCGTCGCACACTGGGAACGCAACACCCGCATTCGGCTGGTCCCTCGCAACGCCACGAATCCCGATCACCGGAACTTCATTCGCTTTCGGCCGGGTGGTGGGTGCAGTTCTCCGATCGGCATGCGCGGAGACCAGCAGAACATCACGCTCGCGGCCGGCTGTGAGACCGGGGCGACGATTCATGAAATCGGGCACAGCGTCGGCCTCTGGCACGAGCAGAGCCGAGAGGACCGCAACAATTTCGTGACGATCCACTGGACGAACATCCAGCAGCAGAATGCGCACAACTTCAACCAGCACATCACCGACGGCGATGACGTCGGCCCGTACGACTACCACTCGATCATGCACTATCCGCGCTGGGCGTTCGCGATCGACACCACCCGCGACACGATCACGCCACGGCAGAACGTCGAGATCGGCCAGCGGGAGGGGCTCAGTCCCGGCGACTGCGCGGCGGTGCGGTTCATGTACCGCGGCCTGGAGCCCGCCGCGGTGTTCCGCGGTGTGCAGTTCACCGGATCGGTACCCGCGGGCGTGACCAAGCGCTGGTTCACCCACAGCTGGCCCGCGCACTGGTACGTGCTGTGGACGGTCGTGCCCACCGCGCCCGCCGTGGACGGCCCCGCCCAGATCGAGTGGACCGTGCAGGTCACCCGCCAGTCCGGTGGGTTGCTCAAGTACTTCCTCGCCATCAGGAACCTGACCGGGGGACAGGTCGAGATCGAAGCCCGCTACGACGTGCTCGGCTGGTCGCCGGACGCACTCTGAAGGGAGACCGGCATGAGTGCCGACCTCGACGGCGGAGCCGCACCCGCCTCGCTGAACGAGCTGATGGTCGTCGACACGCTCGCCGCACCGGCTCACGACGGTGGAGCCGCGCCGCTGAACGACGCCGACGTCGCCGAGACACCCGGCTCGGCGGAGGCGGCGGACCTGGCGGAGGCCGAGGACGCGGGGCGCCGCGCCCGGCCAGGAAGACTGAAGGGGGAGATCCCGATGAGGCTTGGTGTGCAGTTCCGCGGACAGGTGCCGGGAGGAACGTCTCAGCGCTGGTTCACCCACAGCTGGCCGGAGAGCTGGCGGGTCGTGTGGATGGTGGTGCCGACCTGGCCGATGGTCGACGGCGCCGCGCAGATCGAGTGGAAGGTGCAGGTCGACCGCCAGGCAGCCGGCTTGATCAAGTACTTCATCGAGGTCCGCAACCTCACCGGTGGCCCTGTCGACATCGAAGCCCGGTTCGCCGTGCTGAACTGAACGGGTGCGCATCACCGGAGTCGTGCTGATCCCCGCGGGCACGCCCGCGTTCGGCCGGGCGGTCGTGCGGGTGCGCCTGCTCGACGTCTCGCTGGCCGACGCGCCCGCGGTCACGAAAGCCGAGTACAGCCGGGAGATCTTCCGCGGTGACACCGGCGAGCAGCGCGTGCCGTTCCACCTCGATGTCCACGGTGTGCGAGAAGAGCTGAACGTCGCCGCCCACGTCGACCTGCACCGCGAGAACCGGGTCCGCCCCGGTGACCTGGTCAGCACGACCGCCGTACCGCCATCGCCCGGCATGGTCGTGCCGGTCGAGGTCGTGTAGCCGGGCCGCGGCGCTCCGCTCGGGTGCGCGCCGCGACCCGTGCTCAGATCACGAGTGCGGGCAGGTGTCCCGGTACTCCTCGATCAGGGTGCTGGGGCGCGGCGCCGGGCAGAGGAACTGCTCGTAGCGGGTGTCGTTGTCGATGAACCGCTTGAGCCAGGAGATGCTGTACTTCGCGATCGTCGTGTTGGCCGAGTTCGGCGCGAAGTGATTGGCGTTGTTGAGCTCCAGGTACGCCTTGTCCACTGTGGACGGTAGCGTCGTGTAGAACGGCTCGGAGTGCGACGCGACCGGCGCGACGGAGTCGTTCTCGGCACCGATCACCATCGTCGGCACCTGCACCGACGGCCAGCTCTTCGTGGTGTGCCACGGCGTCAGCGGGATCGCGGCCTGGAGCGCAGGGCGCTGGACGGCCGCGCGCAGGCTGCCGCCACCACCCATCGAGTGACCCATGACGCCCAACCGCGTGGCGTCGACCCGCGACCGCACGCTGCTCTGCTGGGTCAGGTGGTCCAAGGCCGCGAGCAGCTGGGTCGCGCGGCTGTCGGGCGGGTCCCAGGTCGAGAGAGTGTCGATCACGAACACCACGAAGCCCTGGGACGCGAGGCGCGGGCCCAGCCACGCGACGGCGGACTGCGTGCCGAGGAAACCGGGCGAGATGGCGACCGCGCCGAACGTGCCGGAAGCGGTGCTCGTCGGGTAGTAGATCGTGCCGCCGCCGAAGCCTGCGACCGGCG
>NZ_VSRL01000084.1 GCF_012184385.1 Lentzea indica
AAGCATGGGTGGATCTTGGTCGTGATACCCGTGCTACCAGGAGCTTCGCCGCGTTCAAGGCGGTCGGTCAGATCGACCTGATCTTGTGACCAGCAAGATCAGGATGGAAAAGGCTCACTACCTGCGCGCGCAGCGCGACACCGAAATAGTCGCTATCGGCACGGTGCACGGGAACGTGCCGGTCGAGCAGGCGACGGCCAACGCACTGAGGCTGACCGAACGGCTGGGCATCAAAGCGCCCGTGGCCATGGGTGCGGCCAGGCCGCTCGCCCAAGACCTGCGGACTGCGGAGGACGTGCACGGCCAGGACGGGCTCGGCGGATGTGCGGGCGAGGACCCCACCACCACCTGCACGAACGAAAGCGCCGCCGAGCAGCTAGCCAACAGAGCCCGCAGGGAACCCGGTGAGCTGAGCCTGCTCGCGATCGGGCCGCTCACCAACGTCGCGCTGGCGCTGCAGATCGAGCCTCGCCTCCCCCAGCTCCTCGTCAAGGTCGTGGTCATGGGCGGCGCGCTCAACGTGCCGGGCAACATCACCTCGTACGCCGAGGCCAATTTCTGGCACGACCCCGAGGCCGCGGACCTCGTCCTCCAGGCGGGCTTCGAGGACCTGACGATCGTCGGGCTCGACGTCACGATGGCGAGCCACGCACCGGGCGAGTGGCTCGAATCCCTGCCCGAAGCCAACTACGCACGGCAGATCCTCGGCTTCTACGCCGACTTCTACGGCAGCTTCCTGGGCAAGACCGGCTTCGTGCCGCACGACCCGCTCGCGGCGGCGATCATGCTCCACCCGCACCTCGCCACGTACGTCGAGGACCGGTTCGCGATCGAGCTCACCGGCCGGTACACGCGTGGCGCGCTGGTGGCCGACCAGCGCATCCTCGCCGAAGGCAGTCCGTTCGGCCGAGACATCGGCACCGGCCGGACCAAGGCCAAGTACGCCGTCACGGCCGACCAGGACGTCTTCCTCGACCAACTGAGGCACGCTGTGACACAACCATGACGAACCACCGACGGGATCCGGACAAACAGCCGGGACCGTCGGAGGTATGAACGTCCACTTGAAACGATGGCTCGCGGTCTCGGGGGCCGCCGTGGTCATCGCGGCGGGCGTCGTGGTCGGGGGGTCCTACTGGCGGTTGGAGAGCAATCTCAAGACCGTCGATCTCGCCAAGGAGATCGGACCCGCCAGGCCTCCGTCGACGCCTGGCCGCCCGCTCAACATCCTCCTGATCGGCAAGGACGACGGGCGGTCGGACACCGCCATGGTCGTGCAGCTCAACGCCAAGGGCGACCAGGCGCGGGTGGTCAGCATCCCTCGCGACACGATGGTGCCGAGGCCGCAGTGCGGGAACAACCCGCCTGCCGCGATCGCCATGTTCAACAGCGCCTTCTCCACTGGCGGCGCGGCGTGCACGGTGGCGACGGTCGAGCAGATGAGCGGCATCCGGATCGACCACTTCGTGCAGATCGACTTCAACGGCTTCCGCGACGTCATCGACAGGCTCGGCGGTATCGACGTCACGATGCCCGAGGCCATCGACGACGAGAAGAGCGGGCTGCACGTGCCGGCTGGGCCGACGAAGCTCGACGGAACGCAGGCGCTGGCATTCGTCAGGACCCGTTACAGCATCGGTGACGGCAGCGACCTCAACCGCATCAAAAACCAGCAGTTGTTCATGCAGGCCCTGAGCGAGAAACTGGCGAACGAGAACTGGCTCGCCAGCCCGCAGAAAACGCTCGAGCTCGCCGACATCCTCACGAAGTCGATCGTGACGGACACCGAGATCGGGTCGATCGCGAAATTGGCGGACCTCGCGGGAAAACTCACCGCGTTGAAACCGGACAGCATCATCTACGTGACGTTGCCGACCGAGAGGTACCTGCCCGATCCGAACCGGGTTCAGCCCAAGCAACCAGAAGCGGATGAGCTCTGGAAGGCCGCCTGACCTAGCAGGCAGCACCCTGCCACTCGCTCGGGCGAGGCCACGGCTGAGGAGACCCCCAGTACTCCTCAGCCGTGGAAGTTTTGCCCCAGTTGGTCACTACCACTGTGACGGTCTCCCGGTCTCGTGAAGGACGTGGGGTCGAGGTTGTCAGACCACCTCGTTAGGGTGGGCTCCCTGACCACCTGTCCGGTGCGTGCGCCGCAGCTCAGACGGGCGGTCCACGTTTTCCGGTCCGGACGAGGTGGAGGCCGCTTGGGACCCCGTGGCGTCTTCGCGGAGCGCTTCGCGCTGCTCTACGCGGAGGCAGGCGACCCACCCCTGAAGCGGGTCACGGAGTCGGTTGCCCGTGCCCGCCGAACGGACGAGCAGGGCAGGCCGGTTCGCGTACCGGCACAACGCGTCAGCGACTGGCGGCGCGGGCGCAACGTTCCCGCCAGGTTCAGCGGGCTGAGCGCGGTCCTGGAGATCCTCGTCGGCGAGGCGCGCAAGCGGAAGCCCCAGGCCGCGATCGACGGCCTGTACGACCTGGACGCGTGGCGCATCCTCTGGGAAGAGGCGCTCGCGAGCCCCGTCATCGACACGGACGCGCCCCCTCAAGAAGACAGCGCGGTCTGCCCGTACATGGGCCTGAGCGCATTCGGGCCGCAGGACGCGAATTGGTTCTTCGGACGAGAAAGGGCCACGAACACACTTCTCGCCCGGCTCAACGAAAACGGCATAACAATGCTCGTCGGCGCGTCCGGCGCCGGTAAGTCGAGTTTGATGAAAGCGGGCGTCCTCCCCCGCCTCAGCAAAGACGCCATCATCGTTTCACCCGGCACGGATCCGCTGAAGGAGTTCGCGCTCCAGGTGCCGGATCTGATCCTCACGCTGGAATCGGCCGCCGACTCGGAGGTGCTGGTCGAGTTCGCGCACGAGGTGCAGCTCGCGGTCGGCGACCGGGTGGTGATCGTCGACCAGTTCGAGGAGGCGTTCACGCTCGGCGGCGACGAGAACCGGCTGCGGGTCTTCGTACAAGCCCTGCACGCGGCGGCGGAGAAGACCGCGGTCGTGCTCGGCCTGCGCGCCGACTTCTACGCCCGCTGCCTCGACTTTCCCGAGCTCGCCGAGGCGCTGGAGAACCGGCAGATGGTGCTCGGCGCGATGTCGGCGGCCGAGGTGCGCGACGCGGTGACGAACCCGGCCAAGGCCGCCGGCCTGCAGCTCGAGACCGGCCTCGTCGACCTCGTGCTGCGCGATCTCGGCACGCACAACCGCCGCGGCAAGGACGCCTACGACGCGGGCGCCCTCCCTCTGCTCAGCCACGCCCTGCTGGTCACGTGGCAGCGCAGACAGGCAGGCCGCCTCACGATCGCCGGCTACCGGGCGGCAGGCGGCATCCAGGGCGCCGTCGCCACCACGGCCGAACGCGCGTGGTCCGATCTCGACGAACCGGCCAGGGCCGCCGCGAAGCAACTGCTCCTGCGCCTGGTCAGGGTCGGCGACGACACCCAGGACACCCGCCGCAGGTCCAGCCGTCACAGTCTGCTCGAGGCCAGCACGAACCTCCCCGCCACCGAACGCGCGCTCGAGGTCCTGACCCGCGCCCGGCTGATCACGATGGACGCCGGAAGCGTGGAGATCACGCACGAGGCGTTGCTGCACGCGTGGCCACGGCTGCGCAGCTGGATCGACGAGGACCGCGCCGGCAACCTCACCCGGCAACGGCTCGAGGAGGACGCGGCGACCTGGGCCTCGAACGATCGCGACTCGTCGATGCTCTACCGCGGCGCCCGGTTGGAAGGTGCGCGGCAGCAGGTCACCGCCCTCTCGAAGGACTTCATCGACGCCTCGGAACGCCAGCACCGCAAGAGCGTCTGGCTGCGCCGCTCCGCCGTGTCCCTCGTGGTGGTGTTCGCGCTGATCGCGGCCAGCGCCGCGGTGATCGCCGTGCGGCAACGTGACGACGCGGTGTTCCGCCAGGTCGTGGCCGAGGCGGACCGGCTGACCGACACCGACCCGTCGCTGGCCGCCCAGATGCTGCTGGCCGCCCACCGGATGCGACCCGACGACCAGAACGTGGGCTCCAAACTGCTCGCGAGCCAGCAGACGCCGCTGGCCGTGCCGCTGCACGGGCACACCGGCGCGGTGTACCTGACGTCGTTCACCAAGGACGGCACGGTCCTCGCGACGGCGAGCTACGACCGCACCGCGCGCCTGTGGGACGTGCGCGACCGCTCGAACCCGAAGCCGCTCGCGGTGATCACCGGCCACACCGACTGGCTCACCTCCGCGGTGTTCTCCCCCGACGACAAGATCCTCGCCACCACCGGCAACGACAAGACGATCAGGCTCTGGGACGTCACCGACCGGGCGAACCCGAAGCACCTCAAGACCATCGAGACCGGCAACGGCACCACCTACCTGCTGGAGTTCAGCCCCGACGGCAAGGCTCTCGCCGCGGCGAACGAGGACAAGACCGCGCGGCTGTGGAACGTCAGCGACCCCGCGAACCGCAGCCGCTCGGCGAACCGTTGCGCGGCGCCACGGCGGCGGTGCGGACCCTCGCCTTCACCTCGGACGGCAAGACGCTCGCCACCGGCGGCGACGACCGGACGATCCGGCTCTTCGACGTCGCCACCAGGACCATGATCGGAAAGCCGATCACCGGCCACACCGACGGTCTGCACTCGGTGACGTTCAGCCCGGACGGCAAGCTGCTCGCGTCCGGCAGCGACGACAGCACGGTGCGGCTGTGGGACCCCGCGACGCAGGAACCGATCGGGGATGCGCTGGTTGGCCACACCGCCGGCGTGTGGTCGGTGAAGTTCAGCCCCGACGGGCACGTGCTGGCCTCGGGCGCGTCGGACGGCACCGCCAGGTTGTGGAACCTCAGCACCCCGGCCGCCGCGAGCCAGATCGGCAAACCGCTCGCGGCGCCCAGCGGTGGAGTGTTCGCGGTCGGCTTCGCCCCGGACGGTCGCACCCTCGCGACCGGCGCGGGCGAGAACTCGGTGCGGCTGTGGTCGTTGCCGCAGAACATGATGCTGCTCGGCCCCTCGAACGTGACGGGTCCCGTGTTCAGCGGCGACGGCAACCTGCTCGTGGCAGGCTCCGGCGACAGGACGGCGCGGCTGTGGGACACCACGGATCCCAACGCGCCCACGCCGATCGGCTCGGCGCTGGTCGGAGAGGAGCGCGGGCTCACCAAGCCGAAGCTCGGGCCGGACGGCAAGATCCTCGCCGCCATCACGAACGCCAAGACGCTGCGCCTGTGGGACTCCAGCGACCCAGCGCACGTCGTGCGCTCGGGCAACCGATCCAGCTCGCCACCCGGTTCGCCTACCCGCTCGGCTTCTCGCCCGACAGCAAGACCCTGGTGACCGGCGACGACGACGAGTCGATCCGGCTGTGGAACATCAGCGACCCCGCGCACCCCGTTCCACTGGGTGATCCGCTGACCGGGCACGACGGGTACGTCAACGACCTGGCGTTCAGCCCGGACGGCAAGACGCTGGTGACCGCGAGCAGCGATCGCACGTTCCGGCTGTGGGACGTGACCGACCCGGCGAAACCGCGGCTGCTCGGCAAGCCGGTGACGGACCACCAGCAGCCCGTGCAGCGCGTCGTCTTCACGCCGGACGGGCGCACGCTGATCACGGGAGGCGTCGACAAGGCGATCCGGCTCTTCGACGTGCGGGACCGGGAGAAGCCCGTCGCGCTCAGCGTGCTCACCGGACACACCCAGCAGGTCAGCTCCCTGGCCGTGACGCCGGACGGGAAGACGCTCGCGAGCGGCAGCTCGGACAAGACGTTCCGGTTGTGGGACATCAGCAATCCCGCCGAGGCGGTCCCGATGGGTCAGCAGATGTCGCTCGCGTCGGGCGCGGAGGTGACCGTCCACTTCAGACCGAACAGCCGGGTGCTGCTGACCGGGTCGGGTGACGGCGTGATGCGCCTGTGGGACCTCGACGTCGCGCACGAGGTCGATCGGATCTGTGCCACCGCGCGGGGCGCGCTCACCGAGGAGCTGTGGCAGGCCCGCCTGCCCCAGGTCGAGTTCGAGGACCCCTGCTGACCTCGTCCAGCCGTTGAGAGACGACACGAACACGCCTCACTGGCAGCACCCCATCGGTTACTGTCCGCGCCATGCGTCTTCTTGCTCGGGTCGGCAGCTTGCGCGCTGTTGTCGCGGTGACCGTCGGGTTCATCGCCCTCAACATGCTTCTTGTGGTGCTAGGCAATGTCACGGACTACGGCACCAACGAAGCGTTCGTGAAACACGTTCTCGCCATGGACACCACGTTCGGCAAGGAACTGAAGTGGCGGGCGATCACCAGCCCCGCGATCGTCACCATCGTCTACGTGGCGATCATCCTGTGGGAGGCGATCTCGGCGGTCCTGCTGACCGCCGGCACCATCGCCTACATCCGCGACAAGGAGGACAGCGCGCGCAAGTTCGCGTCCGCCGGTCTGCTGATGATCGTGGCGCTGTTCCTCGGCGGGTTCATCACGATCGGCGGCGAGTGGTTCGCGATGTGGCAGTCGAAAGACTGGAACGGCATCACCGCCGCACTGCGCGTGGTGACCATCGCAGGCTTCGCGCTGATCCTCGTGCACCTCAACCCGCGTCGGGCCAACTCGTAGTCGGCTCCACGCAGAACACCGGCCCGACCCCGGCATCGGCGCCGAGCTCGTTCCACCAGTCCCTCTGCTCAGCGTCCTCGATCGCGTCGATCACCACGAGACCGCCGGCCTCGTGCACGAACCCGACGAGGTCGCTGAGCACGTGCGACACCAGCTCGTCCGGCTTCTGACGCCGGCCCTTCACCCGCACGGCCTTCACACCCATCGACCGGACCAGTTCGATCTCCGCGGTCGAGCCCTTGAAGTCGCGGGCGCCGATGTGGACGCCCATGTCCGCGAGCAGAACCAGGTTGTCGGCGGCCTCGCTGTCCTCGGACGCGAGCACGTGCACCGGAAAACCCAGCAGCAGCCGCCCCGCCTGCAGCCCGGTGTCCGCGAGCACGCGCCGCACGTCGCGAACGAGATCCGGACTGTTCGCCATGCTCTCGGTCAGACACACCGCGAGCATCTCCTCGTACTCGCACGCGGTCTCCGCGGCCCTGCGCAGCATCCACTCGCCGAGCGGCAGCATCAGCCCGGTGTGCTCGGCCATCGACACGCACTTCTCGTGCCCGATCAGCCCGACGTCCCGATGCTTCCAGTTCAGCTCGGCCTCCACGCACACCCGCGCAGTGCCGTCCAGCTTCATGACGGGGTTGAACACGACCTCGATCTCGCCGTTCTCCCACGCACCGGGCATGACGGCGGCGAGCGCGAACTCCTCCTGCTCCCGCTTGTCCAACGTGGCGTCGTGCAGCCCCCACTGCCTGCGCCCACTGCGCTTGGCCCGCCGCAACGTCATGTCCGACGCCCGCAGCACCTCAGCCGGATTCCCACCGGGATGCAACCGCGGCAGCACCCCGACCGAAGCGGACACCGCGACACCGCGGCCGTCGAAGTAGACCGGCTCGGCCAGTTCGTGCTCGATCATCCGGATCGTCGTGTCCACGTCCGGCGTCTCCGGCCCGTTCTCGACCAGCACGGCGAACTCGTCGCCCTCCAGCCGAGCGACCATCGCCTTCTCACTGGAGAAAACAGAGGACAGCCGCTCCGCGACGAGCTTGAGAACCTTGTCACCGATCTCGCGCCCGAGCCCGTCCGTGATCACCGCGAACGCGTCCAGATCGAGGTGGTACAGCGTCACGCCGTGCTCAATGTCGCTGTGCAACAACGACTCCAGCCGAGTCGTGAGGTACTGCCGGTTCGGTAACCCGGTCAACGCGTCGTGCAGCGACTGGTACTGCAACCGCCCGCCGAGCAACGTGAGCTGGCTGTCGTCGTCGATCATCACGACGTAGTGCCGCGGATTGTCCTCGGCATCCCTCTGCACAGTCGCCGCGAGCAACACCCGAAAATGCTCACCATCGCGATCGATCAGCCGAGGACGTTCCTCGATCCGACGAACCCGCCCGTGCTTCAAACTCTCCAACGCGTCGGAGACGAGCGCCAGATCCGCCGGCGCGACCAGGTCGGTGAGCGTCATGCCGGCAACGTCCTCGCGCCGAAGAATGGCGCACAACGCCTCGTTCGCCCGCTCCAGCTCCCCGTCCAGGCTGACCATCGCGATACCGGTGGACGAGTGCATGAAGATGTCCTCGAACCGCTCCTCGCTGGCCTGCAAATCCAACTGCACAGCCCGGTTCGCCCGAAGCAACGCCTGACTCACACTCTCCTGCTGCTCCAGCACAAGCGCCTGAATCGCCTCGGTGTACGCAGCCGCCACAGCCCCGATCACCAGCCCGGCCTGAAGCGCGTCAGCCCCTTCCCGCTCCACGAACCGCGCAAGAATCTCGACCGACTTCCTCAGACTCTCGTCGCCAACGCAGTGGATCTCAACCAGGCGAGTACCAACCCGGGAGCCTTGGCAGGATCTCCGGCAACCGCTTCCGCCACCACGTTCAGCAGCTCGTGCAGCTCTTCCGTGAGCTTCACAGCAGACAGTGGAATGTACGAAGTCCGACCGACCTTCACCGCCCAGTCGCGCGCCAACTCGTCACGCCCCATCGGGCGCGACGATCTCGCGTCGTCCTGGCTCGGCAAATCATCCACCTGACCTGCTCGGCGAGCAACGGTGCGGAAGCCTACCGCCAGCAAACCACACCGTCCCATGACACGGGGACGTTCGCCCCAACGGGGGTACAGCGATCTCGCAGCGTTACAAGCTTTACTCGCTCGATCGGAGCAATTTTCTCGCAAAACGGCGAACAGCCAAGGCGATGGCGAAGCCGAGCCGCCCGCGAAGGCGAAGCCGAGCGCTCTCTTCACACACCCAGCAGGTGGGGTGGTCCCGTCACGAGTCGCAGGCGAGGCCCTGCCTCTGGTGCGACTCGTGACGGGACCACCCCACCCCAAACGGAACCCACCCTCGCAACAGCACCCCGCCCAACCCAACAGGCGTGCCATCAACCCGCCGACGGCGCTGGACCCCCGATCAGATTGCCGGGGGTCCGGGGGCAGAGCCCCTGGGGGAACCACAAACCGCAATCCGCCAACGCAAAACAACCACCAACGAACAAGAGCGAACCTACGACCCAGACCCCACAATGTGCCGCAACTGAGCCAACAATTCGCTACGAGAAGTAGAGCCCAACCGCTGCCGCATCCGAGCCATGTGATGCTCAACAGTCTTGGCGGAGATGAACAACCGATCCCCGACCTGCTTGTAAGTCATTCCCTCCAACACAAGCTGAGCAACCTCCCGCTCCCGATCGCTCAACTTCCCGGCATCCTCAACCACAACCGGCGCATCACTCTCAGCGGACCGCCGAGCCGAAACCGGCCGCCCCTGCAACAACCGGGCACAGTCGAGCAACCGAACCATCGCCTGCCGATCAGACGTCCGAATCGCCGCCTGCCCGGCCAACCGCGAGGCGTCCCACCACAACCCGACCGCGTGCAGGCTCCGAGCAGCCTCCTCGACGCGATCCGCGTCGACCTTCCCAGCGACGACATCCAGCCAGCACTCGGCGGCAGCAGAAACGATCGCGCAGTACCGGTTGCGCTCCCGGTTCAGAGCCAAGGCAGCCGCGTGCTCCTCGGCAGCAGCGGAGTTCTCGTCGATGATCGCCGCATGCAGCAGGCTCCAGTGCAGCTGCGTGGCCCACAACGGCGGATCCCCCAAGGCACGCAACAAAGCAGCGGCCTGCGCCAGGTGCGGCGCCAACCGGTCCTGATCACGCAACCGAGCCGCGGCGGCGGCGAACTCCCCCAACGGCAGCAGGCTGAACAGGTCCACCGGGTGCCGAAGCACGGCCTCGCAGGCCTGCTCCCAAGTCCGGCGCAAGGTGGCCAGGTCGCTGTTCCGCCGAGCCACGCCGACTTCCAGTGCCACAGCGAAGATCCAGTCACGGGGCTCGAACGCACCCCGGACGGACATCAGAGTCTCGCGAGCCACCGACAGGTTGCCGCGCAACATGTGCACCCAAGCCTGCAACAACCGGTGCCGCACCGACATCAGCACGCCGCCGGTCCCGGTCTCGACCGCACGGTCGAGCACCGACTCGGCCACGTTCGGTTCGCCACAGTGCACCGCGACCAGAGCAGCCAGAGCGCCCGGGCTGTCCGGCAGGAGAACAGCACCACCCGCGGGCTCCAGCATCGACGACGCACGGACCAAAGTGGACAGTGCGGCGGTCTCGGCACCGGAGACGGACTGACGAACACCCTGCAGCATCAACGAAGCCGCACCGCCGAGCATGGTCGGCGGCTGCGGAGGTGTCTCCTCGGACAGGTGCCCCGTGCCGATCAGGCCGATCCCGGCGAACGCCGCCGCGTACGGAGTGGCGGCCCAGCGGAACAGCTCGGTGCTGCGAGCCAGCTGACCGCGGTGCGCCAGAGCAACGGCCGCGACCTCGGCGGCGGTCCGGCGGTGCGGGGTGTCGGAAGCGCTGATCACCTTGTCGGCGAGCCGCAGAGCGGCGTCCAGATCGCCCGCCATCGCCGAAGCGGTCGCCCACTGCGCGGCGGTCTCGGCGGACGGCGCACCGCCACCGGTCGAAGCCTTGAACAACCGGGCCGCCAGAGCGGGGTCGGCAGAAAGAGCTTCACGGGCGGCGGCCACGAACACCGGTCCGCCGATGCCGGTGTCCAGCAGTGGACGCACCAGGTCCAGCACAGGACCGCCGCGATCGAGCTGAAGCTGTGCGAGCTTCTGCCGCACCGCGATGCGGCGCTCGGCACGGGTCAACGCTCCCACCGCACGGTGAGCCAGCGGCAGCAAAGTGCCGTCCTCGGCGAGCAGGCCGGTGGCGCGGGCAGCCTCGATGATGTCGCTGACCTCGTCGAAGTCCTTGTCCAGCAACGCCGAGAGCAGGTCCAGGCGCTGTGCGGCGCCGGCTTCGGCTGCCAGCAGGAACTTCTGCAGGTCCGGGTCGATCCAGTCGAGCTCTGACCGGAAGGCGCTCAGCGCTTCGGCGGAAACCTCCGTCACAGCACCAAGACGCTCGACGAGAGCAGGCACGCCACCGGTCTGCGCGAAAACGAAGTCCACGACCGGTTTGGGCGCGTGCAGGAACTCGCGGACCTGCTCACGCGAGAACGGCGCCAGCGGCACGACCACCGCGCCGCGGGTCAGCTCGGCCAGCACCGCACGACGCGGCCACGGCCGGTAAGCCAGCACGAGCAGAGGCTCAGAAGCAAGCTCGCGCAACGACGAGTCGTCCAGCAGGTGCGCGTCGTCGACCACGCGCACGGCGGAGTTGGTGATCTCGCCCAGAAATGCTGTCTTGCCGTAACCACCAGGCGCCGCAACAACAACGCGCAGGCGGTCGCCTGAAGCAGCGTCGTTGATCCGGTCGAGGACACCTCGGACGGAGGGGTCCAGCACCAACCTGGCTCGTGTGGTCACGCTCAACGGCTGTCCTCATCATCGAGTCGGGAGTCGGATCGGGAGCTGGACCGGCGTCCAGCGGGCTTCAGCGCGCTCTTCACGCGCTTCACCCGGCGCGGTGGCAGCTCCAGCGGGGAAACGTCCACCGGCGGGCGGGGAGGTGGAGCGGTGAACTCTTCGTCGTCGGGGCCGGTGATCTCGCCGACCGGGAACCGCAACGACGCTTCGCGGGTGTGCACCAGGACCGAGGTCTCGAGCGGCTCCGGCTCGGCTTCCGGCCCCATCAGGACCAGACGGGCGGCGACCGCCAGTCCTTTGGCGACCGAGTGCTCGGGGGCGCCTCGGCCAGCACCCGGCAGTCGACGGAAGCGGACAACGCGTCGCCGATCGCCGGCATCCGGCAGCCACCGCCGACGAGCAGCACCGCGTCGGGCTGCACGGTCCCCAACGCGCGAACGAACGTGGAGACCAGGTGGTCGATGGACGGCCGGATCTCCTCGACGAACTCGTCGCGGCCGACCTCGACCCCGCTGATCACCGCGGAAGGACCGAACGCCCGCTTCGCCGCCTCGCACTCGGCGACCGACACGAGCCCGTCCTTGCCGAGCCGACCACGCACCAGAGCGGCCAGCAGGTCGTCGAAGTCGGCACCGGTGTGGTGATCGACGCCATCGACGTGGTTGACCAGCTCGAACGTCCTGCTCTGCGAACGCTTCACGACGGACCCGGAGAACGCGTGGCTGCCCAGCGAGAACACCGCCAACGACGAGCCGGGCAGCACACGGGAGCGCACGGCGTGGTTCTCGGCGGCCGCGAACGGCTCCGGAACGAGCGTCACGTCGTGGACCCCGACCTGCCGCAACGCCGCGTAGAGCTGTCCGCGGCGATAGGGGCCCCACCCGGCCGGTGGCTCACGGCCACGTGACGGGGCTGTTCACCCTCTCGGGCGACCACCTCGCCGATGACCCACATGATCAGCAACGCGGTGAGCTCTTCTGCCGGGCACGTCTCCGGACCCAGGGAAAACGGGACCGCGTCGCCGATCCTGCGGGCGAAACCGGTGGCCGTCCAGCCCGGTGTGCCGAACTCGCCGACCGAGAACGTCCCCGCGTCCGTGAGCTGCAGAAACGACGGCACGACCAGGGCGATCTCAGCATCCCGGGCACCATCGAGACGGCACACGGCAGCAGTCGTGCGGGTGGTCCCGACATCGACTCCGAGTACGTACGCCAAGTCTCTTCCCTCACCTGTTCGCAGTAGCGACCAGTACCTACACGGGTGAACAGGAGACGCTCAAGCACGACCCCTAAGCCCCTAGGGGGTCAACGAGCGTCACCCCATTGGGGAACGGGGATTGACTGGGAGTGATCCCCGATGTTGGGGATGTGCCCGCTCTCATAGCTTTTGGCCACACCCCAATTGCCACGTCCCGCAACACAGGAGTTCCTTCAGATGATCCAGCCCAGCACGCTCCACGACTTCGTGCTCAACCTGCTCAGCGACCCGTCCCTCAAGGCCGCGTTCGCCGCCGATGCTCAGGGCACGCTGGAGCAGGCTGGGCTGGCCGACATCACCGCGGTGGACGTGCAGGAGGTCATCCCGCTGGTCCTCGACCTGGTCCCCGCCGTGGACGGTCTGCCCACCGTCGACGGTCTCGACCTGGCGCTGCCGACGGAAGACCTGCTCGCGGAGGGCCCGCTCGGCGCCATCAGCCAGCTGCAGGCGGTCGCGTCTCAGCTGACCTCGTCGGGCTTGAACCTCAGCGAGATCCACACTTCGTCCGCCAGCGTGCTCGCGGCTGACGAGAACGGCCTCAACCTGATCGCCGCCAACAACACCCTCGGTCAGTTCACCTCGACCAACCTTGGCCTCGGCGGCGACTTCTCCGCCGTCGGCGACGTGACCTCGGTCCTCGACCAGACCGCGTCCCCGGTCACCGGCACCGCGCTCGACGTGGCCGACACCGCGACCTCGACCGTCGACGGCACGCTGGCGACCGCCACCTCGGCCGTTCCCGGTGCGACGGCCTCCTCGGCCAGCTGGGCGGCGTGGGCGGCCTGACCCACGACACGCTGGGCGTGCTCGGCGGCGCCGACGCCGGCCTGGGTGCCCTCAACGTGACCGGCCTGACCAACATCGCCGACGGCAACATCGGCCTGCAGTCCCACGACACCGTCGGCCAGGTGACCAACACCGCGACCGGCGCCGTCGACACCGTCACCGACGTGGCCCACACCGCGACCGGCCTGGTCGGCGACACCGCGGGTGTCGGCAACGTGGTCGGCAACGTCACCGGTGTCGCGGGTGACCTGCCGGTCGTCCACGACCTCGACCTGGGTGGCCTGCTCGGCTGAGCTTTCTGACCCATCGCGGACCGCCCTGTCTCTCGCGGACAGGGCCGGTTCGGCGTCTCAGCAGGGAAAACCACGACCCGGTGAGAAACGTCACCGGCCCCTCCGAACAGCCCGGTCTCGTCCGAACGGAACCGGTCTTTCGTTCGAGACTTTCACCCAAGGGGGTGAACACGGCACTATGAGTCAGGTGATGGCACCGCCCTGGCTCGACGTGCTCGACGAGACGATCGGGGCCTGCGTCACGCACCGGCGGCCTGATCTGGAGGCCCGGCTGCGCGAAAAGCGGGCACAGCAACTCGACCCCAAGTTGCGCGTTCTCGTCGTGGGCGAGTCCAAACAAGGCAAGAGCCAGCTCGTCAACGCGTTGCTCAACGCCCCCGTCTGCGCGGTGGGTGACGACATCACGACGACTGTGCCCACCTTCGTCCAGCACGCCGACACCCCGTCGGCCGCGCTGGTCCGCAACGCGTCCGCACGCGGCTCGATCTTCCACACGCCGACCGAGCGCATCGCCGTCCCGATCGACCAGGTGACCAAGCAGGTCTCCACCGCTCACTCGCAGCACGTCGTGCGGGCCGAGATCGGCATCCCTCGCGCGTTGCTCGACAACGGCCTGGTCCTGATCGACACACCCGGCGTCGGCGACACCCGGTCCGCGCACACCGCCAGCACGTTCGCGACGCTGATGCAGGCCGACGCGGTGCTGATGGTCTCCGACGCGACCGGCGAGCTGACGTCGGCGGAAATGACGCTGCTCAAGAAGGTCATGGAGGCCTGCCCGAACGTCACGGTGGTCGTCACCAAGATCGACCTCGTGCCGAGCTGGCGCAACGTCGTGGAGCGCAACAAGGTGCTGCTCGCCCGCGCCGGCGTCCCCGCGAAGCTCATCCCGGTTTCCTCCGCCCTGCGACTGCGCGCGGCCAAGACCGGCGACCAGAGGCTCAACACCGAGTCCGGTTTCCCCGAGCTGCTGGCGTGCGTGCAACGGGACATCGTGGCGAGTGCCGACCTGCTGGCCCGCCGCGCCGTGGCCGTCGTCGCGTCGAGCGCGATCACCCAGCTGGTCACGCCGTTGCGCGAGGAGCTGACGGCCCACGACTCGTCGCGCACGGCCGCCACGATCTCGACGCTGCAGGAAGCCCAGCGACGCGTCGACGAGCTGCGCGCCGGTCCGCGCGCTGGCAGAACGTGCTCAACGACGAGATGGCCGACCTGATCTCCGACGTCGAGTACGACCTGCGCGACAGGACTCGCAAGATCCTGCGCGAGGTCGACAAGACCTACGACGAGGCCGACCCCGCGATCGGCTGGGACAAGTTCGAGCAGTGGCTCGAGGACAACCTCAACGAGGCCGCCACCACGAACTTCGCCTGGCTGATGGAACGCGCGGAGTGGGTGGCCGCGAAGGTCGCGAAGAACTTCCCCGTCTACCGCGAAGACCTGATCCCCGGTTCGGTGCTGCCTGACGACCTGCTGGAACCCGCCAGCAAACTGGAGAAGCCGAAGATCGAGCCGTTCTCGCTCCCCCAGAAGCTCTTCACCGGTCTGCGCGGCTCCTACGGCGGCGTGCTGATGTTCGGCCTGGTCACCTCGTTGGCAGGCATGCCACTGATCAACGTGATCTCGCTCGGCGCCGGTGCCCTGTTCGGTGGCAAGTCCATCCTGGACGAGAGCGACCAACGGCTGAAGCGCCGCCAGGCCGCCGCGAAAGCCGCGGCGCAACGGCACGTCGACGACTTCTTCATGAAGTTCTCCAAGGACGTCCGCGACTCCGGCCGGCACATCCAGCGCTCGCTGCGCAACCACTTCAGCACGCTGGCCGAGGAGCTGCAGGAGACGTTGCTGGAGTCGGCCCGCAGCGCCAAGCGCGCGGTGCAGGACGACCAGACCGAGCGCGAGCGCCGGATGCGAGAAGGCCGCAAGGAGCTGGACAAACTGATCACGCTCTACAAGCGGGTGCAGACACTCGGAGGTCCGGCGATGGAGCTCACCGCGTGACTTTGGACCGCGCCGTCTGGTCGATGCTGCAGGAAGCACTGGCCGTCTACCGCGACAGCCCGCGCGCCACGGCCTGGCTGCGTTCCCACGTCGACCGCTACACCGAGCCCGTGCGGATCGCGGTGGCCGGCCGCAGCAGGATCGGCAAGTCCACTGTGGTCAACGCGCTGATCGGCGACGAGTTCGCGCCGCAGAGCTCGTTCGTCTGGTACCGGGGCGGGACCGAGGCACGCGCGCACGTGTTCTCCGGACCAGGCCGGCCGCACGAGGTCGCGGTGAGCAAACGGGGCAGCAGGCACCACGTCGAGATCGGCCAGTTCGACCGCGCCGACAGGGTGGTCGTCGAGTGGCCCTCGCGGACGTTGCGGGACATCGTGCTCATCGACACCCCGTCCGAGGCCACGCCGGAGCAGGTGCTCGGTGACGCGGACGCGTTGCTGTACCTGATGCGGCACGTGCAGGACGACGACCTGAAGTTCCTGCAGGCCGCCAACGACCACCCGATCGCGCGAGTCGCCGCGGTGCACACGGTCGCGGTCCTCGCCCGTGCCGACGAGATCGGGGCCGGGCGGATCGACGCGCTGTCGTCGGCCAAGCAGATCGCCCGCCGCTACCGCCGCGATGTGGCCGTGCAACCGTTGTGCCAGAACGTCGTCTCGGTCGCGGGGTTGCTGGCGGTGGCCGCGAAGACGTTGCGGGAGGACGAGTTCCAGGCGTTGCGCGCGTTGGCTTCCCTCGGCCGCGAAGAGCTCGAGGACAACCTGCTGTCGGCGGACCGGTTCGTCGGCGAGCAGTTCCCGCTGGCCATGGAACCGGCCGTGCGGCAGGCGTTGCTCGAACGGTTCGGGATCTTCGGCGTCCGGCTGATCACCGCGTTGATCCGGCAGGGCTTCGACTCCCAGGTGAAGCTCACCGGTCAGCTGGTGCAGCGCAGCGGGCTCGGCGAGCTGCGCGACTCGATCGCGATCCACTTCACCGAGCGCCGCGAGATCCTCAAGGCGCGGTCCGCGTTGCTGGCCCTGGACGTGCTGTTCCGGATGGAACGCGGCAGAACGCCCGCAAACTGATGACCGACCTGGAACGGGTCGTCGCCTCCGCGCACGACTTCCGCGAGCTGCGGCTGGTGGCCGCGTTGCAGGCAGGCCGCACGAAGCTGCCGGCCGAACTGCAGGCAGAAGCGCTGCGACTCGTCGGCGCGGAGGGCGCGGCCCCGTTGGCACGGCTGGGTTTCGAGTACGAGGCCGATTCGCGCGAACAGCGGGAGGCGTTGCTCGACGCGCTGGTGCGGTGGCAGGCGCAGGCCGCTGACGTGCACGCGCCGAATGATCATCGGAAGGCCGCCCAGATCGTCGTCCGCACCTGCGAAGGGCTCCTGGCGCAGTTCTCCTGAGGCACGATGGGTGCCATGGAACTCGTGCGCTGGGGAGACGAGCACTTCGAGCACATGCTGCGCTGGGCATCGGATCCGCGGATGACCGCGTACGTCGGCGACGGCAAGCCATGGACGCCGGAGTACGTGACCGAACGCCACGAGCAGGCGCTGCGGCACTGGGAGAAGCACGGCTTCGGCTTGTACGCGGTGTTCGAAAACGGCGTGGCCATCGGGCTGGCACAGATGCTCGAAGGAGGTGCGGGAGAGATCGAGATCGGCTACTGGGTGGACCCCGGCCACTGGGGCCGCGGCGTCGCCACGAAGATCGCCGAGCAACTGCGGGACAAGGCGCTCACCATCGCCGACCGGGTCGTCGCCGGCCACCAGGCGGAGAACACCGCGTCCGGCCGGGTGCTCGAGAAGGCCGGGCTGACCTACTTCACCAGCAAGTACATGGGCGGAAGACTTCAGCACTGTTACGCGTTGCAGCGAGGTATGAGCGACACTGGGGTATTGCGCTACAGCGCGTTCACTAAGGATCCGGCAGGCGGCAACCCGGCGGGTGTGGTGCTCGACGCGACCGACCTGACCGACGACGAGATGCTCGCCATCGCCGCGAAGGTGGGCTACTCGGAGACGGCGTTCGTGTTTCCGCGGGACGAGCGCGAGTTCGACGTTCGCTACTTCAGCCCCAAGGCGGAGGTGCCGTTCTGCGGGCACGCCACGATCGCCACGTCCGTCGCGCTGGCCGAACGGATCGGCGACGGACAGCTGACGTTCCACACGCCGGCCGGTGAGATCACCATCGAGACCGCTGACGGCACAGCGACTTTGACGAGTGTGCCGACGAGCACGTCCGAGGCGGACCCGGATCTGGTCAAGCAGGCGCTGGAAGCGTTGCGGTACACCGAGATCGGCGACAAGCCCGTGCACGTCGGCTTCGGCGGGGCCCGCCACCTGTTGATCCCGATGAAGGACCGCGAGCAGCTCGCGAACCTCGACTACGACTTCGACGCGTTGCGCGACCTGATGCTGGCGCACGACCTCACGACCGTGCACCTGTGGTGGCGCGACGACGCAGGCCTCGTGCACGCCCGCGACCCGTTCCCCGTCGGTGGCGTGGTGGAGGACGCGGCGACCGGAGCGGCCGCCGCCGCGTTCGGTGGCTACCTGCGCGACCTCGAAGGGCCGCAGCGGTTCGTCATCAGCCAGGGCGAGGACATGGGCAGGCCGTCACGGCTGGAAGTCGACGCCACCAGGGAAGACCGGCGCGTCACCGTGACGGGCGCTGCGGTCGTCATCCACTGATCGGTTCCAGCACGACAACGGGGATCTCGCGGTCGGTCTTCTTCTGGTAGTCGGAGTAAGCAGGCCAGACCTCGTTCATCAGCTTCCACAGCTGGTCCCGCTCGTCGGGGCCGGCCGTGCGAGCGCGTGCCTGGAACTTGTCCGCCGCGACCTGCACGTCCACCACGGGGTCTTCCGAGAGGTTCAAGTACCACGAAGGGTGCTGCGGCTTGCCGCCCTGTGACGCCACGACCACGTAGTTGCCGCTGCCGTCGGGCTGGTAGATGAGCGCGGTGCGCCTCAGCTCGCCGCTCTTGCGCCCCTTGGTGGTCAGCAGCAACGTGTGCACGCCCGGCCGCCACTCGTGCCCCTCGGCGCCGTTGGTCTCGACGTACTTCTGAATGTGCTTGTTGACCCAGCTCGTGGGAGAGTCCTTCACCGCCATGGGTTCGACGCTACTGCCGCGGAGCGCAGGGTGCGCGGCAGCAGCGTCGAACCGAGGGGTGTACACCCTCCCGCGCCGGACCCGGGACACTGCCGCAAGCGCCGGGCCGGAAGATCGCGTCATCACTATGCCCCGATCGAAGGGTGGCGGCGCATTCAGAACGGGGATACAAGGTCTTTATGCCCGAGCTGGAGCTCCGCCACCTCCGCGCGGTGAGGACCATCGCCGAGGAGGGCAGCGTGACCAGGGCCGCGACGCGGCTCGGACTGACGCAACCCGCCCTCAGCGCCCAGTTGCGCACGGTCGAGAGACTGGTCGGCGGGCAGCTGTTCGACCGAACGCGCAACGGTTGCGTCCCAACGGACCTGGGCCGCCGCGTGCTGGGCACGGCGAGACTCGTCCTCGACGAGATGGCCCAGCTCATGAGCACCACGAAGGAGACGGACCGACGCGGGCCGTTGTTCCTGGGCTGCATCCCGATCCTGTACTTCGCGACGCTCGTGGACGGCCTGCGGCAGCTCAACGCCGACGTGCGCGCGGAGGTGCGGCCGTCATCGGCGGAGATCGTGGACATGTTGGAAGCCGGCCAGGTCCACGTGGCGCTGTTCGAGTTCTTCGACGGCATGCACGCGCGTGACCTGGCGGGCATCGAGCTGCGCAAGCTCGTGACCGAACCGGCGTTCGTCGCGCTGGCGGAGACCGACCCGCTGGCGGGACAGGAGGAGATCGACCTGGCCCAGCTCGCGGAGCGCGACTGGGTGACGCCACCCAAGCAGCACATCGGCAGCCGGACGCAGATGTTCCAGGCCTGTGCGGATGCCGGGTTCGTGCCGCGGCTGACGCACCACACGGGCGAGGCGAGCATGGCGCGCGGGCTGGTGGCCGGTGGCTGCGTGTCGTTCGCCGCGGCGCCGTCCCGCACCGGGGAAGGCATCGTGATCAGGCGGCTGCGCGGGATGCCGCTGATGACCGACATCTTCGTGGCGACACGGCGGGACTCACCGGTGGCGGGGCGGGCGCACGAGGTGTTCGCGTGCGCCGCCGACGCCTACCGGTCAGTGCTGGACCGCAACCCGGAGTACCGCAAGTGGTGGGACGCGCACCCGGAGGCGCATCCCGAGTTCAACTAGACCGCGATGGGGCGGGTGGGCCGTCCGATCAGCCGGAAGCTTGAGATCGTCAGCGAGAAGATGCTCACCCAGACGTTGCGGACGCTGGAGCGCGACGGGTTCGTACACCGCGAGGCGAAGCCCGTCATCCCGCCGCACGTCGAGGTCTCCCAGGCGCAGGAACGCTATGACGCCTCCTGAGGCTCACCGGAGTGTCGACAGATAGACATCGGGTTAGTCACTCGAATGCGCCGTGAATGTTCTCACTAACTGCCGAGAAACCCAGGTAAAACATCGGATGGGTCACGATTAGGGGGCGCAATCTGGCCCCGCGCACTGGCAGTATGGACCAATGGCCCAACCGTTCACCGACGAAAGCCATCCGGCGGAGCCCTATCCGGGCACTCGTCCAGACCACTGTTTCGTCCACGTCGACGAAACGGGCTGGCCAGTGCGACCGGACCTCACGATGGAGTCGGGATGGCGAGTCGAGCCGGAGAACATCGATCTGGACCAATGGCTCGCAAACCACGGTGAACCACCGCTGGCAGGCCGGATGCCGGTGCTCGGCTACGGCTCGAACGCCAACCCCAGCAAGGTCACCTGGCTCCGTGAGGAGCTCGGTCTCGAAGGCCCCGCGGTCGTGCTGCGCGCACGGTGCGAGGGCCTTGCTGCCGTCTGGGCCGTCGGCATGCGCACCCGTGACGGCCAGCGCCCCGCGACCCTCGCGGCAGCGCCCGGCGTCGTCGAGGAGCACTCTGTCTGGTTCGCCACGCCTGAGCAGCTGCGCGTGCTGGACCGCTGCGAGGGCCGCGGACTGCGTTATCGCCTCGTACGCCTGCACACGGGCCGTGTGGTGCTCTACAACGGCGGTGTCGTCGACAGCGTGCTGGCCTACACGGCAGGCTCCAAGATGCGGATGCCCGTGCTCGTGAACGGCCGCATGGTCCGTTGCGCGGACGTCTCGCAGCGAAGCGCCCGCGTGCTGGGCGGGAGGCCTGCCGAGACGGACGGACTGGACGTGACCGAGGTGCACGGCGTGCCGTCCGCCGACGACTGGCCCGAGCTGCTGTTCGTCTACGGGACGCTCCAGCCGGGCGCAAGCGCTTGGCACCTGATGGAGCCGCACGTCGTCGAGTCGGAGGAGACCCATCTGCCCGGCACGTTGTTCGACACGGGCCAGGGCTACCCGGCGTTGCGTCCGGACGCCGGGCTGGGCGTGCCCGGCTTCGTGCTGCGGCTGCGGTCGCCGGAGGACGCGCTGCCGCTGCTCGATGAGTACGAGGGCGAGGATTACCGCCGCGTGCGTGTCGTGCTGCCGGACGGCCGGATCGCCTGGACGTACCTGTGGACCGCGGCCGTGAAGGGCATGCCCGAGCTGCCCGACGGGTGGGACGTCCACCAGATCCGGTGAATTACCGGCACGTTGTGTGGCCGAGTTGACATTTGGGCACATCCTTCGGGGTAGGAGGTGCACCCATGACTCGACGGTTGATCGCCTGCGGACTGGTGCTCACAGCGCTTTCTGTCGCTACCGCGTGCGGGACCAGAACCTCGGACAACGGCGCGCAAACGCTGCCGACCTCGACCCCGTCGTCGACCGCCTCTTCCGCTCCTTCCGACTCCGGCGTGGCCGCGCCCGCCGTGAAGCGCTGTGCCTCGTCCGCGCTGAAGGGTCAGGTCGACCCGACCGACGCCGGCGCGGGCAACCGGTACGGCCAGTTCGTCGTCACGAACTCCGGCACCATGCCGTGCACGTTGAACGGCTACAGCGGTTTCCAGCTGGAGAACGCCTCCGGCGCGGTGCCGACGAAGCTGGAACGCAAGGCAGACCCCGGTCCCGCGGCTTTGACGCTCGCACCGGGCGGGCGAGCCGCCGCGAACCTGCACTGGGGCGTCGTGCCGTCGGGCAACGAGCCGGTGGAGGGCCCGTGCCAGCCCGAGCCGTCGAAGGCCGCCGCCATCCCACCTGACGAGACGGTGCCGCTGACCGTGCCGTGGACGTTCGGACCTGTGTGTTCCGGTGGCCGGATCGAGATCAGCGCGTTCTACGCTGCCTAGATGGACGCACCTGGATGGCTCGCCGTGCTGCCGCACGGCGAGCGCATCGCCTTCTCGCTGCGCACCGCCGCTGTTCCAGTCGTGGTGACCGAGGACATCGAATCAGCGGTCGAGGCCGCCGAGCTCCCCGTCGTCCTCATTGGACACTTCACCGGCGCACCCGCCGCTGTTCGTTACGCCCAAACGCATTCCGGGCTGGCCGCGCTGATCCTGGTGTCACCCGTGCTCGGCATGTGGGACGGCGCGTCCGACGAGCTGGCCGACCTGATGGACGAGGTCAACTTCGGGCCGGCGCTGGGCACGTTGCCGACGTTGTGGCTGCACGGTTCGGACGACGAGATCGTGCCGATCTCGGACACGCGAGCGGGCACCGACCGCATCCGCGGATCCGCGTTCGAGGAGCACATCACCGACGGGCTGCTGACCGACGGCGAGGCCGTCACTCGGGTGCTGGAGTTCGTCCGCAGGGTCGTCTGACACCATTTTGGTGTGGATGACCTCGTGCTGCTGATCACCGTGGTGGTCGAAGCGGCGGACGAGCAACAGGCGCGTGCCGCGTGCGACGCGCTCATCAGCCGTACCGGCGCCCAGGTCCTGGACGCCCGTGACTGCTCGGACGAGGAGCCGGAATGCTGGGCCGTCGTCATCACACTGCCGAGCGCGGAGAAGGCCACGCACAACGTCTCAGCGGCGCTGGCGCGAGCTGTTCGGACCTTCGTGCGCGGGCTGGGTGACGGGTTCCCGACGCCACGGGTGGCCTGCGAGCCGCCGACGGCGTGGACCGTGCTGGACGAGCCAGAGCTGATCAACGGACTCGTGCCGGGCGCCGAGCGCGTTCTGGTGGAGGCGTGGGCAGGAGATGACCCGTTCGGTGCAGGCACTTTGCGTGACAACTCGCCCTCGAGACCGTCTTGATTCACCCGGCCGGTCGGTAGGTCCGTGCAACAGGCTGTAGGGAGCTTTGTGAGCGTCACTACACGGTGAGTAAAGGGGCCAGGGCGGCGCCTAACTGATCATTAAATCAAGGCCCGTTCGAGTGGATTCAGGCATCCACCCGGTTAGCCGATCTTCGGTCTCAACTGTGAAAATCTGGGCACAATCTCTACTGAGGGTGGTTGTACGACCACCCTGTTCCGGGAGGGTTCGGGAGCCGACATGGCCAGCATCGAAGAGGTCCGTGCCGCAATTGCCCAGGCGATCGACAAGGCGAGCCAAAGCCAGTCGGCCCTCCAACAGGCGGCTGAGCTCGCCGAGGACGCGCAGCAACTGCTGACATCGGTCACGCAGGGGTCTGTGCAGGCGGACGTCGAGACGACGAACGCCCAGTTCGCCCAGGTCGTGTCCGGCGTGGGCGAGCTGCAGAACTACCTCGGCGCGGGCATTTCCGGGGCCGAGGGCATCAACAGCAGGCTTTGATGGCATCCATCGCCGAGGTTCGTGCCGCGCTCGAGCAGGCGAGCGAGATCCTGCGTGAGTCGTACAGAAATGTGCGCAGCGCGCAGGACGGCCTGGACGAGGCGGTCGCGATCCTGGCCGAGTCGAGCGAAAACCACCACGAGTCGCTGCTTCCACCGGAGTTCGTGCGCGCGAAGGAAAGATTCCCCGATCAGCTGGAACTGATGGTGGGAACCCTAGAGCGCATCCAACGACTCACCGTGGAGCTGTGATGAGCAGGCGGGACGACCGGCGGCGAAGGGTGGAGGAAGCCTTCGCGGAGTTCCAGCGCGCCGTCTCGGCCGCGCTGGGCTCCGTGGCGCGCGAACACAGGGCGCTCGCCACCGAGCACGCGAAGGACATGTTCGAGTTCACCGTGCGCGGCATGGGCATCGACAAGGCGCTGCAGGACGTCGCTCTCGCCAACGTGACCTCGTTCCTGACGGTCGACGAGAAGCGGTTGAGCAACCCGCGTCGGGCGCCGCTCTCGATGGCCGAGTTCGCCGAGCGGCTCGACCAGATCAAGCACGACTGGCAGCAGTCGTACCACGAGTGGACGTCCTCTGGCCCCGACCAGCTGACCGCGCTGGTGAACTCGGTCGCCGCCGGGCCCGCTTCGTGGCCGCACGAGTCGTGGCTCGGCACGCCGGGCACGCACGACGGCAGCCAGGGCGTGCCGGAGCTGTGGCGGATCGGCACCGGCGTGGTGACGTCCGCGCCGGAGGCCCAGCCGTTCCCCGTCGCGGTGCCGCTGCTGGACCAGGCGCACCTGCACATCTCGTCCACTTCGGGCAGCCGCCAGCTCGCGGACACGCTGGTGGAGAACCTGTTGCTGCGGGTGCTGTCGCACTTCCAGCCGGGGCTCGTGCACGTGCACGTGTGGGACGTCGGCCAGCTGACCGGCTCGTTGCCGGGGCTCTACCCGCTGACTCGCGCGAACCTGCTGACGGTGCACGACCCCGCGCGGCTGCACGAGCTGCTGGACGAGCTGTCCGAGCACATCCGCCGGGTGCACACGAAGGTTCTGGTCGACGGGCACCTGACCGTACGTTCGGTCAGCGGTGAAGGCCGGCGCACCGAGCCGTGGCGGATCGCCGTGCTGTTCGGCAACCGCAAGGCGTTGAAGGAAGAACACCAGCAGCAGCTGCAACGCGTGGCGCGCAACGGGTTGGCGTGCGGTGTGCAGCTGTTCATCGTGGACATCCCGATCACGATCAACTCGCCGGTGGAGACGGTGGCGTTGCGCAATGACGGCACCGCCTTCTGCACCATGACCGGCAAGCAGGTGACGGTGACGCTGGATCCCGCTCTGCCGCGAACTCTCGTACCGCGCGCTTGTGCCGCCATCGCGGAGAAGCGCGAGGAGCGGCGAACGCGCATGAGCACGTTCGGCGATCTGCTGCCAGAACGGCCGTGGACGGAGACTTCGGCGGCCGGAGTCGTTGCGCCCGTGGGGTTCGACGACGGGGAGCCGGTGTGCGTGCAGCTGGGCGACACCTCGCCGCACGCGTTGATCGGTGGTCCGTCGGGTTCCGGCAAGACGAACTTCCTGTACGCGATGCTCGGTTCGTTGTGCGCGCGGTACTCGCCGGACGAGCTGGAGCTGTACCTGCTGGACTTCAAGGAAGGCGTGTCGTTCGCGCAGTTCGCACCGGGTCGCAAGGACCCGTCGTGGCTGCCGCACGCGCGCCTGGTCGGCGTGAACGTCAACACCGACCGCGAGTTCGGCGTGGCGCTGCTGAAGTTCCTGTCCGACGAGATGCGCAGGCGCGCGGACGCGGCCAAGCAGCACGAGGTCACCAAGCTGGAACACCTGCGCGCCGAGGATCCCGATGGCCGCTGGCCGCGGATCGTCGCGGTGATCGACGAGTTCCAGTACCTGTTCGGTGAACGCGACCAGGTGACCGCCGCCGCGACGCAACTGCTGGAGGACGTGGCGCGCCGCGGTCGTTCGCAGGGCATCCACCTGGTGCTGTCGTCGCAGGACGTCTCGGGCATCGAGGGGTTCTGGGGCAAGTCGGCGATCTTCGAGCAGTTCACCGTCCGCATCGCGCTGCCCAAGGCCCGCCGGGTGCTGGCAGAGCCGCAGAACGACGCCGCCGTGGAGCTGCCGCGCTGGCACGCGGTGATCAACCACGAGTCGGGTGTGAAGCCGGGCAACGAGATCTGCCGCATCCCGGACTCGACGTCCAAGGGCACCATGGACTTCCTGCAGAACGAGCTGTGGCGCCGCGAACCCGGCCAGGCGCCAGGCCTGTTCGACGGAAGCAAAATCCCCTTTCTCGACGCACTGCCGGACTTCCTCGAACTGCGGCCGGGCGATGCTTCACCTACCGTGTTGCTGGGACAGGTGATCGACGTCGCGGGCAGCGCGGCACGGGTGCGGTTCGCCCGCACGCCGGGCCGCAACATCGCGGTGATCGGCTCCGTGGTCCAGGACGCGGCCGCCGTGCTCGGCGGAGCGGCCGCGTCACTGGGCAGGCAGCACGAGCCGTCCGAGGCGGCGTTCTCGCTGGCCTGCCTGGTCGACGAGGCGATGCCGTCGGCGTTGCATCTGGCGAAACGCCTGAGCGCCGACGGTCATGATGCTTCGGTGATCGGCATCGACGGCATCCGCGAGCTGCTGGATCGCACGGCGGCCAGGTTGCAGTCGCTGAACACGGGGACGTCGGACGCGCCGCCGTCACCGCACTACCTGGTGCTGTACGGCGTCGACGCCGCGCAGACGTTGCTGGAGCAGAAGGACCCGACGACACGGACGTCCGGTGTGGACAGCCTGCGGACGGTCCTGAAGCACGGCCCGGAGAACCGCACGCACGTGCTGGGCTGGTGGCGCGGCGTGCAGAGGCTGAAGGCGTGCCTCCCGCCCGGCGTCTACGACGACATCGGCGCCTGGGTGGCGTTCGACGTTCAGGGCAAGGAACTGCTGTCGCTCGGGCCGGAGCAGGTGATGTCGTGGTCGCCGAGGCCACGCCGCGGCCTGTTCTTCGACCGGTTCGAGCACTCGCGACCGCAAGTGATCATCCCGTTCGACACTGGAGAAGCGTGATGAACCCGATGATGACGACGATGTTCGAGTCGGTCCCGTCTCAGCGTCAGAGCGAGGAGGTGATCGAGGTGCCGGCGTTGTCAGCCGTTGAGCGCTACAAGGAGATCATCGCCGTAGCCACGGACGCGGCTGCTCGCCAGCGCAAGCTGGACGAGGTGCGGTGCGCCGAGCTCGCCGAGCGGCTCGCGTCGGCCCAGCAGCGGATCGCCGAGGTGCGCGACCGCGAACGGGTCGTGCGGATGGGCGCCGCGCTGCACTGGGAGCAGGCCGTCGAGCAGCTGTGGAACGAACGATGGCTGCAGATGGTCACCTTCCCGCAGCCGGACGAGTCCGTTCCGCCACGTCCCCAGGGCGAGTACAACCGGGCGATGGACCTCGCGTACCAGGCGCTGGAGGACTCGCTGGCCAAGCGAACCCTGTTGCGCCGCAAGCAGAAGGACTGAATGCGCCGGTTACGCACCACGGCTTCCGTGCTGGACGCCTGCGACGACCCGCTCGTGCGCTGGGCAGCCCAAGCGCTGACGTCCGGTGGTGCGGCTTGGGAACACAACGGCGCGGTGGCCGTGCACGCGCCGTCCCTGACCCGACGCCGGCGGCTGGTTCTGTCCGGTCCGGCAGAGGGTGTGGCCTCGTTGCTCGCCGCTCACGGACGGGGCGTCGAGCTGCGACCGCTGATGTCGCGGTCGCTCGCTCTCGAGGTCGCCCCTCTGATGCCTTCGCCGTGGGTCGAGGACAAGCCGTTCGGGTGGATGGACCGCTCGGGAACGCTGGAACCGCCCGCTGAAGCCTGCTGGCTGTCAACCACGGACGGCGTGACTCCGCTGCTGCAAGCGGCCATGCCGGATTCCTGGGCCTGGCCGGGTGAGACAGGCGTCCGGCGGTGGGCAGGCGTGCACGCCGGGGACACGTTGGTGGCGACCGCTGCCGAGGCATGGTCGTCGGTCGACGTCGGTTTCATGATGGGCGTGGCGGTGCATCCGTCCCATGCCGGCCAGGGTCTGGGTCTGCGCGTGTGCCAGTTCGTGGCGTCGTCCCTGTTGTCGCTCTACGGCACGTGTGCCCTGTTCGTCGACAACTCCAACGCACCGGCGATCGCCCTGTACCGCAAGCTCGGCTTCACCTACCGAGACCTCACGACGCTTCTTCCTGCGGTCTAAGTCACATCCTGGAACAGTCGTCCGGTGGTCGCAGTTGAAACGGATAACTGATCCGCAAATCTTGGATGGAGATGGTTCGACCATGACCAGCACCGCACTCGAGGTCCGGCTCGCGTCCCGCCCCCACGGCTGGCCGACCGAGGACAACTTCGAGATCGCCGAGGTCGAGGTGCCGACGCCGGGCGACGGCCAGATCCTGGTGCGCAACGTGGTCATGAGCGTCGACCCGTACATGCGCGGCCGGATGAACGACGTGAAGTCGTACGTGCCGCCGTTCCAGGTGGGCGCGCCCCTCGACGGCGGTGCGGTGGGCGAGGTCGTGGCCTCGAACGCCGAGGGCTTCGCGGTCGGCGACCACGTGCTGCACGGCCTCGGCTGGCGCGAGTACGCCGTGGTCGAGGGCAAGCACGCGGTCAAGGTCGACCCCTCCGTGGCTCCTTTGGGCGCTTACCTGGGTGTGCTGGGCATGCCGGGCATGACCGCCTACGCCGGCCTGCTGGTCACCGCGGAGTTCAAGGAAGGCGACGTCGTCTTCGTGTCCGGTGCCGCCGGCGCCGTTGGCCAGCTGGTGGGCCAGATCGCCCGTCTGAAGGGCGCTTCCCGCGTCATCGGCTCCGCCGGTTCCGCCGACAAGGTCAAGTACCTCGTGGAGGAGCTCGGCTTCGACGCCGCGTTCAACTACAAGGAGGGCCCGGTCGCCGAGCAGCTCGCCGCCGCGGCCCCCAACGGCATCGACGTCTACTTCGACAACGTCGGCGGCGAGCACCTCGAAGCCGCCATCGACGTGCTGAACTTGAACGGCCGGATCACGATGTGCGGCGCCATCTCGCAGTACAACGACGCCGAGAAGCCCGCCGGTCCGAGCAACATGATCCAGATCCTCGCCAAGCGCCTGACCCTCCGCGGCATGCTGGTCGGCGACCACAAGGCCCTGCAGCAGCAGTTCGTGGCCGAGGTCGGCGCGTGGATCGCCTCTGGCCAGCTCAAGTACTCCGAGACCGTCGTCGAGGGCGGAGTTCGCCAGGCCCCTTCGGCCTTCCTCGGCATGCTGCGCGGTGACAACACCGGCAAGATGCTCGTCCAGTTCTGATTTGAGCTCACGCGGGGAGCTTTCGCACTGCACGACGGTGCGAAAGCTCCCCGCGTGCGTCAGAGCAGCTTGCCGGGGTTGAGGATGCCGGTCGGGTCCAGCTGGGCCTTCACCGCCCGCAGCACGCCCACACCGATCGAGCCGATCTCGTTCTCGAGCCAGGGTTGGTGGTCACGACCGACCGCGTGGTGGTGCGTGATCGTGCCGAGCTGGGAGATGACATCGGACGCTGCGGTTTTGGCCCGCTGCCACTGCCCCACCGGATCCGCGAGATCGCGCGGCACCAGCACCGTGAAGTACAGCGAAGCCCCGGTCTCGTATGCGTGCGAGATGTGGCACATCACCACGGGATCGCCGAGCTCTGAGACCAACGCGGCACGCACCGCGTCCCGCAGTTCGGACACGCGAGACCAGTGCGTGGCGGTCTCCAGGGTCTCGACGCACACGCCGGCGTCCAGCAACGCATCCCGCTGCCGGGGCCCGTTGAACCGGCCGTGCAGCCAGGAAGCCCCCATCGCCCGCCCGAGCCGCACCACCTTCTTGCCGCTCAACGCACTCATCGTGGCGGACCGCGACCGGCACTCCCACCCGAGAATGACCAGGCACGGCTGCTTGACCCCGCGGAACCGCAGGTACTTCTTCACCGCGGCGGCCTTGGATCCCGCCAGCTCCAGAGCGACCTCGGTTTCGTCCACATCGGACAGACGGGTGATGTCGGCGGGCACTCCGTCCTGAGCCAGGGTCCGCACGAGGTCGACCCCCGCCTCCCACCCGTCAACGACAAAGCCTTCGTAGCGAGGCCCGTACGGCTTGGGACGCACCCGCACGGAAACCTCGGTGATCACCCCGAACAGCCCCTCGCTGCCGAGCACCAACTGCTTCAGGTCCGGCCCGGCGGCGGAAGCCGGTGCGGCGCCCACCACCCACTCCCCCACCGGCGTGGCCATCCGGACCGACTCGACCATGTCCTCGAAGCGGCCGTAGCCGGAGGAGGCCTGGCCCGCGGAACGGGTGGCCGCGAACCCGCCGATGGTGGCGCGTTCGAAGGACTGCGGAACGTGGCCGAGGGTGAAGCCGTGCTCGCCCAGGAGCCGTTCGGCCTCGGGGCCCGTCAGGCCCGCCTGCAGCACCGCCACGTGGGACACCGGGTCGATCGACACGAGAGACCCGAGCCCCGCCAGGTCCAGCGCAACCACAGCGGACTTCGACACGCGAAGGGCCTCGACACCACCCACCACGGACGTGCCGCCCCCGAACGGCACCACAGCGATGTCGTGTTCGACGCAGACCTGCAGAACCTCGAGAACCTCAGCAGGCGAAGAAGGCAGCACCACCGCGTCAGGCACGGCGAGCGAGCCGTGGCCGCGGTGACGCAACAGGTCGAGGTACGAGAGGCCGCCGGCACGACCCAGCCGGTCCGCACCGTCCGCGCTGATCGTGCTCACGGCCTCCAAGGCCGTGAAAGCGTCAGCGGACAGCGTCGAGGGAGGCGCCGACACCGGCACCTCGGAGAACGGCTCGCCCAGGCCTACGCGCTGGCTCAGCCACGCCAGCGCGTGGGGTGGCAGCGGTGTGGTTTCGGTGGTCCATCTCGCCCTGGTCACTGCTACAGTGTTACACATGACGTCTCAACGTCACACCCACGACGCGCTGCTCGATGCCACCCGTGAGTGTGTTCTCGAGGTGGGGGTGCGCCGGACGACCCTCACCGACGTGGCGAAACGGGCCGGCGTGAGCCGCATGACGCTCTACCGGCGCTACCCGGACGTCGATCACCTCGTGCGGGCGTTGATGACCCGCGAGTTCGCCGCACTGCTGGAGCAGGTGGAACAGGCCAGCGGACAGGGCAACGCGCGGGAGCAGCTCGTCAAACGGGCCGTGGACGCCATCCGGTTGCTGTCGGCGAACCCGCTCATGCAACGGGTCCTCCAGCTCGACGCCGACCTGATGCTGCCGTACCTCACCGATCGGCTGGGGAGCACGCAGCGGCTGGTCGAGCAGTTCCTCATCGGGCAGATCGAGGCAGGGCACGTCGACGGGTCGATCCGGTTCGGGGACGCCAAGACCCAGGCGCGCGTGGTGCTGCTGACCACGCAGTCGATGGTTCTGTCCACGCGGCCCGCCACATCCGGGCTCGACTTCAGCTCACTGCTGGACGAGCTGGCCAAGCAGCTGGACGGAGCCCTCACGCCATGAACACCTCCCTGAACGCCACAAGGCGCCAGAACGATCTCGAAGCGGCACAACAGGAAGTCGCCGACGTGCTCGTGATCGGTGGCGGCGTCACCGGCACGGGCGTCGCGCTCGACGCAGCCTCGCGAGGGCTCAAGACCGTGCTGCTGGAGGCGCACGACCTGGCGTTCGGGACGTCGCGGTGGTCCAGCAAGCTCGTCCACGGCGGCCTACGCTACCTGGCGAAGGGCGACGTGAAGCTCGCCCACGAGAGCGCGGTCGAGCGCGGCATCCTGATGACGAGGACGGCACCGCACCTCACCCGTACGCTGCCCATGCTGTTCCCGTTGCACACCAACGCGAACCATTTCGTGATGGCTGGACTGAAAGCCGGCAACGCCCTGCGCATCGCGGCCGGCACGCCCGCGAACGTCCTGCCCCGGCCGCGCCGGGTGCCCAAACACGAGGCACTGGCCCTGGTTCCCGGACTCAACTCCGAGAACCTGACCGGCGGACTCCTCAACTACGACGGCCAGCTCGTCGACGACGCCCGCCTCGTGGTCGCGCTCGCTCGCACCGCCGCAGGGTACGGCGCGAAGATCATCACGCGCGCGAAAGTCGTGACGCTGCAAGGCGATGGGGCCGAGGTGCTGGACACCCTGACCGGCACCGCGTTCACCGTCAAGGCCAAAGCGGTGATCAACGCGACGGGAGTCTGGGCCGGCACGCTCGCACCGGTGCACCTGCGTCCGTCTCGTGGCTCACACCTGGTCGTGGACGCGAAAACCGTTGGCCTCACTGGAACCGCGCTCACCATCCCGGTTCCAGGCGAACGCAACCGCTACGCACTCCTGCTTCCGCAGGCGAACGGCCGTGCGTACCTCGGCCTCACCGACGAGCCCGTCGACGAGATCCCGGACGTGCCGACGGTTCCCGAGTCCGATGTGGACTTCCTGCTGAACACGGCTTCCGGCGTCCTGCACAGGAAACTCACCAGAGAGGACGTCATCGGCAGCTACGCGGGCCTGCGCCCGTTGCTCGAAGCCGAGGGCCAGAGCGCGGATCTGTCGCGCCACCACGCCGTGCTGAAAGCGCCCAACGGCGTGATCACGATCGTCGGTGGCAAGCTCACCACCTACCGCAAGATGGCGGCGGACGCGGTGAACGCGACGAACCTGACGCAGATGCCGTGCCGCACCAAGGACATCCGCCTGGTCGACGACCGGCCGCACCCGACCACGCCGATCGCACCCGGCGTCACGGAGGCCGACATCGTCCACGCGATCAAGCACGAGGGCGCGCTGGACATCGACGACATCCTCGACCGGCGCACGCGCATCGGCCTGGTGCCGGCGGATCGGGAGAAAGCCGCACCGGCGATCGCCAAGCTGTTCACCGCGGTGTGAGAACGGGGCGCCCGCACCGAAGTGCGGACGCCCCGAACAGCGCAAGAACTCAGGTCACTCGCCGATGACGGGCTTCGCGGCCTTGGGCGGGTCGACCAGGGCCTCGCCCTCGATCCGCACCTTCCGCTTGTGCTCGTTCGAGCCACCGCCCTGCTGACCGGCACCGCCCATCGGAGCGCCGCCCATCATGCCCGCGCCGGCACCACCGTGGCCGCCACCGGGACCGTGCGGCGCACCGCCACCACCCGCAGGAGCACCACCACCGGCACCACCGGCCGCCATGACACCGGCCGCACCACCGAACTGGTCGCCGCGGTACCGCCGGCGCCACCGCCACCGGCAGGGCCACCACCGAGGCCGGCGGGCATACCGCCGCCACCTCCGCCACCCATGCCCTTCGGGA
>NZ_VSRL01000085.1 GCF_012184385.1 Lentzea indica
TGCCAGGTAAGCGGTTCCCGACAGCGCGTCCAGGTCCACCGGCGCGGGTGCGGCCGCTCGCACCCGGACGCCCCACTCCCGCCGCCCGTCCACCCGGTCCAGCCACGCCAGCGCCTCCTCGTGGCGAGCGCTGAGCAGGCGCACGGCGGCGTCGATGCCGTCGAGGACGGTGCCGAACCGCAGCGGCAGCACCGGTTCGTGCTCGAACACGGCGCGCACCACGGCGTCGTGATAACGCGCCAGCACGGCCAGCGGGCTGTCCTCCGTGGCCTCCTCGAACTCGAGCCCGGCGAACAGACCGAGCTCGACCTCGGCCACGACGAGTGCCAGTCCGCGGTGGCCGATCATCCAGGGCCCTGCCAGGTCGAGCGACCGATCCTTGGTGATCGCGTAGGCGTACAGGCCGCGGCTCATGGTCGTTTCCCCTCCAGTGCGCGCTCCAGCTCCGCGACGCGATCGCGCAGTTCGGCGTTCTGCTGGGCCAGCTCCTGCGTGCCGATCGACCGGTCCACCGCTTTCGGTGAGAAGAACGGGTCGTCCGTCCACCAGTCCATGCCCATCTCACGGGCGGTCTGCGCGGAGGCGACGAACAACCGCACCCGCAGCGTGAGCAGCTCGATGTCCACCACGCAGACGGCGATGTCGCCGACGATCACCACGCCCTTGTCCAAGACGCGTTCCAACGTGTCGGCGAGTGAACTGGGTCTGTTGTCCACCTATTACCGTCCCGTCACATGTCGGTCGTCCCACGGGTGTAACGCCTGAGCCGTTCGCAGCCGGACAGCCCACCGGTCGCGTCGACGTCGACGCGATAGGTGGCGATGATGCTGGTGGTTGCCGGAATACGTTCCAATTCGACCGTGTCGATCAGCACCGACCAACCGCCGTCCGGCAGCGCGCGTATCCCCGAAACAGCTTCCGGCGTTCTGCCGATCAGAGCACTGAACTGCTCCGTTGCAGCTTGAATGGCGAATGCCGCAGTCAATTTGTCAGGTTTACCGGATGGCGAACTGTCATTCAATTCGTCTTCCACTCGACTTATCCTAGGCACACCAGACCATGCGCCTCACGGCAGAAGAATTGACATATTCACGCGTTGCCGTCGAACACGTCGAACATTGGACCGGGCGGCGGAAGGAGTTTCCGCCGCCGGCCGTCATCGCGCTGGTCCGTACTCACAGCGCGCCTTGCGTCACCGCTGGTTGATACGCACCAGGTTGCCTGCCGGGTCGCGGAACGCGCAGTCCCGCACACCCCACGGCTGGTCCTCCGGCTCCTGCAGCACTTCCGCCACGCCTTCCTTCTCGACCCACGCCTTGGCGCGGTCGAACGTGCCCTGCAGGTCCTTGGAGGCGAGCGAGATGGCCGTGTAGACGCCCTTGGCCATCAGGACGGCGATCGTGCGGCGCTCCTCTTCGCTCACGCCGGGGTCGGCGGCGGGCGGGTGCAGCACGATCCCGGTCTCCGGCTGGTCGGGGGGCCCGACGGTGATCCAGCGCATGGTGCCTTGGCCGACGTCCTGGCGGACCTCGAAGCCGAGCGCGTCGCGGAAGAAGCCGAGGGACTTCTCTGGGTCGTCTGCGGGCAGGAAGGCCGCGGCGATGATGACTGACATGGCGGTCAACCTAATCGGACGACCCGGCCGCCGCTTCTCGATTCCTGATCGGCCGCATGACGGCCTTGGCCAGGCAGTTCGGGATGCCGTGACCGTCCTCGCCCGCGACCTTCTTGTACTGGCTCGGCGACATGCCGACGAGCTCGGAGAACCGCGTGCTGAACGTGCCGAGCGACGTGCAGCCGACCTCGAAGCAGACGTCGGTGACAGACATGTCGCCGCGCCGCAGCAGGGTCATGGCCCGCTCGATGCGGCGGGTCATCAGGTAGCTGTAGGGCGACTCGCCGAACGCGGCGCGGAACGCGCGGGAGAGATGCCCCGCGGACAGGTGCACGCCGCGAGCCAGCGCCGCGACGTCGAGCGGCTGCCGGTACTCGCGGTCGATCCGGTCGCGGACCTTGCGAAGCAGGACGAGCTCCTGCAGGCGCGGGTCTTTGGCGGTCACACCGGACAGCCTAAAGGCCCGCGCCTGATCAGGAGGGACTAACAGGCGCCCTGGTCGCGCCAGACGCCCCACTCACCGGTGGTGCCGGGTTCCTCGTTCTGCGTCCACCACTGGGCCCGCCACTTGCGGCCCTTGTGCGACACCTCGTTGCCGCCGGTGTAGACATTGTCCCTCTCCCACGCCGGCGGCGCGCAGGCCGGAGGGTTCGAGGTGGTCGTGGTGGTGGTGGTCGTGGACGTGGTGGTCGGCGGGTTGCCGCCGCCGATCTTCGGGTAGTCGGCCGTGATCGCGTACGACTGGCCGCCGAAGGTGAACACGAAGTTCGACGGCGTCGAGATCGGCAGCTGGTAGCTGACCGTCATCTCGATCGACGCGCCCGGTGCGAGGGACTGCCACGACGGGAGCGTGAGCTCGGCCTTCTGGAAGTCGCCCTTGAGGCCGCCGACGTTCGAGCCGCTGTGCCCCTTCGTCACGACCTTGAGCCCGAACCCGGACTGGTCGGCCATGCTGCCGGGCGCGCTGGTGCTGTAGTCGAACGAGATCTTCGTGCCACCGGGGATCGTGACCTGGGACCGGTTCGTGAACTTGATCTTCGGCGTGATCGGGTAGTTGTTGTCGCCCAGCGCGAAGCCGTGGACGTCCACGTCGACCGCGAGCGACTGGGTCTGCTGCGTCGTGGCTTTCAAGGCACCGTAGGGCGCGGCACCGTTGAGGCCGGTGTTGATGGCCGACAGCAACGTGTCGCCGATGAAGTACTCGTTCTTCGCGGAGTCGAACCTGTAGTCGCCGGCGAGCTCCCAGATCATGATGCCGCCGAGGCCCTTGTCCTTGACGTACTTGGCCTTCTCCGCGATCGACTGCTCGGTCTCGGTGGAGAGGAACACCTTCTTGTCGTTGTTCCACAGCCACGGCGCCTTCAGCGTCGAGTCGTAGTACGGCGTGTACGTGCCGGTCAGGCGGTCCGCCGGGTCGTTGACCGGGTCGAGGCCGTACTGCGAGGAGTACGAACCGGTGACCTTGGCTTCGAGGTTCTTGGTGTGCCACAACGGGTTCACACCAGACGGAACCTCGGCGCCACCGGCGGTGACGTCGTGCCAGATGTTGTCGATGCCGGTCGCGCCGTTACCGCACGGGGTGGTCGAGCCGACCGACGAACCGGTGCCGGGCGGGCACTTCGACTGATCGGGCAAGGCGGCCTTGCCCCACAACCCGTTCGTGCCACCGGTGACGCCCTGCCAGCCGCGCGAGTAGAACGGCACGCCGATGTTGATGCGTCCGGCCTGCATGGCACCGCGGTAGTAGTGGTACGCCCAGTCGGTGTTGAGGTAACTCATGCCCTCGTACTGCGGCGCCGTGTAGACACCACCGGCAGAGAGCTCGCCGTCCTTGCCGTCGTCGTAGAGCGAGGCGTTCGGGCCGACGAAGTGGTTCCACGAGCCGTGCAGGTCGTAGCTCATGACGTTGAGGTAGTCGAGGTACTTGACGACCTGGTACGACTCCTGGCCGCGCAGCAGCCAGCCGGAGGCGGGAACCGCGGCGGTCAGCATGTAGTGCTTGCCGTCGGCCGCGCCGGCCCGGTCGAGCTTTTCGCGCAACGTCTTCATGATCGCCTGGTAGCCGGCCCACAGCGTGCCGCGGTTGGCGTTGGAGATCCAGAAGTCGTCCGGGTTGCCCGCGTGGTTGTTCGACGTCGCGTACTCGTAGTCGATGTCAGCGCCGTTGAACCCGTACTGGCGCAGGAAGCCGACGACACTGTCCGCGAACGTGTCGATCGCCGCCTGGTTCTGCCCGAGCTTGTAGAAACCGCCCGAAGCGTTGCGCGTGCCGTCCGCGTTGAAGAAGCCACCGGTCTCCGCCCAGCCGCCGATGGAGATCAGCGTCTTGACGTTCGGATGCTGCTTCTTGAACTTGGTGAGCTGGTTGAAGTGCCCCTTGTAGGACAGCGACGGGTCCATCTCGGCGCCGGGAACGCCAGGCCACTCCATGCCGATGGACGAGTTGTTCGCGTCGTTCGCACCGACCGAGATCTTGTTCTGCGCGTCGATGTGCGCGAACGCGTAGTTCAGGTGCGTGACCTTGGTCCAGGGGATGTCCTTGGCGAGGTAGCCAGGCTGACCGTTCTTGCCGGTCCGCCAGCTGGTGAAGTACCCGATCACACGGCGGGACTTGTCCCCCATGTTCTCGCGGCCGGCGGTGTCGTAGGCGGTGCAGTACGGCACCTCGACGCCCGGCGTCTTGTACAGCCCGTCCGGCCGGCAGTCCTCGTGGGCTGCGGCGGCCGTGGGGGCGTTGGTCACGGCTATCACGGTGCCGGCTAACAGGGCTAGCACCGGGACCACTCTGGTGAGCAGGCGCAAGGGAAGGACCTCCTGGCTAGGGCGGCGGCCACTGCCCCGAACGGTAAAATGGTCCAGACCTTTACGTCAACAGGTGATCACTGACATTGGTTGTCAGTGATGCCGTTCTAGCGTCCCTCCCATGAGTGAGAACGATTTCGACTTCTTCCACGGGCGCTGGCGCGTGGCCAACCGCAAGATCGCCGACATCCCCGGACGCGGTACCGAGTGGGTCGAGTTCGACGCGGAGACCGAGGTCAGGCCGATCCTCGGCGGCGCTGCCAACGTGGAGAGCCTCCGCGCCGCGGACTGGGAGGGCATGACGCTGCGCCAGTACGACCCCGCACGGCAGGTCTGGCGCATCTGGTGGGCCTCCACCCGCGCTCCCGGCCACCTCGACCCGCCGCTGGAGGGCCGTTTCACCGACGGGCACGGGGTGTTCTTCGGTGACGACGTGGTCGGAGGGCAGGCGGTGAAGCTGCGGTTCGACTGGACGGCGGGCTCCGAGCCCGTCTGGCAGCAGCAGTTCTCCTACGACGGGGGCGCGACCTGGGAGACGAACTGGATCATGAGGTTCAGCCCGCTCGCCGGCTGAGCCGCACAACGTTCACCGGCACCAGACGCAGGACCCGTTGATGAATGGAGCTTTCACAAACCTCAGGGTTGGCCCATTCGGTGACCTACTTGTTACCTGCCGCATTGGGTCAGGCGGCCGGGGCGTGCTCGTAAGAGGGGTCTCGCCAGCCTCTACCGGGGGGCAGATCTCACCTGCGCACTTGTCAGGCCCCCGGTTCACCACGTCTGACCTGCCGTCACGGCGGGTGGACGGTGACCGGCCGCTATGTGCGTCCTGGGCGGCTTCAACGCGTGGAAGCCACCCAGGAACCGTCGTGCCGGGATAGGTCTCCCTACCTCGCATCGTCGATCTTGCTCCGTCCGATCGTGTGCTCCACACGTCGTTTGCGGATGCTCGCCCAGTTGGTACCGCGCCCCTGTCGTGCGGCGTTGGTGGTGTCGGCCCGGGAGAACTTCTGCTGCCCCACATACGTAGTAGCGACGCGGTGATCGCGCCGGGCTCCGCGTTTCGGAATCCGTCGAACCGGTCGGCCCAGGCTTCCGCGGGCGCGGTGCGTGCAGCCCAAGCCACTGGAGTGGCGCGTCACTGAATCGGTGACCCACGCTGTGCGGGTCACCGACTCAGTTGTTTGCGGCTACACGGGAACGTCCCCGCCTACACCCCACTGCACCATGAACAATCCGCGTGCGAACCAGTTGCCGTCACTCGGCCGCCAGACCGTGAAATCCGTCCTGTTGTCACCGTTGAAATCGGCTGCCACCGGAACGTCGCCGCCGACGCCCCATTGCATGGCCGCGATATCCCTGACGTACCAGATACCGTTGCTCGGCCGCCAGACCGTGAAATCCGTCCTGTTGTCACCGTTGAAGTCACCGGTCACGGGGATATCGCCGCCTTCGCCCCACTGCACCGTCGCGATCCCACGCACGTACCAGACACCGTTACTCGGCCGCCAGACCGTGAAATCCGTCCTGTTGTCACCGTTGAAGTCGCCTACGACCGGAACGTCGCCGCCATCACCCCACTGCACGTTGAACAGGCCGCGCACGTACCAGACGCCGTCACTGGGACGCCACACCGCGAAGTCGGCCCGATTGTCCCCGTTGTAATCGCCTACGACCGGAACATCGCCGCCTTCGCCCCACTGCACCGTCGCGATCCCTCGCACATACCAGACACCGTTACTCGGCCGCCACACGGCGATGTCGGTGATGCTGTCGCCATTGAAATCCGCAGCGACCGGGATGTCACCGCCGACACCCCACTGCACGTTGAACAGGCCGCGCACGTACCAGACGCCGTCACTGGGACGCCAGACGGCGATTTCTGCTCTGCCGTCGCCGTTGAAGTCGCCCGCTAGCCGCTGCGGCGAGGACGGCGACGCGGCTGACCGCGCCTCGGCCTGGTCGGTCTCGGCGGCGTGCGCAGCGGGTGCGCCCACCACAACGGCTGCGACCGCTGCGGCGAGGATAGCGAGTCTTTTCTTCGTTTTTCGCATGCACCGAGTATCTCGATCTCGACAGGTCGGTCAACACAGTGAGCCGAAATACGACCTAACCGGTCTAATGATCACACCGGAAGGATGAAAGGAGACTCCAGACAGGGAGAAATGATTGATTAGATCAGCTGCTTCAGCGGAAAGCCTGGGTTAAATGGGCTATCAATCATTTCATCCAATCCCGACCCCGATGTGGTCAAGCGCTCGAAGGCGCCGCCTACGCCGTCGCACTGACGCACCCCCGCCCACCCGTACGTCAAGAATTTAGTAACAGCGCCGCAGCTGGTCTGAGAACCGAGGAAGGGAGCTTTCATCCACCCTCACGTTTGGGATAGCTCCCCTCATCAACTTCAGGCGCGGTCATTCCCCACCCACGACCGCTTGGAAGCGCTAGCCGAGTTGGGTGAGCGCGAGCCCGCCCGCCATCAGCACGGCGCACGCCAGCCCGTGCACGACCGGGTTGCGGACCAGCAGCGCCACGAACTCCCGCAGGAACGCGCTGGGCACGAAGTACCAGGCCGTCGGCGCGCCGATGACCTGCAGCCGCAGCCCTTCCTTGCGGGACAGCACGGCGGTGCGGAACACGTGGTAGTTGTTCGTGACGGCGGCGACCCGGCCGGTGAGACCGCGTTCGGCGAGCAAGGACTTGCTGTAGCGGAGGTTCTCGGCTGTCGTGGTCGCCTGGTCCTCCAGCACCACGTCGTCCGCGGGCACGCCGCGTTCGAGCAGGTACTCCCGCATCGCGAAGGCCTCGGACACCTCTTCGTCCGCGCCCTTCCCGCCCGACACGACGATCACGGGTGACCGGCCGGCCTCACGGTCGCGCCGGTACAGCCGCAGCGCGCGGTCGAGCCGGTTGGCGAGGAGCGGAGGCACGCGCGATCCGATCAGCCCGGCGCCGAGCACCACGATGCCGTCGAACCCGCTGCGACGACCGGTGCGGCCGTAGACCATCGAGTACAGAAGGAGGCTCACGAACAGGAACGCGATGTACGCCGACACGAGGAAAAGCCCGATCGCGCTGCCGCGGATCCAGTCGTTGGGCTGGCTGATGCCCCAGGCGAAGTAGACCATCTCGCCCAGCAGGGCCAGGCCGGCGAGCAGCGACAGCAGGTTGCCCAGCGACCGGCCTTCACGGCGGACCATCACCAAACCGTTGGCCAGCAACGCCAGTGGAAGCAGCAACAGGCCCACCACGGCCAGCACGAACGCGAGCACCAGCGGCAGGCTCAGCACCGGGTTGTCCTGCCCGGCCTCCGCCAGCAACAGCAGGAGCATCAGCAGCGTGATGCCGAGCCAGACCGCGTTGCTCAGCCTGCGACGGTCGCGCACCATCCCGTAGGCGAAGAAGGAGGCGGGGATGAGGAAGAGCAGGCCGGCGAGCACCGGCCAAGGGTAGTACCGGTGATCAGTCCGTGCTTTCGGGCTCTGGCGCGGGCTTCGGGCGCGGCCTCAGCCGGACGGCTCCCGCGGTGAGGTCGAGCGGACCGGTCTCCTCGTAGTCCTCGCCGGTGCCGGAGTCCGTCGCCTCGCTGCGGACCTTGCGTCCCGGGAACAACTCACCCAACTGTCCCATGCCCTCGACCCTACCCTCAGAAGAGCGCGATGAGCAGCACGATCACCGCGACCGCGACCAGGACCGGGATCAGGAACCCGCCCGACGGTCTGCGGTAGTGGCTGCGGACCGTGGTGGTGCGGAACCAGCTGTACGGCGCGCTGCGGCGGTGCCGGCGAACCCAGGGCATCTTTCCCACTCCTTCAGACGGTGGCTTTCAGCCTGGGGATACCCCGATGCGCAGCCGGTCACGCACGCCCGCCAGCCCCTCCGCCGCCACCCGCGGATCACCGATGTCGTTGCCGTACAGCACTTCGTGCCACGGTCCGAGCTGGTGCCAGATCAACGCCCGCTCCCGCAGCGTCCGTCACGCCGTACGCCGAAGCGAGCGCGTCCGCGAACTCCCGTGGCGTGGAGTTCAACGCCCACGCCAAATCGATCGCCGCGTCCCCGACGTGCAGGTCGCCGAAGTCGATCACGCCGGTCAGCACGCCGTCGCGCCCCAGCACGTGCTCGGGGCCGAGGTCGCCGTGGACGAGCGTGTCCACAGGCAGACCGTCGATCCTGGCCAGGAGTTCCTCACCGCCCGGCACCCGCACCTCGTCGCAGAAGCGCTCCACCGGCAGCGGCATCGACCCGACGCCGAGCCGCACAGCCTCCTCCACCGGTACCGCGTGCAGGGCCAGCAGGAACTCGCCCAGCTGCCGGCCCTGCACGGCGTTCAACGTCGCCAGTTCGTCGCCGGGCACCAGTTCGTGCCGCACGACCAGCGGCTCCCGCGAGACGACAACAGGAACGGGCACGGGCAACGGCAGCAGCGGCGCGAGCCACGGCATCACCACCGACTCGCGCACGAGCTGCGGGCCGATCTCCGCACGGCGCGGCCGCCGTTCCACCCACCGTCCGCCGACCAGGTCAGCCGTGCTGTCCCAGCCCTCACCGAGGAACGTCACGCGCCCAGTGTCGCCAGGAACGATCGCGCGTCCAAAGCGACTTTCGCCTGGCCGCGCTCCTCGGCGACCGTCAGCGCTTCCCGTGCCGTGTCAGCGGAACGGGTGATGCGCGCACGGACCAGCAACGCGCGTGAGTGGTCCATGAGGCTGTCGGTCTCCTGGATCGAGACGAGCACCTCGTCGATCAGCTCCACCGACTCCATGGCCTGGGCGAGCAGGATCGACGCGGTGATCACGCCGGGCCCGTAGCCGATCTTGCGGCCGAGCTCGACCGCCTCTCCCGCGTGCTGCTTCGCCTTCTCCGGTTCCAGCACGGCCATCGCGACCAGGCAGTCGATCCGCGCCTTGGGGTACTCGACCTCCCGTGCCACGTCGAAGCACCGCTGTGCCACATCGAGCCCCTCCGCGACCTCTCCGCGTTCGGCGTGGATGCGGGCGAGACTGGCCAGGGCGTTGGCGAGGGCGCGTTGCTGGTCCTGGCTGGTGTGCAGCTGCACCGACTCGATGCTCGTGGCCAGGGCCCTGTCCAGCTCCCCCAGCTCGAAGTAGGCCACGGAGAGGTTGTCCAGTGCGATCGCGGCCTGGTTGTACAGCCCGAGCCGGACGCTCATGTCCTTGCCCTCCTGCATGAACTCGGCCGCCTTGCGCAGTTCACCGCGTGTGCCGTGGGAGATGCCGAGGTTCATCAGCGAGCTGCCGACGGCACGTTCGTCGCCGATCTCCCGCCGGATCTTCAACGCCGCGGCGAAGTGCTCGTCGGCCTGCCGGGTCTCGCCCATCTCCAGGTGCACGATCCCGATCGCGTTCCTGATGGACGCCACGGCGAACGGGGTGTGCGCGTTCTCCAGCGCCTCCGCGTAGCTGTTGAGCGCGTCGGGGTACTCGCCGCGAGCCCACCAGGCCATGCCCAGGCCGAACAGTGCGGCGCACTGCCCGGCGGAGTCGCCCGCCGCCCGCGCGGTGCGCAGCCCCGCGCGGAACACCACTGCCTTGTCGGTCTCGAACCGGCCGATGTGCAGGTAGATCCGCAGGGCGTCGGCGAGTTGCTGCGAGTACGGCGATGGTGCGGCGACCACCGCGGCGACCAGGTTGGAGTGTTCCTCCTCGAGCCAGGCCCCCGCGTCGTCCCTGCCTTCGAACGTCAGGCTCGGCCCGTCCAGGTCGGGTTCGGTCAGGAGGCTCGTCTCGGGCACGATCTGGCTGACGGCGTTGTGGGCGGTCCTCAGGTACCACGCGTACATGGCGAGCAGCCCGGCCTGATCGTCGTCGTCCGCGGCGTCGGCGGCGAACAACCGGATGAGGTCGTGCAGCTGGTAGCGAACGCCGATGTGGTCGACGAGCCCGGCCCGCACCAGTTCGCCGAGCTCCGGTCCGGGATCCCGTCCCGCGAGCGCCGTGGCCGCGTCGAGCCCGATGTCCGTGCCGGGAGGCAGTCCGAGCAGCCGGAACACGCGCTTGGCCTCGCTGGTGAGCGCCCGGTAGGACAGGTCGAACGTGGCCCGCACGGCCGTGTCGCCGTCGATCTCCAGCACGTCCAGCCGGTCGCCGCGCAGACCGTCCAGGTAGTCCTCGATGTGCCCGTGCCCCACGTTGGCTCCCGCGATGCGCAACGCGAGCGGAAGGTGCGCGCACAGGCGGACGAGCTCGGCGCGTTCCTCTGGCGTGCCTCCGACGCGCATGCCGGTCAGCAACTCGTGCGCGGCATCGTCGCCCAGCACGTCGAGCCGGAGCTGGCCCGGCAGGTCGTGCCGGCTGGTGACGATCGCCAGGCACCCCGGCCTGGCCGGCAGCAACGGCTCGATCGCGTCCGCGAAGGCGTTGTCGAGCACGACCAGCACCCGCTTGCCGTCGAGCTTCTTGCGGTACAGCTCGACTTGCGCGTCGAGGCTCGCCGGAATCGCCGCCTGCGACACCCCCAGCGCCCGCAGGAACCCGCTGAGCGCCTGCCCCGAAGTGACCGGCGGCCCGGCGGCGAACGCACGCAGGTTCACGTACAGCTGCCCGTCGAAGTACCGCTCCCGCAACCGGTGCGCGAGCCTTACCGCCAGCGCCGTCTTGCCGACACCGGGCGGCCCGGTGATCGCGATCAGGTCCTCTTGCTGTTCCAGGCGTTTGAGCTCGTGCTCGCGACCCACGAAGTCCGGCAGGTCCGCGGGCAGCTGACACGGCCCCGGTGTGCGCACCTTCAAGCGGTACCCGGACGCGTCGGTGACGATCTCGTCCGGAATGGACCGGCGCAGCCGCTTCACCAGCGTTCGCAACGCGGGCAGCGGCCCCGCGGGTGGATTCTCGCCCCAGACCTCCCGGATCAGGTCGGCGAACAACACGGGCTCGTTGGGGTGCGCGGCGAGTGCCCGGTGCAGCGCACGGAGTTTTCCCTCTTGTGTTCCGGCCACCAGCCGATAGTAGGTGCGCCGCGGCGCGGAGCCGGACCAGGCAGAATTCGCGGATGGCCGCCACCGTCTCCGCCAAACTGCTGTCGCTGCTCGGCACGTTCGACACGCGCCACCGCCGCCAGACGCTCAGCGGCATCGCGCGGCGCAGCGGGCTGCCGATCAGCACCGCGCACCGGTTGCTGGCCGAGCTGGAGGCGTGGGGTGCGGTGCGGCGGCTGGAGTCCGGGGAGTACGTGATCGGGCGGCGGATCTGGCGGCTGGGCCTCCTCGCGGCGGGCGAGGTGGATCTGAGCCGGGTCGCGGAGCCGTTCCTGCACGACATCCACGCCGCCACGCGAGCGGTGGTGCACCTGGCCGTGCGGGAGGGGACGGAGGTCCTGTACCTCGATCGGGTGTCTGGTCACGCGTCGGTGCCGATCGTGAGCTCGACGGGCAGCAGGTTGCCGTTGCACTCGACCGGGGTTGGAAAGGTGCTGCTCGCGCACGCGCCGGCGGAGGTGCAGGAGGAGGTGCTCGCGCACGGGCTGACGCGGCTGACCGCGTACACGGTCACCGAGCCTGCGCGGATGCGGGCGCAGCTGCACCGCATCAGGCGCGACGGGTACGCGCAGACGTTCGAGGAGATGACACTCGGGGCCTGCAGTGTGGCCGTACCGGTCGAGGTGGACGGGCATGTCATCGCCGCGCTGGGCATCGTGGTGCCGGACCTGCGGAAAGTGCGGGCACGGCTGGTCGCGGCGCTGCAGGTGGCGGCACGGGGCATCGGCCGGACGCTGGAGTCCGGTTTCCACCCACCGGAAGCCGGGCTTGGATGATCCGCCCGCTTACCGCTTGAATCTTCAACCGTGGCAAGCGAATCACGTGAGCTTTTCATCGGCGGCGAAAGCGTTCCCGCGCTGGACGGCCGCACGACAGATGATCTCAACCCGTTCACGGGTGAGGTGCACGCCGTTGTCGCCGCTGCGGGAACCGCGGACGTCACGCGTGCTGTCGACGCCGCGCAGGAGGCGTTCGCGCAGTGGTCGGCGACATCGCCGTCCACGAGGCGCGGCATTCTCCTGCGGGCGGCGGACGACCTGGCTGCCAGGACGCCGGAAGTCATCCGCCTCATGGCACAGGAGGTCGGTGGTGTCGCCGGGTGGGCCGGGTTCAACGTGATGCTGGCGGCCAACATCCTGCGCGAGGCGGCCGCCGCGGTCACCCAGCCCGTCGGCGAGGTGCTGACGACGGAGACGCCGGGTCAGCTGTCGCTCGCGGTTCGTGAGCCGCTCGGCGTGGTCGCGGCGTTCGCGCCGTGGAACGCCCCGGTCATCCTGAGCACGCGGGCCGTCGCCGCGCCGATCGCCGCCGGCAACACGGTGGTGCTCAAGCCGAGCGAGGACGCGCCGATCGCGGCCGGGCTGCTGATCGCCGACGTGCTGCACGAGGCCGGGCTGCCGGCGGGCGTGCTCAACGTCGTCACGAACGCACCCGAGGACGCGGCGGAGGTCGCACGCGCGTTGATCACCGATCCGAGGGTGCGCGTCGTGAACTTCACCGGCTCCACCGAGGTCGGCCGGATCGTCGGAACCCTTGCCGCGCAACACCTCAAGCCGGCCGTGCTGGAGCTCGGCGGCAAGAACTCCCTGCTGATCCTCGACGACGCCGATCTCGACCACGCGGTCGACGCGGCGACGTTCGGCGCGTTCTACAACGCCGGCCAGATCTGCATGTCGGCCGACCGGATCCTGGTGCATCAGGCGGTGGCGGAGGAGTTCACGGCGAAGTTTGCCGCCAAGGTCGCCTCGCTTCCCCACGGCGACCCTGCCGATCCCGGCACGGTGATCGGCCCGGTGATCACCCCGCGCGCCGCCGAACGCGTGGCCGCACTGGTCGCCGAGGCGGTCAGCGAAGGTGCTCGTGTCCGGGCGGGCGAGAACGGGAGCGCGACCGTCCTGGACGGGGTGACCCCGGCCATGCGGATCTTCAACGAGGAGATCTTCGGCCCGGCCGTCGTCGTGACGACCGTCGCGGACGACGACGAGGCGGTCGCGATCGCCAACGACACCGAGCACGGCCTGACCGCAGGCATTCTCACCGAGGACTCGCGACGTGGCTTCGCCCTGGCGCGCCGGATCCGCACGGGCATCGTGCACGTCGGCAACCAGACCGTCGACGACGAACCGCAGGTGCCGTTCGGTGGCGTCAAGGCCAGTGGTTACGGCAGGTTCGGTGGCAGGTGGGGCATCGAGGCCTTCTCCGCGACCCGCTGGGTCACCATCGCAGGAGGACACGGCCACTTCCCGATCTGAGGCTCACGACCTCAGACCGGCTTCGTGCGCCACGATCGCCGCCTGCACCCGGTTCTCCGCCCCGAGCCGGGTCAGGATGGCGCTCACGTGCCCCTTCACCGTGCCCTCGACCAGGTTCAGCCGACGCGCGATCTGCGCGTTCGACAGCCCTTCCCCCAGCAACGCCAGCACGTCCCGTTCCCGCGCGGTCAACGCCTCCACGCGGGTGCGGGACTCGCTGATCCGGCCGCCGCGGAACCGGCTGATCATCCTGGCCGCCACCTTGGGCGCCAGGTAGGCGCCACCGGACGCCAGCGCGTGCACACCCGCGATCAGCTCGCGCGGATCACCCGACTTCAGCAGAAACCCGCGAGCACCGCCGTCCAAAGCCCGTTCGAGGTAGCCGTCGTCGTTGAACGTCGTCAGCATCGCGACGCCGAACCCCAGCCGCGCCAGCTCCTTCGCCGCTTCCAGCCCGTCGAGGCGAGGCATCCGGATGTCCAGCAGCACGACGTCCGGCCGGTGCTTGAGCGCCAGATCGATCGCCTCGCGACCGTCGGAAGCCTCCGCCACCACCTCGATCGCCTGATCCGAACCGAGGATGGCGCGCACGCCCGCACGCACCATCGCCTCGTCGTCGGCGAGCAGAACGCGAATCACGACTCCCCCGAGTGCGGTAACACCGCGACAAGTTCAAACTTGCCGTCACCACGGCTGATCCGGAGCGTACCTCCGGCGAGCCGCACCCGTTCCCGCAACGCGATCAAGCCCAACCGGCTGCCCGCACCACGGCGCAGCCCTGTGTCGTTGCTCGCCTCCACCACCGTGGTGGCATCGGCCGTCGTCACCTTCAGCGCCACCACGGACTTCGGTGCGTGCTTGGCGGCGTTCGTCAACGCTTCCTGAACCACCCGATGCACCGTGCGCTCCACAGTGGACGGAACCGGTCCCTCCACTGTGAACTCGACACGCATCCCGGCCGCCACCGCGCGGTCCACGAGATCCCGCAGGTCCTCCGCCGAGGGCGGATCGCCGTCGCGCAGCAGGAACACCAGGTCCGCCAACCGTTCCGTGGCAGCAGAGGCGGTCACCCGAAGCTGAGCGGCGGCCGCCTGGTGCCCAGGAGGCAGGGTCATCTCCAAAGCGCCCGCCTGCAGGGCCAGCAGGCTCAGCTCGTGTCCGAGCGTGTCGTGGACCTCGTGCGCGATGCGGGTGCGTTCCCGCAGGTGAGCGGCCTCGACGGTGGCGGCGGCCAGCGCGGCCTGCTGGTGTGCGGCGCGTCCGAGGAACCACGGCAGCGCGACCGCCAGCCCCACCACGGACGAGACCCATCAGCCCACCGGCGACCGCCCCCGCCAGCACCAGTGCCGCCCAGCCGGACGCGGTGCGGCGCCCGAGCAGGAACGAGATCACGAACAACGGCACCCACACCGCGGCCGTCCACGGTGGAACGTTGTCGTGCATGGCGAACGAGACCGCCACCGCCGCCGCGACGCATCCCGCGAGCGCAGCCGTCCTCATCGCCTCCACCTCACCACCGCCACGCTGATGTTCATCACGCTGGACACGCCCAACCACACCACGAGCGGCAGCGAGTAGTGCATCAGCTGGTAGAACGACATGTCCCGCCCGCCGTACAGCAGTCCCAGCAACGCGGGCGACGCCAGCAGCACACCGAGCGGAACGAACCTCAGCACCTGCCACGCCTTGTGCAGCCTACGAGGCCGCCGCAGCGCGCGAACGCACAACGCCACCGACAACAACGTCAACGCGGCCAGCACGAGATCGATCAGCAGCCGGTACGACGAAGGCTCCGGCGGGGTCTTGCCGTCGAGGATGTCCGCGATGCCGTTCTCCAGCTCGTACGTGCCCTCGTTGCCCAGCGTGACGCCGCTGTTGGACATGACCGCGATGCCGTAGCCGGACGACGTCAGCAGCTGACCGGCCGTGCCGGTGAACCAGATCCCGCTGTGCCGCAAGCGTCCTTGCGAGTCCGCTTTCCAGCCCATCCCGTCCTGCGGCGCCAGCGTCTTCTGCGCGGCCAGCCACTTCGCCATGTCCGCGGCGGTGCTGATCACCCCGTCGGAACCCGAGACGAACCGGTCCGTCTCGGCAAGCGGCACCGAGAACCCGTAGGCGTAGCCGTGACCCTTGCGGTAGTCCTGCGGGAGATCTCGTGGAGTCATGTCGATCGCGACCGTGTCGCGCATGCCCAAAGGCTCGAAGACGTGCGCGCGCAGGTAGTCGTTGAACTTCTCGCCGGACGCCAGCTCGACCAGCCGTGCGGCCAGGTGGTAGTTGGTGTTGGTGTAACGGAATTCGCCGTCAGGCACGGCAGAGCGCAAGGCCTCCCGGGCCCGCTCCACCGCCTCTGCGGGCGTGTTCGGCTGCGGCAGGCTCTTCTCCGGCAAAGTGCGGTCGCTGATGCCCGACGTGTGGCTGAGCAGCTGGCGCGCGGTGACGCGGGAGTCGAAGACCGGACGGTCCAGATCGATCTTGCCCGCGTCGGCCAGCTGCCTGACCGCCAGCGCTGTGAACGACTTGCTCACCGACGCGATCGCCATCTTCGAGTTCCCGGTGATCGGCGCACCCGTCGAGTCGTGCCCGTAGCCCTCGACCGCGATCACCTGATCCCCCTTGGTGATCGCGACAGCCACACCGGGAAAGGAAGCTTCAGCCGTGTAGGAGGAAACGAACAGCGCGAGCGCCGCCCCCAAGATGATGTTCATGAACAAGAACGTAAGGAGCGCGGGCCGGGGAAACCCGGCCCGAAAGACAGAGCGGACCCCCGACGAAAGTCAGGGGTCCGCTCTCTGCAAGCCTGCAATCAGTGGCCCGCGGCCATCTCCGCCGCCAGCCTGTCGTCACCGCTCTGTTCCTTGAGCGGCTTCTCCTTGATGAACAGCACGGCCAGCAGTGCCAGCACCGCGAACGGCGCGCCCACCAGGAAGATCTCCGCGGTTGCCGTCGCGTAGATCTCGGCGATCACGGCCTTGACCTCCGGTGGCAGCACCGAGAGGTCCGGCACCTGGCCGCCACCGGAGGCACCGCCCATCGGGCCGAACTTCTCGGCGGCCAGCGACGAGACCTTGGTGGCCAGCACCGCGCCCAGCGCCGACACGCCGATCGCGCCGCCCAGTGAGCGGAAGAACGTCAGCGTCGACGTGGTCGCGCCCAGGTCCTTGGCCGGCACGTCGTTCTGCGCCGCCAGGACGAGGTTCTGCATCATCAGGCCGACGCCGACGCCGAGCACGAACATGTCCACGGACACCATGAACACCGTCGTGGTCGCGGTGATCGTGGACAGCAGCAGCATGCCGCCGACCATGACGACGCCACCGGCGACCAGGAAGGCCTTCCACTTGCCGTACTTCGTGATCAGCTGACCGGCGACGGTCGACGAGATCAGCAGGCCGAGAATCAGCGGCAGGCCCAGCAGACCGGCCTCGGTCGGCGTCTTGCCGAGCGACAGCTGGAAGTACTGCGAGAGGAACACGGTGCCGCCGAACATCGCGACACCGACCAGGGCGCTGGCGATGGTCGTCAGCGACACGGTGCGGTTGCGGAAGATCGACAGCGGCACGATCGGGTCGTGCGCCGTGGCCTCGACGCGGACGGCCGCCACCAGCAGCAGGACGCCCAGCGCCACCAGGCCCGCGGTCCAGCCCGACCACCAGTCGAACTTCTGGCCGGCCAGCGAGGACCAGATCAGCAGCGTCGAGACACCGGACACGATCAGGAACGCGCCCAGATAGTCGATCTTCGTGTCCTCCTTGCGCACGACCGGCAGGTGCAGGGTGCGCTGGAGCAGCCAGATCGCGGCGAGGGTGAACGGGATGCCGATGAAGAAGCACCAGCGCCAGCCCAGCCACGACGTGTCGACGAGGACGCCGCCGATCAGCGGGCCCGCGACGGTGCCGACGCCGAACACGGCGCCGAACATGCCGGAGTACTTGCCGAGCTCACGCGGCGGGATCATCGCGGCCATCACGATCGTCGCGAGTGCCGTGACGCCACCGGCGCCCAGGCCCTGCACCACGCGGCTGACGATGAGCATCTCGATGTTCTGCGAGAAGCCCGCGATCAGCGAACCGACGACGAACAGGCTCAGCGACGCCTGGATCAGCAGCTTGCGGCTGTAGAGGTCGGCGAGCTTGCCCCACAGCGGCACGGTCGCGGTCATCGCGAGCAGCTCGACCGTGACGATCCAGGCGAAGATCGACTGCGAGCCCTTCAGCTCGGCGACGATGCGCGGCAACGCGTTCGACACGACGGTGCCGGCCAGGATCGCGACGAACATGCCGAGCATCAGGCCCCACATGGCCTGAACGACGTCGCGTCTGCTGTGGACTGGTGCCACTTCGGTTTCGGTGGTGGTCATGATCCCCCTTCGTGGTGGTGCGGCGGTACGTGAGCCAGCCCGGTGCCGAACAGCTCGAGCGCGTCGCCGACCAGGTCACCCAACGCGACGCTGTCGTCGAGCGCCCAGCGCGTTACCGCACAGCGGAACGCAGCGCTCCCGGCAGCGACCAGCAGTCGCGGGTACAGGTCGGACTCGGGCAGCCCTGCCCGCCGTCCCACCGCGTTCGCGAGCAGCCGCTCGGACTCCGCGCTGTTGGCGAACGCGCGGACCAGCAGGTCCGGCCGCTGCATGAGGACTTCCTTGCGCAGCAGCCACAGGTCGCGGGCGTTGTTCAGCTCGTCGGTGATCTCAGCGAGCACCGACTGCCGGTACGCCTCGAACGGCGTGACCTCGTCCGACGCGGCCAGGATGCGTTCGGCCATGCGCGGACCCGCTTCCGGGTCCGCGCCGATGAGCGCCTCGTCCTTGCTCGCGAAGTAGTTGAAGAACGTGCGCACCGAGACATCGGCCTCGGCGGCGATCTCCTCGACCGTGACGTGGTCGTAGCCCCTCTCGGCGGCGAGACGCACGGTCGCACGCTCGAGCGCGGCACGCGTGCGGCGCTTCTTGCGGTCGCGCAGGCTCTCCCCCGGCTGATTCACGGGGCAAGAGTACAGGATTGTTTTGCAGTCACTGCAACTTTGCAGAGTGTGAAGTACGTCGCCTACGACCAGGGGGATTTCGGCTTCTCTTGGAGCTCACCGTCGAGGTAGAGATCAACCTTCTCACTGTAGAAGCACGCCGTTCCAGCGACTTTCTGGCTCTCGGGCAGCGGCGCGCGGTAGATCCACACGAGATCCTCGTGGACCTTCCCGCCGACCTCGACCGACCAGTACGTGGCGGTCCCCTTGTACGGGCAGTGCGTCTGCGTGTCGGACGGCCTGAGCAGATCGAACCGAATGTCGCTCAACGGCAGGTAGTACCGCGGTGGAAGGCCCGTTTCGAACAGGATCCGGGGCTGCGACGACGCCGCCAGTGTCACCCCGTCGAGCGCGATTCGAACGTGCCGTGAGCTGGCCAGGACGTCGACCCGCGTGTACGGGTCGCGTGGGTGGACGTAGATCGGCTCGTCCTCTTCCAGCCACTCGTCCATGGCCGCGAACTCGAACCGGACGAGGTCTCGCAGCTCCTCGATCGGCGAGTCCGGGTAGGTCAGCGCCGCACCCTCGGCGGTGCCCCCGGCCGTGACCACGTCGTGGAGCACGCCCTCGCCCCTGCTCGGCGAGTGCTTCGTCTCCCCCGTCGGCTTCAGCTCGACGCGCACGGAAGAGAGCGGCAGGTAGTAGGCCGGGTAGTACGGGATCTCCCAGACCAGGCGCGGCGAGGTCGTGTCCGCGACCAGTTCGCCACCGAAGTACGTACGGACCCGCTTCGCCGAGTGCTCGACGCGCACCCGGCCACGCTGCTCGTTGCCCATGTCCCATACCAACACGGGACGGCCGGGAGTGCTTCCCGGTCAGGCGTTTCCGTCGAACAGGCTGGTGACCGAGCCGTCCTCGAAGACCTCCTGGATCGCCCGCGCCAGCAGCGGCGCGATGCTCAGCACGGTCATCCCGGGGAACCGCCGCTCGTGCGGGATCGGCAGGGTGTCGGTGACGATCACCTCGCGCGCCTTGCTCGCGATGAGCCGCTCGTGCGCGTCGCCCGACAGCACACCGTGCGTGGCCACCAGGACGACGTCTTTCGCGCCCTGCTCCAGCAGCTGCTTGGCCGCCGTCGTGCTCGTCATCGCCGTGTCGATCATGTCGTCGACCACGACGCACGTACGTCCTTCGACGTCACCGACGACGCGGTTGGACATGACCTCGTTGGGGCGCAACGGATCGCGGGTCTTGTGGATGAACGCGATCGGGCACCCGCCGAGCAGGTCGGCCCACTTCTCGGCGAGCCTGGTGCGACCGGCGTCCGGCGACACGATCGTGAGGTCCTCGCTCTGGTACCTGGCGCGGACGTGGTCGGTGAGCAGCCACATGGCGTGCAGGTGGTCCACCGGGCCGTCGAAGAAGCCCTGGGCCTGCGCGGTGTGCAGGTCGACGGTCACGATCCGGTCCGCGCCGGCGGTCTTGAACATGTCGGCGACGAGCCGTGCCGAGACGGGTTCACGCCCGGCGTACTTGCGGTCCTGGCGCCCGTACGGATACGACGGCACGACCGCGGTGATGCGCTTGGCGGAGGCGCGTTTGAGCGCGTCGACCATGAGCAGCTGTTCCATCAGCCAGTCGTTGATGGGGGCGATGTGGCTCTGCATCACGAACGCGTCCGCGCCGCGCACCGACTCCTCGAAGCGGACGAAGATCTCGCCGTTCGCGAAGTCGTAGGCGGCCTGCGGCGTGATGGCGACGCCGAGGTGCTTGGCCACGGCCTCGGCCAGCTCCGGGTGCGCCCTGCCGGTGAGCAGGATGAGCTGCCGCTTGGCGACGCCCGGCTTGCCGCTGACCATCGTCACGCTCCCCGTTCGTCCGGCGATGAGCCCGATCGTTCAGCATCGCCACGAGATCACGCAAACGGAGCGTCCGTCGGATGAGATTCCACGTCGCCGGGCAATCGGGGTACCTCCATCGGGAACACCCACGGGTGGTCCTGTAGCAGGGGCGGACTGCCACCCTCGGTATGGATCGGGGGATGCGGATTCACCTCTTGGGGTATGTCGAGTGTGATTCCTTGATCAGCGTGCTTGAGGGGTCGATGACGATGCCTACGCTGCTCGCATGCCTGAAAACCAGGACACGCCAGGGCCGACACCGCAGGCGCCACCATCGAGCCCGATCGTGATGAGCACGCCCATCCACGACCAGATCGCCGACCACCTGGGTGTTCGCCAGAAGCATCGACGACAGGACTGACCTGGCGGTCACGACTTTCGGCGGTCGACGGGCCTGGAGCGAGCAGGTAGGAATGGCCCCTCTGCGGACAAGAGGGGAGCTTGTCGATGCGATTCACCGTGCTGGCCGCCGCGGCCGCGCTCATGATCACGGGTACGCCCGCCGTACAGGCATCGGGAGGGGTCTCCGTCCCGAAGATCGGCTGGGCGGCCTGCGGACCGGAACATCCCGGCTTCGAGTGCGCCTCGGTGAAGGTGCCGCTGGACTACGACAACCCGCGCGGTGCCACCACCACGGTCGCGTTGGCGCGCAAGCCGGCGACGGACAAGGCGCGCCGGATCGGGTCGTTGTTCCTCAACCCCGGCGGACCGGGCGGTTCCGGCGTGGACTTCGCGATCAGGGCGGGCAACGCCCTGTCGGCGAACCTGCAGGGCCGGTTCGACATCGTCGGTTTCGACCCTCGCGGCATCGGCCGGTCGGATCCGTTGCACTGCTTCAAGAGCGAGGCCGACCTCGACAAGTTCTTCGAGGGGATCCCCGGCTTCCCGTACCAGGTGGCGCAGGAGCGGCCGTACTTCGACAGGTACCGCTCGCTCGGCCCGGAGTGCCGGGACGACCAGGCGATCGCGCGGCACATGAGCACCGCGGACGTGGCGCGGGACATGGACCTGCTGCGCCGCGCCGCCGGTGACCGCAAGATCAGCTACCTGGGCTTCTCGTACGGCTCGTACCTCGGTGCCACCTACGCGAACCTCTTCCCCGGCAACATCCGCGCACTCGTGGTCGACGGCGTGCTCAACCCGGAGCTGTGGTCGAGCGGATGGCAGATCAAGTCCGACCGGATCGCGACCAAGGAGGAGTTCCGCGAGTTCCTCCGCAACTGCGACGAGGCCGCGTGCGTCTTCGGTCCCCGGTCGGAGAAGCGCTGGGACGCGTTGCTGAGCTCCGTGCGCGCCAAGCCGATCCAGCTCGGCGACCGGCTGTACACCTACGACGCGGTGATCAGTACCGCGATCGGCGCGATGTACAACCCGCGCAGCTGGCCGGACGCCGCCACGCTGTTCGATCAGCTGTCCGATGCGGCGGCCGGGGTTTCCGTTGCGGCGGAACCGGACTACGACAACGGGTTCGACGCCTACAACGGCAACGTGTGCGCGGACATCGAGTTCCCGCGCGATTTCGGCGCGTACCGGGCGACTTCCCGTTACGCCGCAGCGGGTTCGGAGTTCGGGCCTGCCTGGTGGTGGGGCAACGCGGCGTGCGCGAACTGGCCGGTCAACCACGACCGCTTCACCGGACCGTGGCGCACCCGCACCAGCGCGCCGGTTCTGGTGGTGGGCAACCACTTCGACGGCGTCACGGACTTCCGCGGCGCGCAGGCCGTGAACCGGCAGCTCGCCGGTAGTCGTCTGCTCGCTTACGCGGGTTGGGGGCACACGGCGTACGGGCTGAGCAAGTGCGCGACCGAACACACGAACGCGTACCTGCTCAACGGCACGCTGCCGCCCGTCGGGACCGTGTGCCCGGCGAACCCGAACCCGTTCCTGCCGGCGGCGGTGGCTTCGGAGCCGCTGTTCCAGCCGGCTCGGCGGTAACAACGTCTGCAAGTACCGCCAACATCGAGTTGGTAGTACTTGCAGACGCCCTCAGCGGCCCGGCGCCAGTTCCTGAGCCAGTTCCACGGCGGCACGCGCGGGATCGTGGCCGAACCGGCTGCCGAACGCGTCGTTCACGCGCCACCCCGCGTGGGTGAGCGCCCGCCAGCGGGCGAGATGCGCCTGTGCCCCTTCCGGGTGCGGGCGCGTCTCCACCGCGACCGCGTCCTCCTTCTCCCCCACCACGAGATCCACTCGCCATTGCCCCACCGGATAGCCCGTCCGCACGGTCAGCCCTGCGGTCGTCAGCTCCTGCGCCAGCCGAGCCGTCCAGGCGTCATCGGGGTCGGCACCGGCGGTCTCGGTCGGCGCGATGTCGGCGTGCCGCAGGTACTCGCCGATCAGACCGGGCGGTTCCGGCGCCGACGTGATCACGTGCACCCGGCGGCGAGCGCGGGTGGTCAGCACCGCGAGCAGGTTGCGGTCGTTCACAAAACGCCACGCGCCGGGCTTGGCGTCCGCGGCGAGACTGATCACGACCTCGTCGAACTCGCCGCCCTGCACGCCGTGCACGGTGCCGACGCGCACGCCACCGGTCGTGATCTCGTCCAGCGTCAGCTCGCCCAGCAGCGCCTCCTCCAGCGCGTCGGCCTGCGCGCGGAACGGTGTCACGACGCCGATCGACCGCACGCCCGCCGCGACCCGTTTGCGCACGTGCGCCAGCACCGCGTCGACCTCGGTCTGGTTGACGCCCTTCGAGGTGCGTTCTCCCCCGACGTGTTCGGTGTCGATGCAGTCGACGTCCGCGATGGCCGGGTGCGTGGTCAGCAACGCGATCTTGCCGTCGTAGAACTTCGCCGCCGCGAACCCGATCAGATGCGGCGCGCACCGGTGGTGCTCGTCGAGCCAGTGCACGCCCGCGGTCGCGGCCGCCGCGTCGAACAGGCTCACCTTCGGCACGTCCAGCCGGTCGCGCAGGTCCTGCGTGCCCTCCGCGTCGACCGCGGCCTGCACGGCCTGGTCGCTCACGAACGACACGTGCCGCAGCTGCCGCGGATCGCCGCCGATCACCGCGGACCGCCCGCGCAGCAACGCCGGCGCGGCGAGCGGCTGGTCGACGTGACTCGCCTCGTCGATGATCACCAGGTCGAACATGGCGGCCACCGGCGGCAGGATGTCCTCCACATCGGACAGCGTCCCGACCCACAACGGCAGTGCCGCCACCAGATCCGCGCTGTCGATCTCCGCCAGCCCGCGCCGCCGTGCCGCGCGCCCTGACCGCAACGCCTTCGCCAGCGCCGCAACGGCCCTGCGCGCACCCGATCCCCGTTGGCTGACCGAGTACTCCTTCAGCCACGCCGCGGTCGCTTTCCGGCTCGCGGCATCCTGCTCGGCCAGCAACGGCCGAAGCTCGCCGAACGTGGTGCCGCCGCTCGTCCCGATCCGGACGGCGGCCGCTGTCTGTTCCGCCGCCTCGACCGCGGCGGCCAGGTCCTCCGGTGATGCCTCGCTCGCGCCGGTCAGTCTGCGTGCCTTGTTGAGTGCCCAGCCTGTGCGCAGTCCACTCAGGAACCCGGTGCGCGGCTCGAGAAGCTGGTGCAGCTGAACGAAATCCACGCCCGCGTCGAACGCCTTGGGAGCCACCGTGCGATGCGCGGCCATCAACGCCTGATGCTTTCTCGCTTCCGCAGCGAGTTTCTCGTCGTTCAACGCTTGTGCGGCCGTGCGTTCGACACGGGTGACAGCCGCGGCCGCGGCGCGCCGAGCCTTTTCGAGTTCCTTCACCAGGTCGGGCTTGCTGGTGGCATCGAGGCCGTCGCTCAGCTCGCGAGCCATCTCCTGCCGCAGCTCGGAGTCGCCGAACAGCACCGGCACCGGCCCACCCGCCCGGCGCAACGCGGCACCCAGCACGTCGGCGGCGTTGCGGGTGCGGCTCGCGAGGAGCACGGACCTTCCTGCTGCCACAGCATCGAGCGCCAACGCGGCGAGGGTGTGTGTCTTGCCCGATCCCGGAGGCCCGCCGACAACGGTGATCCGTGCGCGGCGTGCGTGCTCGACGGCGCGTTCCTGGCTGTGGCTGAGCGGCAACGCCGAACTGATCGGCTCCTCCCGATCGTCCGGTGTGGTGCCAGCGCCGTACAGCGCAGCGAACGCGGTGTCCTCCACGCCTTTCTTCATCGCCCAATCGACCAGTGCCGTCCCGTGCTCGGTCGTCACGACGGGCTCGCCGGCGTGCAGCCCAGCCCCCATGGCGACGACGAGTTCCTGGCCGGAGACCAACGACTGGGGATCGTCGTGCACGATCGGCACGTTCTCGAACCCCGCCAGGCGCAACGTCTCGGTGATCCACACCTCGGTCGGCGCGAGCTCCGCCTCCCGTTCCGCGGACTTCGTCCAGTCGTCGATCAGCGGGAACACCCCCGCGTCACCGGCGACGTGAAACGCGTAAGTCAACCCCATGCTGTGGTGCAGCCGTACTGGCCGTGAGACCAGCGGCAGGCACACGCGCCTCCGCTGGCCACCGATCTGTGCCGGCCCGACGAGGAACGCCCAGCCCAGCCGCAGCAGCCGGTCCTCCTGGTGCAGCGCGTCGAACGCGGCGAGGTGCCGGACCTGGTCACGGCCCTGCTTCGGGGCGGTCCACGTGATCGGTGTCCACTCCAGCCCCGCCTGCGTCGCCGTGATGGCCTGCCAGGACGGCTTGTGGTCGCCGAGCCACAGCAGACCCGCCGCCTTGGTCAGATCGAGCTGGACCTTCTGCGGCTGCTCGGCGGCGCTCAACCGGGCCAGGGTGCGCAGGACGGCGGGCACGTTCACGCGGACATCGTGCCATCAGGACCGATGGCACGATGTCCCGCGCTTCACACAGTTAGAGCGTCAGGCTCCACGTGTCGATGGTGCCGACATCGGCGGTGGCCGCGTCACGGACCTGAAGCTTCCAGGTGCCGTTGCGCGTCTCCGGCGACAGGTTGACGGTGTAGGTCTGGTCGATGTTGTCCGTGCTGCCGCCCGAGCGGTTGTGCAGCGAGTACGCCGAACCGTCCGGCGCGATCAAGTCGACGACCAGGTCACCCTTGTAGGTGTGCTTGATGTGCACCTCGACCTTGCTGCTGGCCGACGCGGTGCCGGTGCAACCGCTGAACGTGATCGAGCTCGACACCGTCGAGTTGTCCGGGATCGCTACGTCCGTGCCGTTGGTCTGCGTGGCGCACGAAGCAGTGCCGACCGTCCACGTGAACGAGGTGCTGCCAGAACCACCGGCCGACGCCGTGGCCGTGGCGGTCACGTTGTAGGTGCCCGCAGCAGACGCGGTACCGGTGATGAGACCCGAAGAAGAGATCGAAAGACCGGTGGGCAGACCGGTCGCCGACCACGTGTACGGCGCGGTGCCGCCGGACGCGGACAACTGCAGGTTCGCCGTGCCGTTCAGCGCCGTGGTCTGGGCGCCGGGGTTGGTCACGGAGACGCCGGGAACGCCGCCGGTGTTGGTGCGCAGCAACAGGTTGGCCGAGTTGGCACCGGGGCTGGTGACCTTGTTCGGGGTGGCGGCGGCGAGGATCGCGGCGTGCACCTCGGCCGGGGTCTTGGACGGGTTGTCCGCCAGGTACAGCGCGGCCGCACCAGCGACGTGCGGTGACGCCATCGACGTGCCGCTCATCGTGGCCGAGCCGGTGTTGTTGCTGTACGACGCGGAGACGATGTCCTGGCCGGGCGCGAACAGGTCGCTGCAGGTGCCGAAGGACGAGAACGACGCGCGGGCGTCGGTGCGGGCCGTCGCCATGACGTTGATCGTCTCGGTGACGCGCTGTGGCGAGTACTTGCAGGAGTCGTCGTTGAAGTTGCCCGCCGCCACGACGTAGGTGACGCCGACGCGGATCGACGCGCGGACGGCGTCGTCCAGAACGCGGCTCGGCTCGTTCGCGGTGCCGGTGTAGAGGCTCATGTTCGCGACCGCGGGCAGGACGGCGTTCGCGGTGACCCAGTCGACGCCCGCCGCCTCGGTGGCGACGGAACCGCCGCCGGAGCAGTTGAGCACGCGGACGGCCTTGAGCTTGACGTTCTTCGCCACGCCGAACGTCGCGCCGCCAACCGTGCCCGACACGTGCGTGCCGTGGCCTTGGCAGTCCTTGCCGTTGCGGCCGTCGGTGAACGCGTCGAACCCGAACGACGCCCGGCCACCGAAGTCGGCGTGGTCGTAGTTGATGCCGGTGTCGATCACGTACGCGGTCACGTTGGACGCGCCCGTGCTGTAGCTGTACTTGCTGTTCAACGGCAGGTCAGCCTGGTCGACGCGGTCCAGCCCCCACGACGGCGGGTTGAGCTGGTCCGCCAGGACCTGCACGGTCCGGTCCTGCTCCACATAGGCCACTGCCGGGTCGGCCGCCACGCGCTTGGCCTGCTTCGCCGACATGGTGGCCGAGAAGCCCTTGAACGCGGCGCGATAGGTGAAGCCGATCTTGCCACCGTAGCGCCCGACGAGGCCGTCGGCGTTGCCGCGAACCGCGTCGCGCGCCATGGCGTTGTCCTTGAGCACCACGATGTAGCTGTCCTGAACGGCGTTCGGCGCGCTCTCCGCGACGATCGGTCCCTCCGGCTGAGCGGCGGCAGCCTGTGGGAGCGCTAACACAGTTCCAACGGCGGCGATTGCCGCCACACCGAGCGTGCGCAGGGTGCGTTGTCTCATCACTGCTCCTTGATCGCAGGGGAACCGCGTGCGAACGCGGGCCGGCCCTCGACAGCCCGAACAGATGCGTTCACACGCGGTTGCGAAACAGCGGTAGTCCGCTAGAGCGGACGTGATGAGTCTTTAGTTACGACAACGATTGGAACAAGCGACTTTCGTACTGTTGTCAGCCGGCGAGCGCGAAAAGATCTTCCGGCTGCCCCGACTGCTTGAGCACGGACAGCGACTGCTTCTCCAGCTGGCGGATCCGCTCGCGGGTCAGGCCGAGCTCCTCCGCGACCTCCTGGAGGGTGCGCTCACGCCCGTCCTCCAGCCCGTACCGCAGGCGCATGATCCGGCCCTGCCGTTCTGGCAGGACGTCCAACAAGGACCGCACACCCTCTTCGAACTGCTGGCGTTCCACGAGTTCCGGCGCGGACACGCCGTCAGTGTCCTGGATCAGGTCGCCCAGCACCGAGCCGCCGTCGTCACCGACCGGCGTCTCCAGCGACACGCAGGTGCGGGCCGCGTCGCGCAGGTCCTGCACGCGGGTCGGCGAACACTTGGCCTCGGTGGCGATCTCCTCGACCGTGGCCTCGCGGCCCAGCGACGCGGAGAGCTTCTGCCCGATCTTCTTGAGCTTGTTGACCTCTTCCACGACGTGCACCGGCAGGCGGACGGTGCGGGTCTGCTCGGCCAGACCGCGTTCGATCGCCTGACGGATCCACCACATCGCGTAGGTGGAGAACTTGTAGCCCTTGGCGTAGTCGAACTTCTCGACCGCGCGGATCAGACCGAGGTTGCCCTCCTGGACCACGTCCAGGAACGGCAGCCCGCGGAACGAGTGCTTCTTCGCGACCGACACGACCAGGCGCAGGTTCGCGCGGATCATGTGGTCCTTGGCGCGCTCGCCGTCGGCGGCGATCCGGCGCAGCAGCCGCGTGTCGCGCGTGTCGCCGCTCTGGAGCAGGTGAGCGGCGTAGACACCGGCCTCGATGCGCTTGGCCAGGTCGACCTCCTGGGACGCGGTCAGCAGCGGCGTGCCACCGACGTCGCGCAGGTACTGGCCGACCAGGTCCGCGTCCTGCTGCCCGGATGCGCGGTTCTGCAGATCTGCAGGCATGACAAATCCCCCGTTTCCGTTTGGCAGGAGTGACAGCTGGAAGCAGCTGCTTCGTGTGTAACGGTTCAGAGGCCCTGGTCATTCCGCTGTTCCGGCTGTGACTTCAGCCTCACCTGCGTGATCGCGTGGTGCTCCACGCCCAGCACCTCGATCTTCCAGCCGGGGACCTCCACCACGTCACCGGGTTCGTCCGGGATGCGCCCGAGGAGCACCAGCACGAGACCGGCGATCGTCGCGTACGGACCGGGTGGCGTGTCCCGCAGCGTGACGCCGACGTCCGCCAGGTCGTGGACGGGGAACGTGCCGGGCAGCTCGATCGAGCCGTCCGGTTCGGCGCGCACCTCGACCACGTCCGCGTCGGTCTCGTCGTAGATCTCGCCGACGATCTCCTCGAGCAGGTCCTCCAGCGTCACGATGCCGTCGACCGCACCGTGCTCGTCCACGACGAGCGCCATTTGCTCGTGCTCGGCCTTCATGCGCCGCAACGCGTCCGCGACGCGCACCGAGTCCGGCAGCACCATCGGCGCCCGCACCACGTCCGTGAGCGCCACGTCGTCGTCGAGCAGATCGCGCAGGTTCACCACGCCGACCACGTCGTCCAGATGGCCGTCCTTGGTCACCGGGGCCCGCGAATGTCCTGACCTCGCCAAGATTTCCCGCGCGGTGGCCGCGTCCAAACCTGTTTCGAGAACGGTGACCAGCCTGCGTGGCACCAGAACCTCGCGCAGCCGCCGCCGGTGGATCTCCAGCGCGCCGGTCATGATCATGCGCTGCTCCGGGTTCAGATGGTGCTGCACCTCGACGAGTTCGCGCAGTTCCTCCGGCGACATCTGCTCCTCTTCGGCGTCCGGGTCACCGCCGAAGATCCTCACCACGAGATCGGTCGCCTTGCTGAGCGACCACACCGCCGGGCGTGACACCATCGACAGGAAGTCCAGCGGGCGGGCGATGATCTTCGCCCAGCGGACCGCGTACTGCATCGCCAGACGCTTCGGCGCGAGTTCCCCGAACACCAGCGTGACAAACGTGAGAAGGATCGTCACGAGCGCGATCGCGACGCCGTTCGCGGCACCGCCGAGGAAACTCAGCAGCGGCACGAGCGGCTGCGCGAGCGAGACCGCCGCGGTGGCCGAGGCCAGGAATCCGGAGAGCGTGATGCCGATCTGGATGGTCGCGAAGTACCTGTTCGGGTCACGTGCCAGCCGGACGAGCGTGCGACGCCCTTCGCGTTCCAACGACCGCAGCTGACCCTCGCGCAACGACACCAGCGCCATCTCGCTGCCGGCGAAGGCAGCGTTGAGCAACACCAGCACCGCGACCAGCGCAAGGTTGAACCCGTACCCGTCCACACGTTTGGGTTAGCACGCACAGTGGTATTTCGCACCCTGACGGCCATCTTGAGCAGCCAGGAAGGCCTCAGCCGAACGAGGTGGGGATGGACATAGACACTCCCGAGGTGCTGGGCACCTCCGCGAGGACACTGCACACCCTGCCGGAGCGAGAACCGGACCTGGCCGCGATGCGCGCGTGGGCCGGAAGTCTGCTGGGAGGCCTGCCGGAAGACGTCCGGCTCGACGTCCTGCTCGTGTGCACGGAACTGGCCAGCAATGCCTACGAGCACGCTCAGGGCCCGCGGGCCGTGCGGGTGCAACGGCACACCGACTTCGTCCGAGTGGAGGTCGACGACCGCACTCCGGCCGCGCTGCCGAACCTCGGCGAGTCACGGCTCGGTGATTCACGGGGGCGGGGGTTGCTGCTCGTCGCTCAGCTCTCTCGTTGCTGGGGCACACGGGATTTCCCCGGTGGCAAGACCATCTGGTCAGAGGTGAACGCATAGCTCGTCTGTGCGTTTCGCACAGGAAAGTCATGACACCGCGCGGATGGGTCTTGCCGGGCGTCTGTTCGACTCTCGATGCATGACAACAACTGTTTCGCCGGCGGTCAGGCCGCTGGTGCGTCACGGAGCCGAGATGCTCGTGGCGATGCTGATCGGGATGGCGCTGCTCGGGTCGTTGTGGACGCCCGAGCGCGTGGAGCTCGCCGCGCTGTGGATGGCGGTGTCGATGTCCGTGCCGATGGCGTTGTGGATGCGCTACCGCGGCCATGGCCGGATCGTCGAGATGTGCGCGGCGATGTTCGTTCCTTACCTCGTCCTGCTCGTGCCGTACTGGTTCGGGGCGCTGGACGGCGACGCGGTCGAGATGGGCGGGCACGTGCTGATGCTGCCCGCGATGGCCGCCGTGATGATCCGCTACCGGCACGAGCACGGGACACCCAGTGCGCATCCGGTGATCCGGGCGTTGGGTGACCGCTGGCCCATGGTCATCGCTCTGGCGGTGTCGTTCGACTTCTGGCAGACGCCGCTCGTGCCTCCCGTTTGGACGCTGCTGCTGTGCCAGGCGGCGTACCTGTTCTGGGGCAGGCGGGCGCCACGGCTGCAGCTCGCGGTGTTCGGCGTGTACGTGGCGCTGGCGGCTGTGGTGATCACGGTGTCGCCGGAGACCGGGGTTCTGCTGATCGCTCTCGGCTGGGGCGCGCACGCCGTGTGGGACCTCGTCCACCACGTGCGCAACGCCGTGGTGCCGCGGTGGTGGTCGGAGTTCTGCGGAGTGTTCGACCTGGTCATCGCCGTCACGATCCTGCTGAAGTGGTTCTAGGCTGATGGCGATGAACGATCTTCCGCACACCGCGCTGCGCGGCACGCTCCACGTGCTGTGGGTGAGCTGCCTCGCCGTGCCGCTGGTAGCGGTGCTGCGCGAGCCGTCCGCCACGCGCTGGCTCGGCGTGCTCGGGCTGCTGGTGCTGGCCGTGGCGTACGCGGTGACGTTGCGGGGCGGGAAGCCCTGGGTGCTCGTGGCAGCGACGCTGGTCTCGATCCCGCTGGTGGCGCCCGTCGGCCCCGACGAGCTGTCGACGTGGGCATGGATCGGCGGCGCCGCCGCCGGTTTCGCGCCACTGCTGCTGACCGGCGTCTGGCGGTGGATCGCGGCGCTCGGCGCGGTCGTGCTCGCCGGGCTGGTCGGGGCCTTCGTCGCCCATTACGCCACGACGTACCAGATGATCGCGGCGGCGGTCGGGGTGACGATCATCGCCATGGCCGGACTACCGATGTGGTTCGCCGGGCTGCTCGCGCAGGCACGGGCCGGGCGCGAGGCGAGGGCGGAGCTCGCGGTCAGCGAGGAACGGCTGCGGTTCGCCCGCGACGTGCACGACCTGCTGGGTCACCGGCTGACCGTGATCGCGCTGAAGTCAGAGCTCGCCGGGCGGCTCGCCTCCACTGATCCGGAGCGGTCGGCCGCGGAAGCGTTCGAGGCGCAGCGGCTGGCGTCGTCGGCGTTGGAAGAGGTGCGCGACGCGGTGCACGGCTACCGCGCGGTGGACCTGCCCGAGCAGCTGGAGGCGGTGCGGAACGTGCTTCAGGAGGCCGGGATCCGCTGCACCGTCTCGGAGGTGCCAGTGGTGCGCGGTGAAGGCGCCACGCAGCTCGCGTTGGCGTTGCGGGAGGCGTGCACGAACGTGCTGCGGCACAGCCACGCGACGTGGTGCATGATCGACGTCGCTGTCGCAGAGGAGGAGGTGCGGATGACCGTCACGAACGACGGCGCCGGCTTGGGGCCTTCTCGCGAAGGCAACGGGATCCGGGGCATGACGGAACGGCTGACGGCGGTCGGCGGTCAGGTCGCCGTCGAGAGGGCCGCTGACGAGTTCACGTTGCTGGTCGTGGTGCCCACGTGATCAGAGTGCTGCTGGCCGACGACGAGGAGCTGATCCGCGACGCCCTCGCGGCGCTCCTCGACCTCGAACCGGACCTGGAGGTGGTGGCTCGCGCCGGTGACGGCAGGGCCGCCGTCGAGGCCGCACGGGCCCACCGCCCGGACGTCGCCGTCGTGGACCTGCAGATGCCGCAGCTCGACGGCCTGGAGGTGACGGAGGAACTGGCGCGGGTGCTCCCGTCGTGCGCGGTGGTGATCCTGACCGGCCGCGGCAGGCCACCGCACCTGCAACAGGCCCTGCACGCGGGCGCGAAGGGCTTCCTGCCCAAGGGATCGCCCCGGCGGCACGCTCGCG